>NZ_JBVVQQ010000001.1:38148-316292 GCF_055811135.1 Mesorhizobium sp. WSM4817 | reverse complement strand
GATCGTGCCAATCCATTGGCCAGACGGGGAATGGGATTCCGTAGGGCCGCTCCGTCACACCAATCACGATAGGTCGCGGGACAGCACCCCCCTCTGGCCTGCCGGCCATCTCCCCCTCAAGGGCCCCTCAAGGGGGGTGATCGGCAGTTTCAACGTCTCACCTCTTCTTCAACGCTGGAGATAGGCGAAGGCCGATGTGAAGTCCAATCTCCCTCCTTGAGGGGGAGATGGCCGGCAGGACAGAGGGGGCGCCGTAGAGCGCCGATCTCAGCAGCCTCACCCCAGCAACCGCTTCCCCAGCCTTGCGCACTGCACGCGAATATCCGGTATGGCGTCGATCTCGAAGAAGGTGCCGCGGGTCAGCGGCCCGACCGCCAGGATCTTGGCCGAGACGGTGCCATCGCTGGCGATGACCTCGCAATTGTCCGATACGTCGAGGCCAAGGCGCAGCGGATCCGGCCGGGCCAGCCCGCGGTCGACCAGCGACCGCACCACGCTGTTCGACGTTGTCGAGATGTCCCTGGCGATGCCGGTGCAATCGTAGATGCGGGCAACGTCGAACGTCTCGATGTTTTGCGTGTGGCGCGACTGGACCTGCACGCTGAATTCGTCGCCCGCCGTGATGCCGACGACGCGCCCGGCGACAAGCCGGATGCGGCCCGACTGCACCGCCTCGGTGACACGGGCATAGACTTCCGGCGCCATGCGATGGCGGTGGACGTCCCACCACGCCTTGGTGTGCTCGACAAAGCGGCGCTTGGCCGAAGACGGCCAGTTCTGCCAGATCTTCTGGTTGAACGGCCTGAGACCGTCGACGACGTCGCGCCAGTCGATGCCGGCCTTCTGGTTTTCCCGGATCAGGTCGCGGAACCAGCCGACGAGATAGGAGAGCTGGGTGCCGAGCGGAATGTCGGCGACGTCGAGCTTGATCGGATTGCCCTTGCGGTGCGGCGAAGGCAGCAGGCCGCGCCGCGACACCGCAATAATCTCGCCGCGATGGCCGCGTTGCTCGAGCGACAGGAAGGCATCGACCATGCTCAACCCCGTGCCCAGCACCAGGACCCGGGCTTCCCCGTCGAGCCCGGTGTCGGCCTCCGATCCCATCCTGATCGCATGGCCGTTGCCGGCACCTGGCTCCTCGTCATGTCCGGTCGCCAGCACGGCAAGGTGGGCGACGACGCTGGTGCCGTTGGCCAGCGCCACCTCGACCCCGGACCCGGTCGGCGAGATCGACAGGCTCTCCTCGCGGATCAGGCGAAGACGCCCCGTCTCGCGCGCCTCGAGCTCGTCCAGCAGTTCCTTCAGATAGCGGGCGTAGACGCTGCGCGGTGCGTAGACCGGCGCCTGCTCTGGCGTTGCCAGGCCGCGCTCAAGAAGCCAGCGCCAGAAATCGCCGGGGTCGTCGGCATAGGCGCTCATGCCGGCCGCGCTGACATTCAGCACATGCGCCGACAGCAGCGTGGAATAGGCGATGCCTTGGCCGAAATGCGGACGCTTTTCGATCAGCGTGACACGAAGATCGGGATTGGGCGACTTCAACAGATGCGCGGCAAGCACGACGCCGCTGGCGCCACCGCCGACGATAATAATCGAATTCGGGAGGGTCGAATTGGCACGGCCGGTCATGCGCGCACCAAGTACCTGAGGAGCCGTCGGTTCCGGCTCAGGCCTGGATTTTCAACGCAGCCGAAAGCTCGTCGTCGCCGGCGATATCGCGCATCTCGGCGAGGCTGCGCTGATCCAGCACCTCGGCGATCGCTTGCCGGACCTCCAGCATCAGATGTCGGACTTGGCATGTCGCCTCGTTGCAGTCTTCACAGCGCTGATACCGGGTGCGGCTGGCGCAGGGAATTGGGGCAAGCGGCCCGTCGAGCACGCGCACGACGTGGCCGATCTTGATTTCATCCGCCGGCCGCGCCAGGCGGTAACCGCCCTCCTTGCCCTTGCGGCTCTGGACAAAACCGGCATTGCGCAGTTCGCCGAGGATGGCGTCGAGAAATTTCTTCGGGATGTTGTTTCCGGCGGCGATATCGCCGACGAAGGCGAGCTGACCAACCGGCAGCCGCGCCAGATGGACGAGCGCCTTGAGGCCGTACTTGCCCTTTTTTGTGAGCATAGACCGAACGTTTCTCTGTCATGCGATGGCGAAGGGCCACCGGTTGCGAAACGCCTGGCGTGCGTCCCCACCGCGTCCGCGTCCAGGCTTTCAAGACACATAAATTCTAGTGACATGATATACAAGACGGGCACCATTGATTTTGCTTGATTTTCAAGCCGCTGCGACGACTTGCCGGACGTTCTTTCCTCCTGAAGCCGCGAGGCACGCCAATGGCGACAGCCGGCGCTCGGCACTCATGCGGGTGATCGCCGCGATATGGACATCGCTCATCGTTCTCAAATTCCTGTAATGTCGATAAGACTACTATACTTAGCCGCGATACAGGAACCGGTTTTCAAATCGTCGGCCATTCGCAGCATTCATTTGCCGAAGCTGCGCGCAAAACAGGAAATGCGTGTTTGCGGCGGGCCGCGCATTCGCCGGTCGACCGAAACGCCGCCAGGGCCGTTCGAGTGTCAGGGGAGCGAACGGTTCGCCCACACCAGCCCGCCCAGGCCAACCAGCGCGGTGACGATGCCGATATAGAGCCATTGCGACTGGCCGGTCATGAAGCTGCCGCCGACGAGGCCGATGCCCTGCAGCGACCACAGCACACCGATGGCGAGCACAATCAGCGCCAGCAGATTTTTGATCAATCTCATCGTCGGAATTCCTTTCCCAAGTCGATCGCCAAGTCCGCTATGACCGCGATGGCAAGGCGAAAGGAAGCGACCCGATCGCTGTCACATCTACTTGCATAATAAAGCCGGGTCTTGCCGGAAACGCCCCGGTGCTGGCGCGAAGACCACCAGACATACATCGGCGCAATCCCGACATTCCATGACAGACTGTTTCGCGCCGACTCCAAACGTGTACTATTGTCATGGAACCGCCAGACGACTGCCGCATTTGGTGCCACATTCCATCCGTAACGGCCGGGTCTGTCAAACGGAGTCCCTTGCCGCAGATGAAGAAACCCAACCGGACCGCGCTTGTCGCGGCGGCGACAGCGGCTTGCCTGATGGTCGGCGCATCCACCTCCCCTGCCGCCGCACAATGCGGCCGCGCCTCCTGGTACGCGCTGACCTCAAAGACCGCTTCCGGCGAGCGGATGAACCCGTCGGCGCTGACCGCCGCGCACCGCACCTTGCCGTTTGGCACCAGGCTGAAGGTCACCAACCGCAAAAACGGCCGCAGCGTCGTCGTGCGCATCAACGACCGCGGCCCGTTTATCAAGGGTCGCGTGATCGACCTGTCGAAGGGCGCCGCGGGGCGGCTCGGCTTCATCAGCTCAGGCCATGCTACTGTGTGCACCGACCGCGTGTGAATGGCCGCGCCGCTTTGCGGCCAGGCGGATGAGGGGCAGCGCAAACCTGAAGCAATTGCCCTTGCTCTCTCCGGCACCTTTCGCAGCTGCACAATAAGCCGGCTGCCGCCGTTCAAAACCGATTTTCAACGCCTTAGACAAAAGTATAAGCATAAATCAATTCAATTGACGTATTGCATCGCAGCAGTTTGTTGTTAACCTTTGCGCGAGAGATTCAAGGCTCGGCACTGCTGTCGTCCCTTCGGTCGCAGCAGCGGAGTTCTCAATGTTCTACCAGCTCTACGAATTGAACCACGCCGCCGTGCAGCCGGCCCGCGTCTATGCCGATGCGGTGCGGATGTTCTACACCAATCCGCTCAATCCGTTTGCGCACACGTCCTGGGGCCGCTCGGTCGCGGCGACGGCCGAATTGTTCGAGCGCACGACGCGCCGCTACAGCAAGCCGCAGTTCGGCCTGACCAGGACCGTCGTCGACTGGAAAGGCGTCGCTGTCACCGAAAAGACGGTGTGGTCGCGGCCGTTCTGCAATCTGCTCCGTTTCGAGCGGGCGGTTCCCGCCGGCCGCCGGCCTGATCCGAAGCTGCTGATCGTGGCGCCGATGTCCGGCCACTACGCGACGCTGCTGCGCGGCACGGTCGAGGCGATGCTGCCGCATGCCGACGTTCACATCACCGATTGGTTCGACGCCCGCATGGTGCCGATCAGCGAGGGCAGCTTCGACCTCGACGACTATATCGACTACATCGTCGACATGCTGCATGCGCTGGGCCCCGACACCCATGTCATGGCGGTGTGCCAGCCGTCGGTCCCGGTGCTGGCGGCGGTGGCGCTGATGGAAACGCGGGGCGACCCGTTCGTTCCCTCGACGATGACGCTGATGGGCGGGCCGATCGACACCCGCCGCAATCCGACTGCGGTCAACCTTCTGGCCGAGGAAAAGGGCACCGACTGGTTCCGCGACAACGTCACCATGCAGGCGCCATGGCCGGTGCCGGGCTTCGGCCGCGAGGTCTATCCCGGCTTCCTGCAGCTTTCGGGTTTCATGAGCATGAATCTCGACCGCCACATCATCGCCCACAAGGACTTCTTCATGCACCTGGTGAAGCATGACGGCGACAGTGCCGAGAAGCACCGCGACTTCTACGACGAATATATGGCGGTGATGGATCTGACAGCGGAGTTCTACCTGCAGACGGTCGACACCGTGTTCGTACGCCATGCTCTGCCCAAGGGCGATATGATGCATCGCGGCGTCGCCATCGATCCCGCCGATATCCGCAATGTTGCGCTGTTCACGGTCGAGGGCGAGAACGACGACATTTCCGGCCTCGGCCAGACCCAGGCCGCGCACGACCTCTGCATCAACATCCCCGCGGACAGGCACGCCCACTACATGCAGCCGGCGGTCGGCCATTACGGCGTCTTCAACGGCTCGCGCTTCCGCTCCGAAATCGTGCCGCGCATCGTCGACTTCATCACCAGCTATGGCCGCCAGACCCGCGTTGCGGTGAGGCCGAAGCTGGTTCGCACCGCCAAAAAGTAAAGATGTCCCGGATGGCAGCCGCCGTTCAAGTCGACCTGTTGCACAATAGCCGCGCTTTCGGCGGCGCGGGTAACCATATCGCAAAACTGGCCGTTGGTATAATTGACAGGGACTGTAGATCGCCCTTAACGTTTCATTAACAACAAGGGACGAGGGGGACAATGATTTCCTCACCAATGGCGAGAGGGCTGCGCGTGTGCGCCCTGTTAGGGCTGGCACTTGCGACAGGCTGGTCTACGGCGGCTTCGGCGGCCGGGCCAATGACAACCGGCGGCCCGACATCGCAGCCGATCGGCCATTACGATTTCTGCAAGACCAGTCCGGCCGAATGCTTGATCCACCCGGGCAATCTCGCCCCCGCCACCATGACAGGCGCGCTCTGGCGCAAGATTCTCAGCGTCAACGCCAAGGTCAACAACGCCGTCAAGCCGATAAGCGACATCGATATTTACGGCAAGGACGAGGTCTGGGCCTACCCAGTCAGGGGCGTTGGCGACTGTGAGGACTATGTCCTGGAAAAGCGCCGCGAATTGAACCGCTTGGGCGTGTCCTATGCCAATCTTCTGATGACCGTCGTGCGCAAGCCGGACGGCGAGGGCCATGCCGTGCTGACCGTGCGCACAAGCAAGGGCGACTACGTCCTCGACAATCTCGACGGAAAGGTCCGCTCATGGGACCGGACCGGCTACCGCTTCCTCAAGCGGCAGGCGATCGACAATACCGGTCGCTGGGTGTCGATCCGTGATGGCCAGCCGGTTCTGGTCGGCGCGGTTCAGTAAGGTTTTTGCAAGCCACCACCGTTCGCGATCAGCCTCTTTCTGCCCGTTTACGGGGAGAAATGCCCGGCAGGGCAATGAGGGGCGGCGCCAACATCGACAATTGATCGCCTCCACACGAGTCGGGCAAACCCTACGTCCGCCCCAGCGCGGCGCGGATCGATGCGGTGATGCGGCGAAGCTCCGCCTCGTCTAGCTTTTCGATGTTTTCGGCCAGGACATTGGCAAGCTCGGTGGCGGCGGGGCTGAGGCCCGACGTGTCGAGTTTTACCCGCGGGTGCGAGGTCTCGGCCAGCCGCGCCAGTTCTTCGGCATCGTCCCAGATGACATTGAAATAGCCGATGATCTTCTGGATCAGCGTCCAGGTCGGCGCGCCGCGGCGGCCGTGCTCCAGCGCCGACAGATAGGCGGCGCTGACGCCGATCGCCCTGGCCATGTCCTTTTGGCTGACGCCGCGTTCGCTCCGCAGGGCGCGAAGCTTTTCGCCGAACGGGGTCACAAGTCCATCCTCGTCGGGTGCACCCTCATGCGCGCATCCGCATCAGCGCGTGCGCCGCAGGCGGATATAGAGCGCGCCCGAGCCGCCATGCTTGCGGGCGGCGTGGTCGTGGCTGGAGACCAGCGGCCTGAATGCGGGCGTCGACAGCCAGGCCGGCACGGTGCGCCGCAAGATGCCGTCGCCGCCGGACGAGGAGCCCTTGCCGGTGATCACCAGCACATAGCGGATGCCGCCGGCATGCGCCCGGTGCAGGAAGGAGAACAAAAGCGAATAGGCTTCGTCCTGGCTCAGGCCGTGCAGATCGACGCGGCCTTCGATCGGCAGCCGGCCCTTCGACAGTTTTTCCAGCGTCGGCTCGTCGAGCGCATGCGAAACATTCTGCGTCCTGGCTTTCGTGGCCGCAGCAGGAGCCATCGCCTGGTCACGCAGCATTGGCTTGGTGTCATCAGCGATGTCCGGGCCAATATCCGGGATGTCGACGGCGGACTTGCCCTTCAGCGGCTTGGCAGTGCGCGCTACCAGGTTCCACAGCACCCGGTCGTCCTCGCTCAGCCTGTCGATCCGCCGGGTCATCGCCCCGCTCCCGGCACAAGCCGACGCGGGATCAGCACGTAGAAATCGGCGGGGTTGCGGACAACGCCGGCGATCTCGCCGGCCGCATCTCCCGTACCAGTGAACAAATCGCCACGCGCCTGGCCGGTGATCGCCGAGCCGGTGTCCTGCGCGATCATCAGCCGCCGGAACGGCTTGTTGTCGAAAGCGGCCAGCGACGGCCCATCGATGTAGAACGGCGTGCCGAATGTATGCAGCAGACGGTCGACAGCGACGGAGCGGCCCGGCGTCAGCGGCACCTTTGCGGCAGCGATCGGCCCGAGTTCCGGGTCGTCGGCCGCCGCCGCCTCGCTGGCGGAAATCTCGCGGAAAAAAATATAGGAGCGGTTGCGCCACAGGATCTCGTCGATGCGTTGCGGATGCGCCTTGAACCAGGCGCGGACCGACTGCATGGTCACCGCTTCCAGCGGGATTTCGCCTAGCTCACTCAGGATCTTGCCCGGTCCGGTAAAGCGCTGGCCGGATTTGGCGGCATAGGTGACGCGGCAAAGCCGGCCGTCGGTCATGGTGAGCCGCGCAGAACCCTGTACGTGGATGAAGAAGGCATCGACCTTGTCGGCGAGCCAGGCGATTTCCAAACCCTTGTCCGCCAAATCCTTGCCAGCGAGCGCGCCGCGCTCGATCTCGCCGCGGTCGAAATACTCGACCGGTCCGTCCGGCGTGGCGCGGCCGAAGGCGAGATAGGGATCCATGCCGACGGACCGGTTGCCGTCGTCGATGTCGACGAGATCGGCCGGACGCGACAGCAGCGGCACCGTAAATCGTTCGGTTCGCACCGGCGAAGCGTCGACCACCGGTTCATAGAAGCCGGTGACGAGGCCGGCGCCGCCGCTTTCCGCCGCTATGTGCGCCGGGATGAAATGCCGCTCGAAGAAGGCGCGGGCTTCGCGCCGGTCGGTTGGCGACACGGTGCGGGCTGCAGCATAGGCCTCGGTGAAGGCATTGAAGTCGACACCGAGCCCGCCGGAGCGATAGGGTTTCGCCAGGATGTGAAAAGCCGAACGCCGGAAAGCGGCGAACGCAGCCAGATGGTCGTCCTCGTCCCAGCCGGGCAGATCGTCAAACGACTTTTCGCGGAACGCCTGAGAAAGCGACACGAGAGACCCCGCCGTGGTCCGGGCTCAGTCTTCTTCTTCGGTGGCGACGAGCTTCCAGTTCGGGTCGCGCGAGCGCGTATCGCGGGCGAAGGTCCAGACGTCCTTGACCTCGGCGACGGTTTCGGGATCGCCGTCGATGACGGCGCCGGCCTTGTCGCGCGTTGCCGAAATCAGTTCGCTGACGATGCGCAGCGTGATATGCGCCTCGCTGCCCTTCATCTCGGCGGAAACGATGTCGGCCTTGTCGATGCCGACGAAGGAGGACTGGATCTTTTCCGACTTCGCCTCGCGGTCGCCGATCGCCGCGACAAAGCCGTCATAGACCTCGCGCGACAGCAGGTTCTTCAGCGTCTTGCGATCGCCATCGGCATAGGCCATGACGATCATCTCATAGGCCATCTTGGCGCCGTCGACGAAGGTCTTGGGGTCGAATGCCGGATCATTGTCCTTGATCGCGCGCAGGCCCTTGTTGAGATCGGTGTCAGGCTTGGCGAAGGCGTCGATCGCCGCATAGGCGTCGATTGCCGGCTCTCCCGGCGCTCGCTTGCGCGGCAGCGAGACCACATTCTCGGGTTTTTGGGCGTCGTCGCGGGTGCGGCCCGCCGTATAGGGATCGAACGGCGGGCGCTCGCTGCCGGTGCGGCGGCCGAGCACATTGCGCAGCTGGAAAAAGATCACAACCGCCGCAACCAGAAAGAAAATCGTGCCGAAGTCGAAGAATCCCATATCTTCCGCCAATCAATCCCTACTCCGGCCGGACCGCCCGGCCAGGCAATGGCTGCGGTCGCATAGCGTTCAACATCCAAAGCATATAGAACGCAAGCTGCAATCATTCAAATTAAAGGCAGCCATACCTATCTAAAAGGTTCAGTGCCAGCGGCGATTGCCCGCCTGCCGGCAAAACATCGAAACGATCGGTCAAGATTTGCGCATTTCGCTGCTTCCCCTGTTCATCCTCGCGCTTCCGCTGCTGGAGATCGCCGGTTTCGTCGTTGTCGGCCGCCAGGTCGGCGCCCTGGCGACGGTCGGCCTGGTGCTGGCTTCGAGCATCGCCGGCGCGCTGTTGTTGCGATACCAGGGGTTCGGCGTCATGTCCCGGGTCCGTGCCGAAATGGACGCCGGACGTGATCCAAGCCGTCAGCTCGCGCATGGCGCCATGATCGTGCTGGCGGCGATCCTGCTCATCATTCCTGGCTTCATCACTGACATTTTAGGCATTCTGCTGCTGCTGCCGCCGGTCCGCGACCTCGCCTGGCGCCGGCTGAAAGGCCGCATCGTGATGGCCACCAGTTTCGGCACCGGCGGATTCCGGGCCCGGCAACGCGACAAGACCATCGACCTCGACGACAGCGACTATTCGCGCGGCGACGAGCACGGCCCCGATCCCAATTCCCCCTGGCGCCGCCTCAAGGACGAGTAGATCGCCTCGAGGACGAGTAGCCCGGCGCGGCTCTCCCTTCTCCCCTTGTGGGAGAAGGTGGCCTCGCGAAGCGAGGTCGGATGAGGGGTGTTCCAGCTTGGCACCGACGGCGATCCTTCCAACACCCCTCAACCGTCTTGGCGCTGCGCGCCAATCCACCTTCTCCCACAAGGGGAGAAGGGAGAGCCGCGCAAACCTTGTCTTGTCATGCCGGCCATGGTAGCGAACGCCCGATTTCAATCCGGTCAGCAACGCTGCCGAGGCAAAAGGACAAAGGCTTATGGCCAGCAAAGACGACGCGCCGACCGGCGCGGCCAGTGGCAACGGCGACGCGACGCAGCCTTCGCTCAACGTGCTTGCCCAATATGTGAAGGACCTTTCCTTCGAAAGCCCCGGCGCGCCGAATTCGCTACGCGGCCGCGACAAGGCTCCCGGCATCGCCATCAACGTCAATGTCAACGCCAACCCGCTTTCTGATAAGCAGTTCGACGTCAATCTGACGCTGAACGCCAAGGCGTCCTTCGACAAGGAAGTGCTGTTCAACGTCGAGCTGGTCTATGGCGGTGTGTTCGCCATCAGCGGCTTCCCGCAGGAGCACATGCTGCCGCTGCTGTTCATCGAATGCCCGCGGCTGCTGTTCCCGTTCGCCAGGCAGATCATCGCCGAGGCGACGCGCAATGGCGGCTTCCCGCCGCTGATGCTCGATCCGATCGATTTCGCGCAGATGTTCCAGCAGAAGCTGGCCGAGGACCAGGCCGCCAGCAAGGTCAAGGCGAGCTGAGGCGAGTGCTCGGTGACGTTTGAAAAACCCGGCCTCGCGCCGGGTTTTTCTTTGGGATGCGGCGGGACAGCGAAGGATCGCTACGGGTCGGCTAATCCTGAACGCCCCTGCCGCTCCGCCAAAATCGCTATGCCGCAGAACTCGCTTCCGGGGCGACGCGCAGCCAGAGCGCCTTTTCGCCTAATGTGCCGACCATGCTCGCGTGCGCGGCGCGCTCTGCTTCGGTCAGGCGAGACGGCAGTGCTATCGGCCGTGCAGCGATGCTGATGTCGATGTCGTCGACGTTTCTCCTGCCGCTGGCCGGCGCCGTGACACTGTCAAGGATGAGTGCCGCCTGCTTGCCGCCGATGAGCTCGATATAGACCTCGGCCAGCAATTCCGAATCGAGCAAGGCGCCGTGCTTGGTGCGGCGGGCATTGTCGATGCCGTAGCGCCGGCACAGCGCGTCCAGCGAATTGGGCCCCATCGGATGCTTGCGGCGCGCCAGCGCCAGCGTGTCGACGACAAGTCCGGGGTCAACGACCGGATGGCCAAGCCGGCCGAATTCGACATTGAGGAAAGCGATATCGAAAGTCGCATTGTGGGCGACCAGCTTGGCGCCGTCGATGAAGGCAAGGAACTCCTCGGCGATGTCGCTGAAGGTCGGCTTGCCCATCAGATCGGCGGCGCTGATGCCATGAACGGCCTGTGCCTCGGCATGGATCGGTCGCCCCTGCGGATTGAGGTAATGGTGGAAGGTGCGGCCGGTCGGGAAACGGTTGACCAGCTCGATGCAGCCAAGCTCGATGACGCGGTCGTCGCGGAAATCAAGGCCGGTGGTTTCCGTATCGAAGATGATCTCGCGCATCGAATCAGTCCGTTGGGTCCGGCGTTAGTCCAGCCGAATCATGATGGGAACAAATTGGCAACATATTACGCCGGGCGCAAGCGCCGTTAAGCAGGCTTGCCGGCTTTATCCCCGACCAGTTTCGCGACTATCGCATTGACCGCCGCGCGCGCCGCATCAAAACCTTGTCCGGTGTCGATGATGAAATCGGCGCGCTCACGCTTTTCGGCGTCGGGAACCTGCCTGGCCAGGATCGACGCCAGTTTCTCCTCGCTCATGCCCGGCCGCGCCAGCACGCGGGCGCGCTGGATGTCGGGCGACGCGGTGACGACCACGACCTTGTCGACACGGTCGCGGCCGCCGGTTTCGAACAGCAGCGGGATGTCGAGAACGACAAGCGGCGCGCCGGCGGCCCGGTGTCTGGCCAGGAAAGCGTCGGCGCCGGCGCGGACCAGTGGGTGGATGATCGCTTCCAGCCGTTTCAGTGCAGCTGCATCACCGAGCACCCGCTCGGCCAGCCTCGTGCGATCGACGGAGCCGGATTTCGCCGTTCCGGGAAACGCCGCCTCGACCAGCGGAGCCGCCTTGCCGGCGTAGAGGCGATGCACCGCCTCGTCCGAATCGTGGACAGGCACGCCGGCCTCGGCAAACATCCTGGCCGTCGTCGACTTGCCCATGCCGATCGATCCGGTGAGGCCGAGCACGATCATGTTTTTTTACTCCCTGGCGCCGAGATCGGCGACGATCATCTGCCGCAATTCGGCAGTGACCTCAGGCCTGATGCCGAACCAGCGCTCGAAGCCGGGCACCGCCTGGTGCAGCAGCATGCCGAGCCCGTCGACGGCTTTCAGGCCGCGCGCCTTGGCGGCGGCCAGCAACGGCGTTTCCAGCGGCACATAGACAATGTCGGTGACGATGGCATGGTCCGGCAGTCTGGCCGGATCGGCGGACAGGCCTTCATTGCCATGCATGCCAAGCGCTGACGTGTTGACCAGCAGGCCGGCATCGGCAAGCAGCTCGCGGGTCGCCGCCGTGCCGTGGGCCGAGACCCCGGCGCCGAAGCGGTGGCGCAGCTCCTCGGCTCGGGCGAGCGTCCGGTTGACGATGCGGATGTCACTGATGCCGCGCTGCTTGAGCGCATGGATGACCGCGCGGGCGGCGCCGCCGGCGCCAAGCACCACCGCTGGGCCGTTTGCGGCCCAGCCCGTCGCATGCTCGTCGAGATTGGCGGAAAAGCCATGGGCGTCGGTGTTGCCGCCGCACAAAATTCCGCCCTCGAGCCAAAGCGTGTTGACGGCGCCGATCTGTTCGGCCGCGTCGTCGCGGCGCGCCGCCAGCGCGAAGGCGGCCTCCTTGTGCGGGATGGTGACGTTGCCGCCACGATAGCCATTCGCCTCGAGTGTTTCGACGAATTCGGCAAAAGCCTCCGGCGCAACGTCGATCGCCCGGTAGCTACCGTCGATGCCGTATTTCGCCAGCCAGTAGCCGTGGATCTTCGGCGACCGCGAATGCGCGACCGGATGACCGGTGACGAAGGCCTTTTTCGCGGCCTCAGCCATCGATGGCTCCGAACTCGCGCAGCTTGGCCAGGACAGGCAGAAGCGGCAGGCCGACAATGGTGAAATAGTCGCCCTCTACTCTTTCGAACAGCTGGATGCCCTCGCCTTCGATCTGGTACGCGCCGACGCTGGACAGCGCCTTGGCGCCGACCCGCGCCAGATGGCGGCCGATGAAGGCCGGATCGAGCTTTCGCATGGTCAGGCTGGCGACGCCGACATGCCGCCACAGAACTGCGCCGTCGCGGGCCAGCACTACGGCGCTGTTGAGTTGATGGGTCCTGCCCGACAGCGCCAGGAGATGGCGGCGGGCGGCTTCCATGTCGGCCGGCTTATGAAACACTTCGTCGCCGAGCGACAGCGTCTGGTCGCAGCCGAGCACCAGGGCGCCCGGCTTTCGCTCGCTGACCTCGGCGGCCTTAGCCTCGGCCAGCACCAGTGCGACGTCCTCGGGCGAGATACCGCTGCCCTGCAAGGGCGCTTCGAGCGCGCGCTCGTCGACTGCCGCCGGAACCGCCTCGACCGCCACGCCGGCATTGACAAGCAACGCCTTGCGGAACGGGCTGCCGGAGGCAAGAATGATTTTTTCGGCCATGGTTTTCGCCTGATCTTTCCTTCTCCCCTTGTGGGAGAAGGTGGATTGGCGCGCAGCGCCAATACGGTTGAGGGGTGTTGGAAGGATCGCCGTCGGTGCCAGGCTGGAACACCCCTCATCCGACCTCGCTTCGCGAGGCCACCTACTCCCACAAAGGGGAGAAGGAAAGGGCCGCCCACAGCACAAGCGCCCGAACCTAGCGTGTCTTTCCCCGCAGGGCAACGATCGCTGCCGCCGTCTCCTCGATCGAGCGGCGGCTGACGTCGATCATCGGCCAGCCATGCCGCGTGCAGATCTGGCGGGCGTAGGCGAGTTCCTCGCTGATCGCCGCGCGGTCGACATAGTCGGTCGGCTCGTAGGCACTGGTGTTGCCGAGGATGCGGTTCTGGCGCACCTGCGAGATGCGCTCGGCGGTGGCGATCAGCCCGACGATCAGCGGCTTCGTGGCGTTGACCAGGCTTTCCGGCACCGGCACGCCGATCACGATCGGGATGTTGGCGGTCTTGATGCCGCGATTGGCGAGATAGATGCTGGTCGGCGTCTTCGAGGTGCGCGAAATGCCGACCAGCACAATGTCGGCATCATCCATATTGGCCGGCAGCTGGCCGTCATCATGCTCCATGGTGAAGTTGAGTGCGTCGATGCGGCGGAAATATTCGGCGTCCAGCACATGCTGGGCGCCGACGCGGCGGCCGGCCGGCGTGCCGAGATAGGACTGGAACACGGTCAGCACCGGTTCCAGCACGGAGACGCAAGGCAGGCCCATGGCGGCGCAGCGCTCATCGATGCCGCGGGCGAGCTTCTGGTCGACGACCGTATAAAGGATGATGCCCGGCTCCTCCTCGATGTCCTCGAACACTTTCGTCACCTGCTTCTCGGTGCGGATCAGCGGGTAGATATGCTCGATGGCGCGCGCATCCTTGTATTGCGCCGAAGCCGCGCGCCCGGCCGCCAGCAGCGTCTCACCGGTGGCATCGGAAATCAGGTGAAGGTGAAAGAAGCTCTGGGGTTTGTTCACAGGGGTACGTTCCAAGCTGTGGGCCGATGTGGATAAGGTCGGTCGGAAAGATCGGTCGGTTCGGGGCGACTGTATCAGATGCCGGTTTGTCCACAATTCGATGCGCTGCCGGCTTCGTCGGGGGGCTGGGGACAAGTCCGGGGACGGGCTTTTTCGACTCGGCCTCATCCACAGGGCCATTTTCTCCAGGCGGGCGGTAACGTATTGTTCCCAGTCGGCAATTTCCGACTGTCCCCAAACTCCTCCTATCCGCCAGAAGAAGCACGCGACAATATGCTGGCTGGCCTTTTCCGGGGCAAGGCGGGACAGCAGACAACCACCGATACCAACAGACTCTTAGAATCATAAGATTCCTAGAAATAGAATATTTAATTATAGAGAAGCCTGGAGAGGCGAGCGCTGAATGCCCGAAAACCGCATCATGCTGGACGTGTTGAGAGGCAAGACGGTATCTCCGCCGCCGCTCTGGATGATGCGGCAGGCCGGCCGCTATCTGCCGGAGTATCGCGAGACACGCAGGCGGGCCGGATCGTTCCTCGACCTTTGCTATTATCCCGATCTTGCCGTGGAAGTGACGCTGCAGCCGATCGAACGCTTCGGCTTCGATGCATCGATCCTGTTTTCCGATATCCTGGTCGTGCCGCATGCGCTGGGCCGCGACGTGCGCTTCGAAGAGGGCCGTGGACCGCTGTTGACGCCGATCTCGGCGACGGAGATTGCCGCTCTCGACGGCGAAACGTTTCACGTGAATCTCGAACCGGTCTATGAGACGGTCAGGCGGCTGCGGGCAAAACTGCCTGATCAAACAACGCTGATCGGCTTCTGCGGCGCGCCGTGGACGGTGGCGACCTATATGATCGCCGGCCATGGAACCTCAGATCAGGCCCCGGCCAGGCTTTTTGCCTATCGGGAGCCAGCGGCTTTTCTGCAGCTGCTGAAAGTGCTTGCCGATCACTCGGCTGCCTATCTGATCCGACAGATCGAAGCCGGCGCCGATGTGGTGCAGATATTTGACTCGTGGTCCGGCGTGCTCGACGAAGTTTCTTTCGAGGCGTTTTGCGTCAGGCCGGTGGCGGAGATCGTCAGGCAGGTCCGGGCCGTCCATCCCGACATTCCGATCATCGGCTTTCCCAAGGGCGCCGGCGCCCATTACCGCAGCTATCGCCAAAAAACCGGCGTGACCGGGCTGGGGCTCGACTGGACCGTGCCGTTGACGACGGCGAAGGAACTGCAGCGCGATGGTGCTGTGCAGGGCAATCTCGATCCGTTGCGGCTGGTGGCCGGCGGCAAGGCGCTTTCTGACGGTGTCGACGCAATCCTGAAAGCACTGGGCGATGGGCCGCTGGTCTTCAATCTCGGCCACGGCATCACGCCGGAAACGCCGATCGCGCATGTCGAGGCGATGGTGAAGATGGTGCGGGCGCATCGATGACCGACATGAACAACGCCAAAAGTGGTGCGGGCAGCAGCGGTAGTGCAGCGATGAGTCGAGCGGCGATCGCCATCATCATCTTCCTCGTCCTGGCGGCGCTTCTGTTCCTGTTCGGGCCGGATGATTTCTATCCCTGGGCAAAGGCGATCCATGTCATCGCCGTCATCTCGTGGATGGCGGGCATGCTCTATCTGCCGCGGCTGCTGGTTTATCATGCCGATGCGGAAAAAGGCTCCGTCCAGTCGGAGACCTTCAAGGTGATGGAGCGCCGGCTGCTGCGCGGCATCATCAATCCAGCCATGATCATCACCTGGGCGTTCGGCCTCTGGCTGGCCTGGAAAGGCTTTGGTTTTCAGGGTGGCTGGCTGCATGCCAAGATCGCCGCGGTGCTCGGCCTCTCGGCCGCTCACGGCTATCTGGCCGGCGCGGTACGCAAATTCGCCGAGGACCGCAACGAAAAGCCGGCTCGGCACTGGCGGATCGTCAATGAGATCCCCACATTGCTGATGATCGTCATCGTCGTGCTGGTCATCGTGAAGCCGTTTTGACGATTTGTGTCTGTTTCGCGCGTTTGCGCTGCCCCTCACCTGCCTGCCGGCATCCTCTCCCTGTATAGTGACGGGGAGAGGGGCGCTGTGATTGATGGCTTCGCCAATATCCAGGGTTGCAGTATGTGCGCCAGATTGCGGCCAAGCCCCTTCTCCCCGTCACTATACGGGGAGAAGGTCCCGGCAGGGGTTGAGGGGCGGTGCCGAGATTCGCAATTGATCGCTTCCAAGCGGCTTGCTCTTTCAGTCGACCAACGATAAAAGACGGGTCTTCCTTCCCGTCATGCGCCGCCCCATTCATCGCTTCGGCCGCGCCCGGCATTTGTCGCATCCCGCCGATATTTTCCCCATACTTACTCACTCAGAGTCCGTCTAATGATGCAAGAAATGAAACTCACAGAGTTCAAGAACAAGAAACCGCCAGAGCTGATCGCTTATGCCGAATCGCTCGAGGTCGAGAACGCCAGTGTCATGCGCAAGCAGGAACTGATGTTCGCGATCCTGAAGCGGCTGGCGACCCAAGATATCGAGATCATCGGTGACGGGGTCGTCGAAGTGCTGCAGGACGGGTTTGGCTTTCTGCGCTCGGCCAATGCCAATTACCTGCCAGGCCCGGACGATATCTATATCTCGCCGTCGCAGATCCGCCGGTTCTCGCTGAAGACCGGCGACACGGTCGAGGGCCCGATCCGCAGCCCGAAGGAGGGCGAGCGCTATTTCGCGCTGCTCAAGGTCAACACGATCAATTTCGACGACCCGGAAAAGATCCGCCACAAGATCCATTTCGACAATCTGACGCCGCTTTACCCGACCTCGCGGCTGAAGATGGAAATGGACGTTCCGACCTCGAAGGACATCTCGGCCCGCGTCATCGACCTGGTGGCGCCGCTCGGCAAGGGCCAGCGCGCCCTGATCGTGGCGCAGCCGCGCACCGGCAAGACGGTGCTGTTGCAGAACATCGCCCATTCGATCACCACCAATCATCCCGAATGCTACCTGATCGTGCTGTTGATCGACGAGCGGCCGGAAGAAGTCACCGACATGCAGCGCTCGGTGAAGGGCGAGGTCGTCTCCTCGACCTTCGACGAGCCGGCGGTGCGCCACGTCCAGGTCGCCGAAATGGTGATCGAGAAGGCCAAGCGCCTGGTCGAGCACGGGCGCGACGTCGTCATCCTGCTGGATTCGATCACCCGCCTCGGCCGCGCCTACAACACCGTGGTGCCGTCGTCCGGCAAGGTGCTGACCGGCGGCGTCGACGCCAATGCGCTGCAGCGGCCGAAGCGCTTCTTCGGCGCCGCCCGCAACATCGAGGAAGGCGGCTCGCTGACCATCATCGCCACCGCGCTGATCGACACCGGCAGCCGCATGGACGAGGTCATCTTCGAAGAGTTCAAGGGCACCGGCAATTCCGAAATCGTGCTCGACCGCAAGGTGGCGGACAAGCGCATCTATCCGGCCATGGACATCCTCAAGTCCGGCACCCGCAAGGAAGATCTTTTGGTCGCCCGCCAGGACCTGCAAAAAATCTTCGTGCTGCGCCGCATCCTGGCGCCGATGGGCACGACCGACGCCATCGAGTTCCTCATCGACAAGCTCAAGCAGACCAAGACCAACGCGGATTTCTTCGATTCGATGAATACGTAAGGGGCTGGCGCCTCTTGTCTTCTCCCCTGCGGGAGAAGGTGGATCGGCGCAGCATCCCTCTCCTATCCGTGCCGCAACCGACGCTCGAGTTCCTCGGCCTCCGTTATCACCGGCAGGCAGACCTGCCCCGTGCACAGCCAGGCGCCGGGCTCGGTCGTTGGCGGCAAAGCGCCGCCTGGCAGGATAGGCAGGTTTGTCGCCGAGCCGACCGGCACGATCGTGTCGATGCGACGCGGGTCAGGATTTCGATTCGCCACCGGAACAAGCCTCGGATTGTCAGGGCTATCCACCAGCACCAGCTTCAACGGCTCGATTGCCAAGGCACAGGCGTTGACGATGCCGGCCTGGCCATAGGCCTGATGCGCCGCCCGGCCGGCTGCGTGTTCGGCGACCTTCCAGGTCTTTTCCTGCAATTCGAGGCCGCCGGAGAGCGACGACAATCGAACCATGGCCTCGATGATCTGGCCGGTGGCTGAAGCAATGGCCTCATCGACATCGCCCCTGATGCGGATCGGCAGGTCGCTGCTGTCCGATGCGGTTAGGTAGTAGCCGGTGCTGTTCTCATCGCTATGCCATTGGTCGAGTTGCGCGATGAATTGGCCGGCCAGTTCGGCATAAGTCGATGTGCCGGTGGCCTCGAACAGCGAGATCGCGGCGTTGGCCATGGCGGCGTAGTCGCTCGACAGCGCCGGAAAAAGCTTCTTTGCGCCAAGCATCGAATGCGGCAGGCGGCCGTCTCGACCGGCACTGGCAATGGCAGCAAAGGCCTGTTCCGCCGCCTCGATCCAGTCGATCCGTTTCAGGGCGCGCCCGACCTCGGCGAGAGCCGCGATCACCAGGCCGTTCCAGTCGGTCAGGATTTTTCCATCACGCCCGGGCCTGACGCGCTGCTCCCTGGCCGCCAGCAGTTTTTCTGTGAGCGGAATGAGCCGGTCGCGATCGGCGACGCTTTGTGTTTGCTGGGCCGCAGTCTGGTGGATGATCGGCTTGCCCTCCCAGCCGTGCGGGCTGGAAAGCGTGAAGTATTGGAAAAACAACGCCGATTCGTCACCGAGAGCAGTTTCGATCTCATCCCTGCTCCAGGTGTAGAACAACCCCTCCTCGCCCTCGCTGTCGGCGTCGAGGCTGGCAGCGAAGGCACCGCCATCGACGCGCATCTCGCGCAACAGCCAGTCGACCGTCTCTTCGATTCGTATCCGGAACAATTCATTGCCGGTCGCCGCAAAAGCCCAGTTGCAGAGCCGGATGAGCTGCGCGTTGTCGTAGAGCATCTTTTCGAAATGCGGCACCAGCCATTCGGCATCCGTCGAGTAGCGGCTCAGCCCGCCGCCGACATGGTCATAGATGCCGCCCGTCAGCATCTTTTCAAGGCTGAGCAAGACAGCGTCGCGATGGGCTGTGGCGCCGTCGCGCAGCCAGGACAGCCACAGCGTCTGCATGAATGGCGCATTGGGGAATTTGGGCGCGCCGCGCAGCCCGCCCAGTTCCCGGTCGATCATGCTGTCGATGCCGTTGGCGAGCGTCGCGAGCGTGTCGCGGTCGAGCGCCGCCTTGGCATGGCTGCCGGCCAGGCGCGCCTCGACATGCGTGGTCAGGCCGGCAGCGCTTTGGTTAACGCTTTCTTTCTTCTCCCGCCACGCCTTGCCGACCGCCTCCAGCACCTGTACGAAGCCCGGGCGGCCGTAACGGGCTTCGCGCGGAAAATAGGTGCCGCCCCAGAAAGGTTTTCCGTCCGGTGTCAAAAACATTGTCAGCGGCCATCCGCCCTGCTCGCCCATCGCCGACAATGCCGCCATATAGATCTGGTCGATGTCCGGCCGCTCTTCGCGATCGACCTTGATATTGACGAACAGACGGTTCATGACGGCGGCGACGTCGGCGTTCTCAAAACTCTCGTGCGCCATGACATGGCACCAATGGCAGGCGGCGTAGCCGACCGAGAGCAGGATCGGCCGCTCAAGCGCCCTTGCTTCGGCGAGCGACGCCGGCGACCACGCCCGCCAATGCACGGGGTTGTCGCTGTGCTGCTGCAGATAGGGGCTGGCCTCTTCGGCAAGCAGGTTTTTCGCGGGCAACGTCACTGTTGATAACTCGGCAATCTGTTGGTGAACAAGCGAAGCTAGGGCGGTTGTGCTGGGTCGGCAAATGATTTCAGGTAATTCCATTGTTGCCCTGTCGAGCGGCCGCCTGCCCGCCGGGGTTGCCGTGATCCGCATTTCCGGCCCGCAAAGTCGATTCGTCGTAGAAACGATTGCTGGCCCCAAGGTCAAGAACCGTGTTGCCGCCTATCGCCAGTTCAGGGCGCCGGACGGATCGGTGCTCGACAACGGGCTGGCCGTTTTCTTTGCCGGCCCAAACAGCTTTACCGGCGAGGATGTCGCCGAATTCCACGTCCATGGCGGGCGGGCCGTGGTGGCGAAGATGCTGGAGGTGATCGCCGGCTTCGACGGCGTCAGACATGCCGAGCCGGGCGAGTTCACCCGCCGCGCCTTTCTCAACGGCAAGGTCGATCTGGTCGAGACCGAGGCGCTGGCCGATCTCGTCAATGCCGAGACCGAGGCGCAGCGGCGCTTTGCCGTCCAGAATGCCGAAGGCGTGCAGAGCGAGCTCTACCTCGCCTGGCGCCGTCGGCTGATTCATGCGCGCGCGATGATCGAGGCAGAAATCGATTTTGCCGACGAAGACGATGTGCCCGGTTCCGTTGCAGAGACGGTCTGGTCGGACGTCCGCGCGATGATCGGTGAGATCGAGCGCCATGTCCAAGGCTTCCGGGCGGCAGAAATCATCCGTGACGGGTTCGAGGTCGTCATTCTTGGTGCGCCGAATGCCGGCAAATCGAGCCTATTCAACGCTCTGGCCCGGCGCGAGGCGGCAATCGTCACTGAAGAGCCCGGCACCACCCGCGATCTGCTCGAAGTGGTGCTGGATCTGGAGGGGATGCGGGTAAGAGTGACGGATACCGCCGGCTTGCGTGAAACGCCCGGCAGGATTGAGGCGATCGGTATCGAAAGGGCGAGGAGCAAGGCCGGCACTGCCGATCTGTTGCTGGTGCTCGAGGATATGGTGGAGCCGGTGGCGATCGGCGCAATACCACCTGATGTCGCGGCCTTGAGGATCGGGACGAAGGCCGATTTGCTGCGGGATGAATCGCTTGTGGCGCGCTACGACGCGGTTATCTCGATCAAGGACGGCACCGGGCTGGCGGAATTGCTGGCCGAGATCGGCCGTCGCGCCGGAGCGCAGGTCGGCCAGGCCGGCGATATCCTGCCGTCGCGGCTGCAGCACGTCGAACTGCTCAACGAGACGAAGCGCTTCCTGCTGGCGGCAGCGGCAGAGGATGGACGCGGGCAGGAACTGCGGGCAGAGGAATTGCGGCTGGCGGCGGATCGGCTTGGCCGCATCGTTGGGGCGGTCGATGTCGAGGACATGCTCGACGTCATCTTTGCGCAGTTCTGCATCGGCAAATGACTCACGTGAAACATTGCGGGCCGGCCAGCTCTGGGTGATTCACGTGAAACACTACGCGATTAGCTCGAAGGCATTGTTTCACGTGAAACGATCCACGGTCCCCGAGACGGGATCGAATTTGAGACTTAGCGCTGCCCCTCATTGCCCTGCCGGCATTTCTCCCCGTATAGTGACGGGGAGAAGGACACAACCGTCGACGGTTTCCCCAATCACCAGCGTTGCAAAAGACCCGTCGTTGCTGCGGCTAGCCCGCTTCTCCCGTCACTTTACGGGGAGAAGGTGCCGGCTTGACACCACGTCCTGACGGGGACATGTGTCGGTCAACCTGAATCTGGAACACTAAAAATGACCGATCACTATGATGTGGTTGTGGTGGGCGGCGGCCATGCTGGTTGCGAGGCGGCCAGTGCTGCCGCGCGCGCTGGCGCCAAGACTGCCCTGGTGACGCTGCGCTTCGAGACGATCGGCGTCATGTCGTGCAATCCGGCGATCGGCGGGCTCGGCAAGGGCCATCTGGTTCGCGAGATCGACGCCATGGACGGGCTGATGGGACGTGTCGCCGATGCGGCCGGCATCCAGTTCCGTTTGCTCAATCGCCGCAAGGGCCCGGCGGTGCGCGGGCCGCGCACGCAAGCCGACAGAAAACTGTATCGGCTTGCCATGCAAGCGGCGATTCGCGAACAGGCGGGTCTCGACGTGGTCGAGGGCGAGGTCCTGGATTTCGAAATCGCCAATGGGCGCCTGGGGGCGGTGCTGCTGGCGGATGGCCGCCGGCTTGGCTGCGGCGCCGTGGTGCTGACCACCGGCACTTTCCTGCGCGGATTGATCCATATCGGCGAGAAGAAGATCGTTGCCGGCCGCATGAACGAGCAGGCCAGCCTCGGCCTGTCGGCGACGATGAGCCGCGCCGGCTTCAAGCTCGGACGGCTGAAGACCGGCACGCCGCCGCGGCTGGACGGGCGCACGATCGATTGGGCGTCGCTGGAGAGCCAGGCGGCGGATGACGACCCGGTGCCGTTCTCGCTGATGACCGACCGCATCGACAATCCGCAGATCCATTGCGGCATCACGCGCACGACGGCGGCTACACATGAGCTGATCCGCGCCAATCTGGGCCGGTCGGCGATGTATTCCGGCTCGATCGAAGGGGTGGGACCGCGTTACTGCCCGTCGATCGAGGACAAGATCGTCAAGTTCGGCGACCGCGAAGGCCACCAGATTTTCCTCGAGCCGGAAGGGCTGGACGACGATACCGTCTACCCGAACGGCATTTCGACCTCGCTGCCCGAGGACGTGCAACTCGACATTTTGAAGACCATCCCGGGTCTGGAACGTGCAACGATGCTGCAGCCCGGCTATGCCATCGAGTACGATCATGTCGATCCGCGCGAGCTCAAGCCGACGCTGGAAACCAAGCGGATCGCCGGTCTTTTTCTGGCCGGGCAGATCAACGGCACCACCGGTTACGAGGAGGCCGGGGCGCAGGGGTTGTTGGCCGGCCTCAACGCCGCGCGCAAAACGTCGGCAAGCGACCAGATCGTGCTCAGCCGCACCGAGGCCTATATCGGGGTGATGGTCGACGACCTGACCAGCCGTGGCATCGCCGAACCGTATCGGATGTTCACTTCGCGGGCCGAGTTCCGGCTGTCGCTGCGCGCCGACAATGCCGATGAGCGGCTGACGCCGCTGGCGATGAAGCTCGGGATTGCCTCGCAGGAGCGGATGCAACGGTTTAGCGATATCGTGCAGAACATTGAAAATGCGAGGGACCTTGCGCTTGGCTTCACCATGACCCCGAATGAAGCGGCGCGTCATGGGCTGGTGATCAACCGGGACGGGGTACGCCGCTCGGCCTATGAGTTGCTGGCCTATCCCGGCGTCGACGTCGCCTGGCTGGCCAGAATCGCCCCGCAGTTTGCGGGAATTGACAGCAAAACGGCTGAACGCCTTGAAACGGAAGCGAAATATTCGGTCTATCTCAATCGCCAGCAAGCTGACGTCACGCAGATCAGGCATGAAGAGAGCCGATTGATCCCGGCGTCGCTCGATTTTGCTTCCGTTCCGGGGCTGTCCAACGAGTTGAAGCAAAAGATGCTGGCACGCCAGCCGCGCTCGATCGCCGACGCTCAGCGTATGGAAGGCATGACGCCGGCGGCACTGGCAATCATTGTCGCGCATGTCCGCAACGCCGAGGCTGCCACGCGAAGGAATGTTGCGTGAGCGCTGCCTCATGGGCGGGCCTGCAATCGGCTGCCGGTCCGGTTTCACGTGAAACATTCGAACGCTTGGTAGAGTTCGAGACGGTCTTTCAGAAATGGAACCGCCGGATAAACCTGGCGGCGCAGTCGACGCAGGGCGACGTCTGGCGCCGCCACATCCTCGACAGCGCGCAGCTGGCGCGAATCAAACCAGACGCGAAGCGCTGGCTCGATCTCGGCTCCGGTGGCGGTTTTCCCGGCCTGGTGCTGGCGTTCCTGCTTGCCGAACGCGACGGCGCCAGCATCGACCTGGTTGAAAGCAATCGGAAAAAGGCATCGTTCCTGCAAGCGGTCGTGGGCCAGTTCAACCTGCCGGCCAGGGTCGTCGCGCGCCGCATCGACGACGCGTATCCGTTTGTTTCAACACCTCAAATCGTTACTGCCAGAGCGGTGGCGTCGCTTCCGGTGTTGCTCGAACTGGCGGCGCCGTGGCTGACGACGGGCACCTGCGGCCTGTTCCACAAAGGCCGGGATTACCGTACCGAATTGGCAGAAAGCGCTCAACGATGGTCGTTCGATCTGGTAGAACATGCCAGCGCGACCGACGCTCATGGCGTCATCCTCGAACTGTCTGATTTGCGCCAACTGACTTAGATCGGCGACCTCGGCATGAATTTCTGGCACAGACCCATGATGAAGAATGGCCCCCGAATCATCACCGTAGCCAACCAGAAGGGCGGCGTCGGCAAGACGACGACGGCCATCAATCTGGCCACGGCGCTGGCGGCGATCGGCGAGCGGGTGCTGATCGTCGATCTCGACCCGCAAGGCAACGCCAGCACCGGTCTCGGCATCGACCGGCGCGACCGCACCGTTTCCTCCTACGACGTGCTGACCGGCGAGCTCGATCTGGAGGCGGCGGCGATCCCGACGGCGGTGCCGGGACTGTCGATCGTGCCGTCGACGCTCGACCTGCTCGGCATCGAAATGGAGATCGCCTCGGCGCCGGACCGGGTGCTGCGGCTGCGCAACGCCTTGCGCGCCTCGGCCGAGCGCTCGGCGAATTTTGGCTATGTGCTGATCGATTGCCCGCCGTCGCTCAATCTGCTGACGCTGAACTCGATGGCGGCAGCCGATTCGGTGCTGGTGCCGCTGCAATGCGAGTTCTTTGCGCTCGAGGGCCTGAGCCAGCTTTTGGAGACGGTCGAGCAGGTCCGCCGCTCGATCAATCCTGAGCTGACCATCCAGGGCATCGTGCTGACCATGTTCGACGGGCGCAACAACCTCGCCAACCAGGTGGTGCAGGACGTGCGGGCGCATATGGGCGACAAGGTCTATGAAACCGTCATCCCGCGCAATGTGCGCGTCTCCGAGGCGCCGTCCTACGGCAAGCCGGCGATCCTCTACGACCTCAAATGCTCCGGCAGCCAGGCCTATCTGCAGCTTGCCTCCGAGGTGATCCGCCGCGAGCGCAAACTGCGCGCCGCTTAGAAGCCGAATTGATACCGAAACGATCTGGACAGACGATGAGCGAAGACCTTTCGAGAAAAAGACTGGGCCGGGGACTGGCGGCGCTGATCGGCGAAATCGATCGTCCGGCAGTAGTGGAAAAGCCGGGCATGAATGCCGACGGCAAGGTGCCGATCGAGTTCCTTAGCCCGAACCCAAAGAATCCACGCCGGCATTTCGGCGACGCCGACCTGACCGATCTTGCCCAGTCGATCCGCGAACATGGCGTGGTGCAGCCGGTGGTGGCGCGGCCATCGCCGACGCAAGCTGGCCGCTACGAGATCATCGCCGGCGAGCGGCGCTGGCGCGCCGCGCAGCGCGCCGGGCTGAGCGAGATCCCGATCATCGTGCGCGATGTCAACGATCGCACCGCGCTCGAGCTGGCGATCATCGAAAACGTCCAGCGCACCGACCTCAATCCGGTCGAGGAGGCGATGGGCTACCAGCAGCTGATCGACGATCACGGCTACACCCAGGCCGATCTCGGCCAGGTGATCGGCAAGAGCCGCAGCCATGTCGCCAACACGCTGCGGCTGTTGAAGCTGCCGGACGTGATCCGCGACATGCTGGTCGACGGCGCGCTGTCGGCCGGCCATGCCCGTACATTGGTGACGGCGCAGGATCCGGCGGGCCTGGCCAAGCGCATCGTCGAGGACGGGCTTTCGGTGCGCCAGGCCGAAGCGCTGGCGCAGATGCCGGCGGGTGCGCCGACGGTGAAGCGACAGCCTGCAGCACCGGTGCAAAAGGATGCTGATACGCGGGCGCTGGAAAAGTTCATGACCGACACGCTCGGCATGTTCGTCACGATCGAGCACAACGAGCGCGGCGGGGTGATCAGCGTCGCCTATCGGACGCTGGAGCAACTCGACGAGCTTTGCCGGCGGCTGAAGCAGGAGCAATAGTTAGCCGGCAAAGAGCTCGGGTCCCGCTTGTTTTAGGCGAGGATCGGCGACCTTATAGGCTACCTGCTCCAGCGCTTGCGCCGCCCCTCACCTGCCTGCCGGCATCCTCTCCCCGTATAGTGACGGGGAGAGGGGGCTGTCATCGACGGCTTCGCCAATCACCAACGTTGCAGATAAGAGGCCGGCAGGGCAAGGAGGGGCGGCGATTGGCAGCCCTCCCCTTTTCTAGCGCCGGTGATTGGCGAAATCGTCGAGGCTGCTGATCTCCCTCCCTGAGGGGGAGATGGCCGGCAGGCCAGAAGGGGTCGCCTCACATCAAGCGCCGGCACCTTGCTGAAGCGAAGAAGATGTCGGCGCTCCACGCGCTGCCCTGTCGCCTTCGGCGACATCTCCCCCTCAAGGGGGGAGATCAGGTGCGCGCCAGTCTTGCGCTCTCCACGGCGATGCCGAGCAGCGCCTGTCGGGCCAGCGCGACCGCGAGGTCCGGCCGGCGCCGGGTCTGCAGCACCGCCGTCTGCAGGCGGTTGAGCGCGCGGGCGAGCGCCTCGCTGCTCCAGCGTTCGAGGGCTCTTTCGACCAGCTTGCGCCGCGCGAAAAAAACCGGCGGGCGCGCCGCGGCGACGACCGAAGCCGCGTTGCGGCCGCCGGCGTCCATCAGGCCGCGCATTGCCTGGATCGCCTGCAGCTGCCGCATCGCCGACGACAGCACCAGAAATGCCTGGCCGCCGGACTGGCAGTGACGGGTGAAGGCGATGTCGAAGTCGCCGACCTTGCCGTCGAGCAAGGCATCGACGGCGTCATCGAAGGACAGGCCAGAGACGTCGCCCGACGTCGCCTTGACGTCATCGAGGCCGATTTCGCTCTGGCCGTGGGCATAGAGCACCAGCTTTTCGATCTCGCCGCGCGAGGCCAGCCGGTCACCACCGAGGTTGCGGCGCAGCGCCTGGCGGGCTTCCAGCGTCATCGACATGCCGGCCTTGCGCAATTCGTCGTCGATGACCGTATCGATGTCCCGCGCCTCGTCGGCGTAGCACGGCAGCGCCATGGCAATGTCCGCCGCCTCGACAATGGCGCGCAGCCCGACGCCCTTCTTCAGGTCGCCGGCCTCGATCAGGATGATGGCGTCACGCGGCGGCTCCGCGGTCAGCGCCTTGACGTCGTCGGCAAGCGCCTTCTGGCCGGACGCATTGCGCACCCACAGCAGGCGCCGGTCCGAAAACATCGGGACGGTGCGGGCCTCGTCGAGCAGGCGGCCCTCGTCGCGATCGACTTCCGAACCGTCCAGCCTGACCACAGAGAACGGATCGTCGAGCGGCAGGCCGGTCTTGCCGGCAAAGGCACGGGCGCGCTCGGCGACCAGCCCGCGGTCGGGCCCGTAGAGCAGGACGATCGAGACACGCGGGTCCGGCCGCGCCAACCACGAATCGACCTCGTAACCTTTCTTCTGTGCCATGGGTTATGGGTTAGCATGATGCGGGCGCGGGGTGAACGGCGGTCGCCCCTTTCCTTCTCCCCTTGTGGGGCCCGAAGGGCGGGCGCGGCCCGTGACTCGCCCCGGGCGGTGGATTGGCGCGCAGCGCCAAGACGGAAGAGGGGTGTTGGACGGAGTGCCGTCGGTGCCAGGCTGGAACACCCCTCATCCGACCGCTTCGCGGCCACCTTCTCCCACAAGGGGAGAAGGAAAGGCCGCAGCGCTAGCCGCTCGATCCGTCGCCTTGTCCAATCTGGCGGGAAACCAGGCGCAATCATGCGCCAAATTGCGCGCAGAGCCGGAAGATCGACAAGAAATTTCGCTGACATATCTTCATCCTGACAGGTGCTGCTGGCGGCGCGGTGGTTGGCCGGAAGCCTTGCCCGACGAATTGGCACTGGTCTGCCGGTGTGCAAGTATCTTGGCCGGGCAACATGGGAGGACGAAGGTCATGGCCGATGCGGGAATGTTGCGCTTCCATGTGCCGGAGCCCGAGGTGCGACCGGGCGGGACGCCGGATTTTTCTGATGTGACCATCCCCAAGGCCGGCTCGGTGCCGCGTCCCGAGATCGATGTCGATCCGCGTGATATCCGCGATCTGGCGTTTTCGATCATCCGCGTGCTCAACCGCGCCGGCGAAGCCGTCGGGCCGTGGGCCGGCCTGCTTTCCGACGACGAGTTGCTGGAAGGCCTGCGCCATATGATGACGCTGCGCAGCTTCGACGCGCGCATGCAGATGGCGCAGCGCCAGGGCAAGACCTCGTTCTACATGCAGCATCTGGGCGAAGAGGCGGTGAGCTGCGCCTTCCGCAAGGCGCTGGCGCCGGGCGACATGAATTTTCCGACCTATCGGCAGGCCGGCCTGCTCATCGCCGACGGCTATCCGATGGTCACGATGATGAATCAGATCTATTCGAACCAGGCCGATCCGCTGAAGGGACGGCAGCTGCCGATCATGTATTCGTCGAAGGAGCACGGCTTCTTCTCGATCTCCGGCAATCTGGCGACGCAATATATCCAGGCGGTCGGCTGGGCGATGGCTTCGGCGATCAGCAATGATTCGAAGATCGCCGCCGCCTGGATCGGCGACGGCTCGACGGCCGAGTCCGACTTCCATTCGGCGCTGGTGTTCGCCTCGACCTACAAGGCGCCGGTCGTGCTCAACGTCGTCAACAACCAGTGGGCGATCTCGACCTTCCAGGGCATCGCCCGCGGCGGCTCCGGCACATTTGCCGCCCGCGGCCTCGGCTTCGGCATTCCGTCGCTTCGGGTCGACGGCAACGATTATCTCGCCGTCCACGCGGTGGCCAAATGGGCGGCGGAGCGGGCGCGGAAAAATCTTGGGCCGACGCTGGTCGAATATGTCACCTATCGCGTCGGCGCACATTCAAGCTCCGACGATCCGTCGGCCTACCGGCCGAAGGCCGAATCCGACGCCTGGCCGCTCGGCGACCCGATCGTCAGGCTGAAGAACCATCTCATCCAGCGCGGCGTCCGGTCGGACGAGCGCCACACCCAGGCCGAGGCGGAAATCCTCGAAACGGTGATCGCGGCGCAAAGGGAGGCCGAGCGCCACGGCACGCTGCATGCCGGCGGCAAGCCTTCGACGCGCGACATGTTCGAAGGCGTCTATGGTGAGATGCCGCCGCATCTCAGACGCCAGCGCCAGCAGGCGGGGGTCTGACCATGCCAAGACGGACCATGATCGAGGCGATCCGCGACGCCATGGACGTGTCGATGGGGCGCGACGAACGCGTCATCGTGTTCGGCGAGGATGTCGGTTTTTTCGGCGGCGTGTTTCGCTGCACGCAAGGCCTGCAGGCGAAATACGGCAAGAGCCGCTGCTTCGACACGCCGATCAGCGAAGCGGGCATCGTCGGCTCGGCCATCGGCATGGCCGCCTACGGCCTGAAACCCTGCGTCGAGGTGCAATTTGCCGACTATGTTTATCCGGCCTATGACCAGATCGTCTCGGAGGCGGCGCGGCTGCGCTACCGCTCGAACGGCGATTTCACCTGCCCGATTGTGGTCAGGATGCCGACCGGCGGCGGCATTTTTGGCGGCCAGACCCACAGCCAGAGCCCGGAGGCGCTGTTCACGCATGTCTCCGGCCTGAAGGTCGTCGTGCCGTCCAATCCGCATGACGCCAAGGGTCTTCTTATCGCGGCGATAGAGGATCCCGATCCGGTGATCTTCCTGGAGCCGAAGCGGCTCTACAACGGCCCGTTCGATGGCCATCACGAGCGCCCGGTGACGCCGTGGTCGAAGCATGAGCTCGGCGAGGTCGCCGACGGGCATTACACGATCCCGCTCGGCAAGGCGGTGATCCGTCGGCCGGGCGCTGCTGTCACCGTGCTGGCCTACGGCACGATGGTCTATGTCGCGCAAGCGGCGGCCGAGGAGACCGGTATCGACGCCGAGATCATCGATCTGAGGACGCTGCTGCCGCTCGATCTCGAGACGATCGTCGACTCGGTCAACAGGACAGGCCGCTGCGTGATCGTGCACGAGGCGACGCTGACATCCGGCTTCGGCGCCGAACTGTCGGCGCTGGTGCAGGAAAACTGCTTCTACCATCTGGAAGCGCCCGTGGTGCGGGTCGCCGGCTGGGACACGCCCTATCCGCATGCGCAGGAATGGGACTATTTTCCCGGTCCGGCCAGGCTCGGCCGCGCGCTCGTCGAAACGATGGAGGCTTGACGATGGCAGGTAGAGCCTCGGACCAATTGCCAGTGGTGGCACCGCCCCTCATCCGCCTGCCGGCACCTTCTCCCCGTGAAGAACGGGGAGAAGGGACTGGCCGCCACGCCGGCGATCCCCCTCTCCCCGTTGTTCACGGGGGTCCGAAGGACGGGCGAGACAAGCGGCTCGCCCCGGAATGGGCAGGGGTGAGGGGCAGCGCAAACGCTTCGGTAGAGGGGACCTGACGATGGGCGAATATGTGATCAAGCTGCCCGATGTCGGCGAAGGCGTCGCCGAGGCCGAACTGGTCGAATGGCAGGTCAAGGTCGGCGACCTCGTGCGCGAGGACGCGGTGCTTGCCGCCGTCATGACCGACAAGGCGACGGTCGAGATTCCTTCGCCAGTCGACGGCGAGATCGTCTGGCTGGGTGCGGAGATCGGCGACACGGTGGCGATCGGCTCGCCCATTGTCCGCCTGAAAGTGGCCGGCGAGGGCAATGTGAATGCAGCTGCGGAGCCGGGCGGCGAGGCGGGCGCCAAGATTACCGACCGCAGTACCCCCACCCCTGGCCCCTCCGCACAAGGGGGAGGGGGACGCGCTTCGGCCGCCGAAGCCAGTGCCAAAGCGGCACCGCACCCGTCCCCGCCCGGAAAAATCACTGAGCGTGAGGTTGCATCGGCGACGGAATCCCCCTCCCCCTTGCGGGGAGGGGTTAGGGGTGGGGGTGCTGCGCTCGTCGCCGCGCCGCGTCCCGAAGGTGAAAGGCCGCTGGCGTCGCCGGCCGTCCGCCTCAGGGCAAAGGAGGCTGGCGTCGATCTCCGACAGGTCAGGGGAAGCGGCCCGGCCGGCCGCATTCTCCACGAGGACATCGACGCCTTCCTGGCGCGCGGACCGCAGCTTGCGAAGGTCTCCGGCCTCGCCCGCAACGAGGCGGTCGAGGACATCAAGATCATCGGGCTCAGGCGCAAGATCGCCGAGAAGATGGCGCTGGCCAAGTCGCGCATCCCGCACATCACCTATGTCGAGGAGATCGACGTTACGGCATTGGAGGATTTGCGCGCGGCGCTCAACAAGGAGAAGCGCGGCGGCGTGGAGCGGCCGAAGCTGACGCTGCTGCCGTTCCTGATGCGGGCGATGGTCAAGGCGATCGCCGACCAGCCCAAAATCAACGCGCTGTTCGACGACGAGGCCGGCATCGTCCACCAGCATGGCGGCGTCCATATCGGCATTGCCGCGCAGACGCCTTCGGGGCTGGTGGTGCCGGTGGTCAAGCACGCCGAGGCACGCGACATCTGGGACTGCGCCGCCGAGGTTTTCAGGCTCGCCGAGGCGGCCAGGTCAGGCACGGCGGCGCGCGACGAACTGTCGGGATCGACGATCACCATCACCTCGCTCGGCGCCATGGGCGGCGTGGCGACGACGCCGGTGATCAATCATCCGGAAGTGGCGATCCTCGGCGTCAACAAGATGATGGTGCGGCCGGTGTGGGACGGCACCCAGTTCATGCCGCGCAAGATGATGAACCTGTCCTCCAGCTTCGATCACCGCGTCATCGACGGCTGGGACGCCGCGGTGTTTATCCAGCGGATCAAGACGCTGCTGGAGACCCCGGCGCTGATTTTCGTGGATTGAGATGATGAACAGGGGATCGCAGGGGCGCAGAATGAGAGCAGTAGCGATCCTTCGCGCCCCCCTCTATCCTGCCGGACATCTCCCCCTCAAGGGGGGAGATCGGCTGTCATCCCGACTTTCGATGATCTCCAGCGTTGCAGGACCAAGCGGAGCGCCAAAGCTGCCAATCTCCAGCCTTGAGGGGGAGATGGCCGGCAGGCCAGAGGGGGGTGCTGTCCCGCCGGCTCGACCAACCAGGGTGCCATGATGAAGGAAATATCCTGCAAGCTGCTCGTCATCGGCGCCGGTCCGGGCGGCTATGTCTGCGCCATCCGTGCCGGCCAGCTCGGCATCGACACGGTTATCGTCGAGTTCGGCAAGCCGGGCGGCACCTGCCTCAATGTCGGCTGCATTCCGTCCAAGGCGCTGATCCATGCGGCCGAGGAGTTCGAGAAAATCTCGCACATGGCGAGCGGCAAGAGCCCGCTCGGCATTTCAATCGCCACACCGTCGATTGATCTCGAAGCGACCATCGCCTGGAAGGACGGTATAGTTAGCCGGCTTAACAGCGGCGTTGCCGGCCTGCTCAAGAAGGCCGGGGTCAAGACCGTGCATGGCTGGGCGAAATTCCGCGACGGCAAGACCGTCGAGGTCCAGACCGAGACCGGCATGCAGGTGGTCCGCGCCGAGATGGTGGTGATCGCGACCGGCTCGGCGGCGGTCGAGCTGCCGTTCCTGCCGTTTGGCGGCGCGGTGATCTCGTCGACCGAAGCGCTGGCGCTGAGCGAAGTCCCGGAAAGGCTTGCCGTCGTCGGCGGCGGCTATATCGGGCTCGAGCTCGGCATCGCCTTCGCCAAGCTGGGCGCCAAGGTGAGCGTGGTCGAGGCCTTGCCGCGCGTGCTGGCGCAATATGATGCCGAGCTGACCCGGCCGGTGGTGAAGCGGCTCGCCGAGCTCGGCATCGAGGTGCTCGTGAACGCCAAGGCCAAGGGCCTGTCGAGCAAGGGGGATGCGCTGCTGGTCGAAACGGCGGCCGGCAAGAATGCCAAGATCGCTGCCGACAGGATCCTGGTCACCGTCGGGCGCAAGCCGGTGGTCGAAGACTGGGGGCTGGAGCAGATCGACCTCGATATGGCGGGTAAATTCATCCGCATCGACGATCAGTGCCGCACCTCGATGCGCGGCATCTTTGCCATTGGCGACGTCACCGGTGAGCCGATGCTGGCGCACCGGGCGATGGCGCAAGGCGAAATGGTCGCCGAGATCGTCGCCGGCCACAAGCGCAGCTGGGACAAGCGCTCAATTCCCGCCATCTGCTTCACCGATCCGGAGCTGGTCACCGCCGGCCTGTCGCCGGAGGAGGCCAAGAGGCTCGGCGGCGAGATCAAGGTCGGGCTGTTTCCGTTCGCCGCCAACGGACGCGCGATGACCAAGCTGAGTGAGGATGGCTTCGTCCGGGTTGTCGCCCGCGCCGACAACCATTTGGTGCTCGGCATCCAGGCGGTCGGCCAGGGCGTGTCGGAACTGTCGACGGCGTTTGGCCTGGCGCTGGAAATGGGCGCGCGGCTGGAGGATATCGCCGGCACCATCCATGCCCATCCGACACAAGGCGAGGGTTTTCAGGAGGCGGCGCTGAAGGCGATGGGGCATGCCTTGCATGTTTGAGGGCTGGCTGGCCTCACGGCGGATTCGAACCTCGTTCGGTCGAGTTCCTTCGCGCCCCCCTCTGTCCTGCCGGACATCTCCCCCACTTGGGGGGAGATCGGCAGCCTCGCCGTCCCGCCCTACTTTAAGCGTTGGAGATTGGCGAAAGCGGAGATGCCGGCCAATCTCCCCCCAAGTGGGGGAGATGCCCGGTAGGGCAGAGGGGGGCGCTGTCCCACCGATCTCTGGTCAGCGAGCACCTAACCCGCAAGCCGGCTAACCATCTCGTGCTGCGCATAGGCGCGGCCGAAGCGGTTGACGAGGAAGGCGTCGAGCGCGATGTCTTCCTGCTTGACAAAACCCTTCGCCGGCAAGCTGCCGTCGGCCAGCATGTCGAGCACAGCGCAGATGGCGGAGGCGGTGGTGATCTGGATGGCGCTGCGCACCTTGTCGCCGACGCGCCTGGCGTAGATCTTGTTGGCGTAGGTTTCCTGCAGCAGGCGGCCGTTCTTGCGGCCGCTGACGGTGACGAAGACGATGACGACGTCCTGCAGCGTCGCCGGCAGGGCGCTCTCAAAAATGTCTTTCAGCACGTCGCGGCGGTGGCGCAGGCCGAGATCGTTGAGCAACGCCTTCATGATCGCGGCGTGGCCGGGGTAGCGGATGGTACGATAGTTCAGCGTGCGCACCTTGCCCTTCAGGGTTTCGGCCAGCGTGCCGAGCCCGCCCGAGGTGTTGAACGCCTCGTAGGTGACGCCGTCGAGCGAGAATTCCTCGCGCTCCTCCAGCGGCGGTACCTCGATCAGTTCGCCTTCGACGATCGCCTCGCAAGGCTCGCAATATTCGTTGATGACGCCGTCCGTGCTCCAGGTCAGATTGTAGTTCAGCGCATTCGACGGGTATTGCGGCAGTGCGCCGACCCGCATGCGCACGCTCTCCAGCGTGTCGAAGCGGCTGGCGAGATCATTGGCGACGATCGAGATGAAGCCCGGCGCCAGCCCGCATTGCGGGATGAAGGCGCTGTCGGCGGTACGCGCCAATTGCCTGACGCGCCGGGTCGCGACGACGTCCTCGGTCAGGTCGAGATAATGCACATCGGCACTGGCCGCCGCTTCGGCGATGCGCGTGGTCAGGTGGAAGGGCGCGGCGCTGAGCACCGCGAACTTGCCGGCCAGGGCCGCTTCGAGCGTGCCGGCGGCTTCGATGTCGAGTTCCAACGTCTCGATCGTTTCAGGCAGTTCGGCCGCGCCGAGCTGTGCGGCCGAACGGTCGGCGAGGGTTATGTGATAGTCGCCGGTGGAAACCAGCATCTCGGCGATGGTCGAGCCGATCTTGCCGGCGCCGACAATTATGATGTTCTTCATGACAGTTCCCTCGCCTTGCCTTTCACAGAGCGGACAGAATCGCAGCTTGCCTGTCGAAAGGAAGTGTTGAACTGTTCAAAACGAAGTGCCAAATTGGACAGTATGCTGATGAGGTTCGTCGAAAGTGCTTAGCAACGCCGAACAGGCCCTGCTCTCCCTGCTGCGCGCGAATGCGCGCGCCTCGACGGCCGAACTGGCGCGGCGGCTCGGCGTGTCGCGGACGACGGTGCAGAGCCGGATCGAGCGGCTGGAACAGCGCGGCATCATCACCGGCTATGGCGTCAGGCTTTCACCCGACTACGAACAGGGACTGGTGCGGGCGCATGTCCTGCTCACCGTCACGCCCAAGCTTGCCGACAAGGTGGTGCGCAGCCTGCAGGCGCTGCCGCCGGTGCGGACGCTGCATTCGGTGAGCGGCAATTTCGACATGATCGTCATCGTTGACGCGCCGTCGATCAAGGATCTCGACACGCTGCTTGATGAGATCGGCGCGATGGACGGGGTCGAGCGGACATCGTCGTCGATCATCCTGTCGACGCGGATCGACCGGTGAGTGCCTTGGCGGAGCATGGCACCGCTTCCCTCCTTCCAAAATGCTGCTGCCGGGCAGAACCTTGCGGAAAGTCGGCGGGACAGCGCCCCCCTCTGTCCTGCCCTCTTTGCCAAAACTTGGCATCTCCCCCACTTGGGGGGAGATCGGCAATTTTTGGCGCTACGCTTACGCTTGCGACGCTCCTGTAATAAAGCAACATGAAGTCCGAAAAAATGTTGCTTTCCGACATGGCCTGTATGAGAATTGCGCGGACAGGCCGGTTGAACGAGAACAGACAGGAGCCGGACGCCGATGCAATTTGATCTCCTGCTGAAGGGCGGCCGCCTCATCGATCCGGCATCCGGCCTCGATGCGCAACGCGATCTGGCCATCGCCAACGGCCGCATCACCGCGATCGATCCCGACATTCCCTTCGAGCGCGCCGCGCGCGTCATCGATGCGACGGGGTCCATCGTCGCGCCCGGCCTCATCGACCTGCACAGCCACGTCTATTGGGGCGGCACCTCGCTTGGCGTCGATGCCGACCGCCTCGCTGCAAAAAGCGGCACCACAACCTTCATCGACGCCGGAAGCGCTGGCGCCGGCAACCTCCTCGGCTTTCGCCGCCACGTCATCGAGCGCTCGAAGCTCCGCATCCTGGCCTATGTCAACATTTCCTTTGCCGGCATTTTCGGCTTCTCGCAGACCGTTTCGGTTGGCGAGTGCAGTGATCTGCGGCTCTGCGAACCGCGCGAGACGGTGGCGGCGGTGCGCGAGCACGCAGACGTGGTCGTCGGCGTAAAAGTACGCTCGGGTCGCCATGCCGGCGGCAGCAGCGGCATCGCGCCGGTCGATCTGGCGCTCGAGGCTGCCGACCAGGCCGGCCTGCCGCTGATGGCGCATATCGACGAGCCGCCGCCAGGCCGTTCGGAAGTGCTGCCGCGGCTGCGCAAGGGCGACATCCTCACCCACTGCTTCCGGCCGTTTCCCAACGCGCCGGTCTTCGCCTCGGGCGCGGTCCGGCCCGACATGCGGCTGGCGCGCGAGCGCGGCGTCATCTTCGACATCGGCCACGGCATGGGCTCGTTCGATTTCTCGGTTGCCAGGGCGATGCTCAGCGAAGGGCTGGCGCCTGACGTGATCAGCAGCGACGTGCATCTCTACTGCGTCGACGGCCCCGCCTTCGACATTCTGGTCTGCATGTCGAAATTGATGGCGCTCGGCATGCCGCTGGTCGAGGTGCTGCGCGCGGCGACACAACGGCCGGCCGAGGCGATCGCAAGGCCCGAGCTTGGCACGCTTAAGGTCGGTGCCGTCGGCGACATAGCGGTGCTGCGGCTGCGTCCGGGCCGTTTTACCTTTGTCGACGCGGTCGGTGCGTCGCTGACCGCCGAGCAGCGGCTGGTCTCGGACGGCATCGTGGTCGGCGGCACCTGGTGGCCGAACGAGGCGGCTAACGATTTTGGTGACACCGAGTGCTTCGAAGCGCATGCGCATGAGACACATGTCGATGTGGTGAGCCGGCATTTCGGGCGTGGGTGAAGGCTGGGCGGCTCTTCCTTCTCCCCTTGTGGGAGAAGGTGGCCGAGCGAAGCTCGGTCGGATGAGGGGTGCTCCAGAGAACACCAACGCCTCACTCCGTCCAACACCCCTCATTCGTCTTGGCGCTGCGCGCCAATCCACCTTCTCCCACAAGGGGAGAAGGAGAAGAGCGCTGCTACCCATAAACCGGTGTCGCCACGCCTTCCATCCGCGCCTTGATCTGCAGCGCCACATATTTCGAGTAAAAACGCGAGAGCGCCAGATTGCCGCCGTGGAACCATAGCGCTTCCTGCGCCGTCGGCTTCCACATGTTGCGCAATTCGCCTTGCCATGGTCCCGGGTCGCCTTTCACGCCCGAGCCAATCCCCCAGCACGGCCCGACCTCGTCGGCGACGTCGCGCGAGACGATCGCCGCCACGGTTTCGTTCATCGACTGATAGCCGGTGCAGGAGATAATCGCATCGGCCGCCAATTCGCTGCCGTCGTCGAACAGGATTCCGGTCGGCGTCAGCGACTTGATCTCGACACCGCTGCGGATGCCGATCGCGCCGTCGATGATCAGATCGGACGCGCCGACGTCGATATAGTAACCCGAGCCGGTGCGGTAGGCCTTCATCAGCAGCCCCGTCTCGTCGTCGCCGAAATCGATGGCGAATCCGGCGCCGCGCAAGCGGTCGTAGAAGGCCGCGTCGCGCGCCTTGATGATGTCGTACAGCGCCCGCTGGGTTTGCGGCAGCAGCGCGAACGGCGTCGAGGCGACGATCATGTCGGCCTTTTCGGTGGTGATGCCGCGGGCCAGCGCCTTTTCCGAAAAGATCTCGAAGCCGACCTCCATCAGCGTGTCTGACTTCACCACCGTCGTCGGCGAGCGCTGGATCATGGTCACCGCAGCGCCGCTCTCCCAGAGGTCGACGGCGACATCGTGCCCCGAGCTTGCCGCGCCAATGACCGCGACGCGCCTGCCGCGGAATTTCTCGCCGCTAAAATACTGGCTGGAATGCAGGATCTCGCCCTGGAACGCAGCGGCGCCCGGCAGGTCGATCTGCCGCGGCGGGCCATAGGCGCCGGTTGCGAAGACGATGTGCTTTGGCATCAGCGTGATGCGCTCGCCGGCGCGGTCGACCTCGACCGTCCAGATTTTTTTGGCTTCGTCGTAGGACGCGCTGATGCATTCTGTGGAGGTCCAGTAATTGAGCTCCATGACGCGCGTGTACATTTCCAGCCAGTCGCCCATCTTGTCCTTGGGCGTGAACACCGGCCAGTTTTCCGGAAACGGGATGTAGGGCAGATGGTCGTACCAGACCGGATCGTGCAGCACGAGCGAGCGATAGCGGTTGCGCCAGGAATCGCCGGCCTGCGCATTCTTCTCGATGACGATGGCCGGCACGCCGAGTTGCCGCAGCCGCGCGCCCAGCATGATGCCGCCCTGGCCGCCGCCGATGACCAGGCAATAGGGCTGCTCAATGGCACCAAGATCACGCCCCTCGCGCGCCCTCGCCTCGGCCCAGGTCTCGCGGTCCGGGTCGGCCTTGTGGCGGACACCCAGCGGCCGCGCCGGTCCCTTGCGCTCCTCAAAACCCGTGAGGTCGCTCATCGCCGTGAACAGCGTCCGGCATCTGCCGTCCTGCAGGCGCATGATGCCTTGGCCCCAGGCCGACGACATCTCGAAGCTGAACCAGGCCTCTATCATGCCTTCGTGCGAGCTTGCCTCGCCAGTGAGCTGCCAGGCGGTCGGCTTGGTCGCCGCCAGAGTGGCATCCAGCATGTCGCGGATCGCCGCGCGGCCTTCCATCGTCTTGATGTTCCAGGTGAAGGTCAGCAGGTCACGCCAGTAGCAATCCTCGACGAACAGATCGGTCGCGGCCGCGGCGTCGCCCGCCTCGAGGGCGCGGGAGAGAGAGGAAAGCCAAGTGGCCGCCTGTTTTGAGGGTGCCATGTCGAGCATTTTTTTCTCCTTCGAGTCGGCGAATCCGGATTGGGTCGTCAATTGTCGGACTCGGCGCTGCCCCTCATCCGCCTGCCGGCACCTTCTCCCCGTGAACAACGGGGAGAAGGGACAAGCTCCAGCGCTGGCGACCCCCTCTCCCCGTTTTTCACGGGGAGAGGGCAAGGGTGAGGGGCAGCGCAAACGCCCCTTAACCAGGCCTCAATCTCCCAGCGGCTCCATCTCCTTGCCCGTCCTGTGGATCTGGGCGTTGTATTTGATGCGGCGGACGGTTTCGCGGGCCGAGCCGTCGAGCTTGTAGGCGGCCGCCACCGCCATCAGGTCGATCGCGGCCAGAAAGGCGAAGCGCGAGGCGGTCGGCTTCAGCGTGTCGGGATATTCGGGCACCGCCACCGTCAGCCTGACGTCGCAGGCGCGGGCAAGCTCGGTGTCGGGCGCGGTCACGCCGATCGCATTGGCGCGGTAATGCTTGGCCAGCTCGACGGCCTCGATCACTTCGCGGGTGCGTCCGGTCGCCGAAATGGCGATCACCAGGTCGCCGGGCTTCAGGGTCGAGGCGGTCATCCGCATCAGATAGGGGTCGCATTGGGCGACGACGGTGATGCCGTAGCGGAACAGCCGGTACTGGGTTTCCTGCGCCAGCGCCGACGAGCTGCCGCCGAGGCCGAACACCGTGACCTGGCGCGCCTTGGCGATGAGCTCGGCGGCCTTCACCAGCTGCGCCGGATCAAGCTGCCGTTCGGCTTCCTGCAGCGCCCGGCGTGCCTCGCCGAATACGGCATTCCAGAACGGCATGCCATTGTCGCCGCTCACTGGCGGCAGCTTGCTCAGATAGAGCGCGCCGACGACCAGGCTCTGCGCCAGCTTCAGCTTGAAATCGCGCACCCCCTCGCAACCGATGGCGCGGCAGAACCGGGTCACCGTGGGTTCGCTGACCTGGGCGCGCTGGGCGAGCACGGCATTGGAGGCCTCGACCGCGAATTTGACGTCGTCGAGCACGACATCGGCGACGCGCCGCTCCGCCGGGCGCAATTCACCGTAAGAGTCCTTCACCAGCGAAATGATGTCGGGGATGCGCCTGACATGATCGCGTCCATCGGCTTCGTCGCCCGAGGTCGGCCGTCCTTGGCCGTCTGCTTCGGTCATGACTCATCCCTGCCGTTCGTGGAACTCGACCTCTACCATGTTTGCGCGGGCAGTTTGCGAAGTATGTAGGAAAGAAACAAGCTTTTCAAGAAATGGAAAAGCTAATTTAAACAACACCGTAGTCGCGGTGCAAACGATCCCGATGATTAGAGCCGTGGTCGCCGTTCGATCGCAAGTCGGAGAGTTACAGGACGCGCTTCCCCTTCTCCCCTTGTGGGAGAAGGTGTCGCCGAAGGCGACGGATGAGGGGTGCTCCAGGTTGGCACTGACGCACTCCGTCCAGCACCCCTCATCCGTCTCGGCGCTGCGCGCCGATCCACCTTCTCCCACAAGGGGAGAAGGAAAGGGCAGCGATGTCCCCTCAGCCCGTGCGTCGATGCTGATCCGATCCGCCATCCAGCCACGCAATGTCGTCGGGCGAAAGCGCAATGTCGAGCGCCTGCAGGCTGTCCTCCAGTTCGTCGAGCGTGCGTGGTCCGATCAGCGGGACGGACGGGAACGGCTGGGCCAGGACGTAGGCGAGCGCGACATGGATCGGGCTCTTGCCCAGCCGGTTGGCGAGCTCGATCGCCCGGTCGCGGCGGCCGAAATTCTTCTCGGAGTACCAGACCCGGACCAGCTCTTCATTGTCACGCTGGTCACGCCCGGCGCGGCCGGTGAAAAAACCCCGTCCCTGGCTCGACCAGGCGAAATTGGGCATCTGCCGGGCGGTCAGCCAGGCCTTCCAGTCGTCGCTCGACGAGGTGACGCAACCCGGCCAGATCGGCACCAGCATCTCGGCCAGTGAAAAATTGTTCGAAAGCGCGCCAGGCTTCTGCTTGCCGGTCCGCTCGGCATAGGCAATCGCCTCGTCCATGCGTTCCCTCGTCCAGTTCGAGCCGCCGAACGGACCGCGGATGCGGCCAGCCCTGACCTCCCGGTCCATCGCATCGACGAATTCGTCGACCGGCACGTCGGGATCGTCGCGGTGCATGAAATAGACGTCGACATGATCGGTCTGCAGCCGGTCGAGCGACTGGGTGAGCTGCTTGCCGATCACATCGGGATAGCAGAGCGGGGTGTGCGCGCCCTTGCCGATGACTACCGCTTGCTCACGCACGCCGCGGTTTTTCAGCCATTGGCCGAGCAGCGTTTCGGTGTAGCCGCTGCCGTAGATGAAGGCGGTGTCGAAGACGTTGCCGCCGGCTTCGAAATAGGCATCGAGCAGGATCATGCCGGAGGAGAAGGTGCGAAAATCCTCGAAGCCGAGCGCCAGGCACGAGGCCGGCCGCGGCAGGCCCGGAATTTCGCGCTTCGCAATGATGGTGCCGCCGGAGCGCAGCCGCCGGCCAGAAATGGTGTCGACGCGTTTTTCGGGTTTTTCGATCTCGTATTCGAGCCCGATGGCGGCACGCCATTTGTCGAGCACACGCAGATTGCCGAGACTGTCGGCCCAGCCCATGCCCGGCCAGGCAAACTCCTGCTTTCCGGCCAGGATCGCCTCGCCGGCGGCGTCGACCTCGAAAGCGTAGAGCCAGCGGTCTTCCCTGACCTCGACCACCTCCTCACCGCCTGAACGGATGATGCGGATCTCGCCGGTGCCGCCTTCCCTGCCGCTCGCATACCAGAAGTCCGCGACCTCGATGCGGCCTTTGGTACCAAGGATGCGCAGGACATTGTCCTGGGCGAGCGAGATGCCGCAGGAGACTTCGGCGACGATGCCGTTGGGAAAATGCAGCAGCGCCGAAGCCCATTCGTCGACGCCGGACTGGCCGAGATGCGCCGCACCCGCCACCTTGTCCGGCTCGGCGAAAAGCTTTCCCGATGCGGCCCCGGCAATCAGCCGCGCCATCGAAACGGGGTAGCCGCCGACGTCGAGAATGCCGCCGCCGGCGAGATCGTTGGCATAAAGCCGGTGCTCCGGCATGAAGCCAGGCATGGCGAAGCCGAAGCTCGATTTCACCATGCGCACCTCGCCGATTGCGCCGGACCTGACGAGGTCGACCAGCTTTGCCGTCTGCGGATGCAGCCGGTACATGAAGGCCTCGCCGAGAAAGGTGCCGGCCCTGCGCGCTGCATGGATCATCGCGTCGGACTCGAAAGCGGTGAGCCCCATCGGCTTTTCGCAAAGCACATGTTTTCCGGCCTCGGCCGCCCTGATCGCCCATTCGGCGTGGCTGGGATGCGGCGTCGAAATGTAGACTGCGTCGACGTCCGGATCGGTGAGCAGAGCCTCGTAGCCGTCGAGGATGCGGGCACCGGGGAAGTTTTCATTAAGGCCCGATTTGCCGGGATTGCGCGCACCAATGGCGACCAATGTGCCGGTGCGCGAATGGGCGACGCCGCCGGCAAAGGCCTTGGCGATGGTGCCGGGCCCGAGAATGCCCCAGCGGATTTTTTGTGGTTCGGACGTCATTCCTGGATCTCCTTGGGGTCGCCTCGGCGTCGCGAGTTGGTGAAAGAAAAATTGCGTGTCTTGGTGTGCATGGCGTTGTCCCAAACCGCTGCGCGGTTCACGCCCGAGGGCATGCTTTTGGGCACTAGCGAATGCGAGCACCTGACTTGTCGAAGAGGAGCGACCGGCCGGCCTTGATCGACACCACCATGTGGTCGCCAGTCGCCCGCTGCCGCGATGCCTCGCGCTCGATGATCAGTTCGTCTGGTCCGGCATTGGCATAGACGTAGCTCACCGATCCGAGGTGCTCGGCGACATCGGCCTTGACGGCGATGTCGCAATCGCCTTCGCCGGCCTCGAAGAAATGCTCCGGCCGCACACCGAGCACGACCTCGGCGCCGACCGCAGGCGGGGCGCCCGACAGCGGTTTCTGCAGCCGAGCGCCGCCATGGTTGGCGAGTTCGAGGAGCGTTGCATTGCCGTCGTTGCCGACCACTTGTGCCGCCAGAAAATTCATCTTCGGTGAGCCGACGAAACCGGCGACGAAGCGGTTGGCGGGGTCGTCATAGAGATCGAGCGGTGCGCCGATCTGCTCGATGTTGCCGGCGTTGAGCACGACAATTCTGTCGGCCAGCGTCATTGCTTCGGTCTGGTCGTGCGTCACATAGATCATGGTGACGCCGAGCTCCTTGTGCAGGCGCGAGATCTCGACCCGCATCTGCACCCTGAGCTCGGCGTCGAGATTGCTCAGCGGTTCGTCGAACAGAAACACCTGCGGCTCGCGCACGATGGCGCGGCCGATGGCGACGCGCTGGCGCTGGCCGCCCGACAATTGCCGCGGGCGCCGCTTCATCAGCTCGGCGATGCGCAGGATCTCGGCGGCCCGCTTCACCCGCCGCTCGGTGTCAGCTTTCGGGTTGCCGTTCATTCTCAGCCCGAAGCTCAGATTCTGCTCGACGCTCATATGCGGATAGAGCGCGTAGGACTGGAACACCATGGCGATGCCGCGGTCCGCCGGCTCGACATTGTTCACTAGCTTGCCGCCGATGGCGATCTCGCCGCCGCTGATGTCCTCGAGCCCGGCGATCATCCTGAGCAGCGTGGACTTGCCGCAGCCGGAGGGGCCGACGAAGACGACGAATTCGCCGTCGTCGACGTCGATGTTCGCGCCGTGAACGATCTCGAAGACGCCGAAGCGCTTGACGACATTTTTGAGTGTGACCGCTGCCATGCTGATCCTATTTGATGGCGCCGGCGGCAATGCCGGCGACGAAATGGCGCTGCAAGAGCACGAACACGACGAGCATCGGCACGGTGAGCATCACGGCGCCCGCCATGATGCCGCCCCACGACACTTTGGTGAGGCCGATCAGCGTGCCGAGCGCCACCGGCGCCGTCATCGCGCCGGGCTTGGAATTGATCAGCAGCGGCCAGAGATAATTGTTCCAGGAGGCAAGGAACAGGATGATGGCGAGCGCCGCCAGCATCGGCCGCGCCAGCGGCAGCGCGACGAACAGGAAGATCCGCCATTCCTTGACCCCCTCGACGCGTGCGGCGTCGAACAGATCGCCCGGCATCATCGAGAAGCTCTGCCGCATGAACAGCACGCCGAGCGAATTGAACAGCGGCGGCACGATCAGCGCCACCCAAGTGTTGGCGAGCTTGAAATCGCGCGCCACCATGATGAATTGCGGGATCAGCACGACAGCATAGGGCAGCGTGATGGTGCCGAGGATGATGGCGACGACGACGCCCTTGCCGAAGAACTGGTAGCGCGCCAGCGCCCAGCCGGCCATCGAGGTGAGCAGCACCGACAGGAATGTATAGGTCACCGCCACCGAGACGGAGATGCCGATGGCGCCGATGAAATTGGTGTCGCGCTGCAGATTGTTGACATTGTCGAGGAAGCTGCCGTGCGGCAAGAGCTCGATGCTGGGGCTGAAAATACCCCTGTCGGGCATGGTCGAGAAGATCACCATCATCCACAGCGGAAACAGCCAGATCAGCGCCAGCGGCGTCAGGAAGAGATGCAGCGCGATGCTGCGTCCCAATCTGGAGGAGGAGCGGCTGGAGGAGGAACGGCTCGAAGCGGAACGTGAGCTCATTTCGGCTCCCTCGTCAGCCACAGTTGCACCAGCGAGATGGCGATCGCCAGCCCGGCCATGGTGTAGGCGATGGCCGAGGCGTAGCCGAAATTGAGCGACCTGAAACCCTGGCGGTAAAGCAGCAGCCCGAGCGTTTCGGTGCCGCCGCCTGGCCCGCCGCGCTCGGTGATCAGGAAGGGTTCGGTGAACAGCTGCATGGTGCCGATGATCGACAGCACGGCGCAGAACACGATGATCGGCTTGAGCAGCGGCAGGGTGATGTAGAAGAACTGCTTGAGCTTGCTGACGCGGTCCAGCGTCGCCGCCTCATAGACATCCTGGGGGATGGACTGCAAGCCGGCGAGCAGGATGATGGCGTTGTAGCCGGCCCAGCGCCAGGTCACCGCGATCATGATCACCGCCATCGCCGGGGTGACATTGGAAAACCAGTCGATACGCGGCAGGCCGACGCTGTTCAGCAGCTTGTTGATGATGCCGTAGTCGAGATTGAACATCAGCCGGAACACCGCCGAATAGGCGACTTCGCCGACCACGACCGGGGCGAAAAAGGCGAAGCGGAACAGGCCACGGGCCTTGAGCAGCGGCGAATTGAGCAGCACCGCCATGACGATCGCCAAAGTGATCATCACCGGCACCTGGATGACGAGGATGAGCAGCGTGTTCTTCAAGGCGTTGAAAAAGGCCGGGTCGCCGATCAGCCGGCCCCAGTTGAAGGTCGGCGCGAACCGCCACGGCACGGTGCGCGTCGCCTGGAAGGAGATCAGGAAGGAGTTGATGATCGGCCACAGCCAGAAGATCGAGAAGATCAGCAGATAGGGCGCGAGGAAGCGGTACGCCGTGGCGTTCTGATAGCGCATCGTTGCCTCCTTCGCTTCCCGTTTCTAGGTTTACCGGCCTGCCTTGCCTTCTCCCCTTGTGGGAGAAGGTGGAATGGCGCGCGCGCCAAGACGGATGAGGGGTGCTGGACGGAATGAGACGTTGGTGTTCCCTGGAACACCCCTCATCCGACCTCGCTTCGCGAGGCCACCTTCTCCCACAAGGGGAGAAGGTGAGTCGCGTTCAGATCACTCCTCGACCGGCAGGCCGGTCGCCGAGGCGATCTGGCTTGCGGCATCGTCGAGCGCCGCCTTGGCGTCGGGGTAGCCGCCGCCGAGATATTTGGTCTGCACTGCGCGGACGATGATTTCCGCGTCGCTCTGGAACGGCGTGCCGCGGCTGGGGACGACTTTCGGCAAGGTGCCGAGAATCTCCTTCCACACCGCCTGGCCGCCCCAATAGGGCTGGCCTTCGGAGACATAGGGGTCGTCGAGCGCCGAGATCAGCGACGGCACCAGGCCAAAACCCTTCAGCATCGCTATCTGGCCCTCATTGGTCGCGAGCGCGTATTTCAGGTAGGCGTAGGCGGCTTCCTTGTTGTTCGACACCGAGGTGATGGCGAGCGAGGAACCGCCGAGATTGGCGGCGCGCGGGCCGTCGGCGGTGAGGCTCGGCATCAGGTAGACGCCCCATTTGCCGCTGCCGTCGGGCGACTCGGTGCGTATGGTGCCCTCGTACCAGCCGCCATACATCTGGCTGGCGACCTTGTCGGCGGTGTTGTTGGTGATCTTGGTGCCCCAGTCGGCCGAGGTGATGATGCCGGCGTCCTTCATCTCCTTGATCTTGGTCATTGACGCCACGCAGCCCGGCTGGTTGACGGTGATCGACTGCCCGTCGGCGGCGAAATAGGCGCAGCCCTGCTCGTTGGCGATCATGCGGAAGAATTCGGAGTCGCCGTTGAAATCGGCGTTGGTCATCGTCACGCCGGGATTGGCCTCCTGGATCTTCTTGCCGGCGGCAATGAAATCGTCCCAGGTCTTGATCGAGGTCGGGTCGACGCCGGCCTTCTCATAGAAGTCGCGGCGATAGTACATCGCCACCGGGCCGGAATCCCACGGCATCGCATAGGCCCTGTCTTCCACTTCGAGCTCGGTGCGCTTGAAATCGGGGAATTTTGCCTGGTCTTCGGCGGTATAGCCGAGCGTATGGAGGTCGACGAAGCAGTCCGGGAACTGGCTCCAGTAGTTCTCGGCCTCACCGTTCTCGATCGTCACGATGTCCGGCAGCCCCTCTCCGCCGGCGGCGCAGCCGGCGATCGACTTGTCATAGGTCGGCTGGTTGCCGAGATCCTGGACCGTGACCTTGATGTCGGGGAACTGCTTGTTAAAACCTTCTATGGTGGCCTTCAGCGACGAAGCGGCGACGTTCCAGCTCCAGATCGTGATTTCGCCGGATTGCGCAAAGGCCGGGGCTGAGCCCAGGGCAAGCGCGAACGCGGCGCAGGTCAGTGTGATGCGCATTGAAATCCTCCCATTTCATTTGCTCTCTCTTCGCGAGCATGGCTAGACTAGGCGCCGGCGAAGGCTTGTCCGCGACAAAGGGAATAAAGAATGGGCGGAAAGTAAGATGCCGGAAAGGCCGTTTTACCAGCCCGGCGCCAGCAGCGTGGAGGGTCTGCCGCTGCTGCTGCAGATGTTTCACACCCAGCCCCTGGTGATGCTGAAGCCGCATTGGCATGCCCAGGTCGAGGTGAATTTCATCGTCCGCGGCGCCGTGCACTACCGCATGGACGAGCACGAGATCGCGCTTTCGGCCGGCGACATGTGCCTGTTCTGGGGCGGCCTGCCGCACCAGATGGACGATGCGTCGGACGATGCCGTCTATGCCGGCGCGCATCTGCCGCTGGTGCACTTCTTCCGGCTGCACCTGCCCGCCGACGTCCGCAACCGGCTGATGACCGGCGCGACATTGGTGACCAATGCCACCGACCGGTCCGACAGCGACAATTTCGAGCGCTGGAACCGCTACGTCCGCTCGGGCGATGCGGGCAAGGCCGAGCACGCCGTCAACGAACTCTTGCTGCGGCTGGAGCGGGTGCGCTTCGAACCCTACCGGCTGGTACCCGAAACGCCGATCGAGCAGGAAGCAGGCAGCCCCTTCGACCAGCAATCGCTGCGCAATGTCGGGCGCATGTGCGACTTCATCGCCGAGAATTTCCTCTACGACATCGACTGCGTCGACATCGCGGCGGCGGCCGACATCCATCCCAAATACGCCATGAGCGTTTTCAAGAAATCGACCGGCATGACGCTCAACGAGTATGTCAATTTGTTGCGGCTCAGCTACGCCCAGGCGCTGCTGATGCACCAGGACGCCAACGTGCTGCGCGTCGCCATGGACTCCGGTTTCGGCTCGCTCAGCGCCTTCAACAAGTCGTTCCGCAAGCTGGCCGGCATGTCGCCGTCGGATTTTCGCAAAGGCGCCGGCGCCAGATAGCAATGCGCAGGGCATTTCGAGGTCGATGCCGGCGCGCTCGATCCATTCGCACCGGCCAACCTCCCGATCCCGTGCCCTGCCTGCTGCTCGGACAGCTGGCCACCGACGCCGGCTGGGCCGGCCGCGGCATCGGAACCGGCCTGGTCAAGCACGCGCTGCAGCGCTGCGTAATGGCTGCGGAGCTCGTCGGCGGCCGCGCGCTCCTGGTCAACGCCATCGATCCCGAAGCCGCCGCGTTCTGGCAGCGGCGTGGTTTCATTCCGCTAAGGGATGATTCGCTCGTGCTGTTCCGCTCGATTGCGGCGATTGCCGCTTCGTTGGCCAACGCGCATGGATGAAGATCGGCCGGAAACGGCCACGGCTAGCGCCAGTCGAGCCCGCGCCCCAAGAACGCACCACCGGCCCGAGGCCGGTGGTGCTCGCTGGACCGTCTGTAGGGGCAGGACCGTTCCAGGGGATCCCTTAGGATCGGACTCGAATGTCGGCTGTTTCTTGACCCACGGCATCGGCCGAACAGATGAAGCAGCCCGGCAAGTGACCAAGAATCTCGATGCTAGGATGCGCCGCCGCGCAGCGCATGATTTGCGATTTTTATTCGGCTGCGTCAGGAATTTCGCCGGAGGTATCGTCGGCCGGATCGGCCTTTCTTGCCAGGAACTTGTCCAGGGCTGCCTGCAAGGACAGGGTGGCCTGCGGCGAGGCCGGCGTCGTCGAAACGACAGCCATTGCATGAGCAATTCCCCGCGTGGACTTATCCCTAGCCGCCGCAGACGTTGCGGCTCCGTGGCCCTGCGATCCGGCTGCAGCCGAGTTTCCGCCGTTGCCGTTGCTTGCGCCATTACCCTTCCCGCCACCATTGCCGCCGGGGCCGGCGAGGACTGGAGACGCGACAAGGGCGAGAGCGGCGACCGTTGCGAACAGACTGGTTCGAGTTTTCATAATTCCTCCTTCGAGCCGCCCTCCCGCCAGGATGGTTCCAGACTATAAATATGAGGACTCTCTGATATGATGGTTCCACTACTTCGCCAGTTTGGTTTAAATACACCTGTCCGCAAGGGACCTTGGTCCGAAATTGAAAAGCAAAAGTCCTAACTCTATTGGGGGTATTCCGAGCGGCGAACAAAGCGCCTGAAGGCCACAGGCAGCCGGCAAGTGACAAGCTCGCTCCGTCTGCTGGGTGATGCCGTGCTGCCCAAAAACGAAAAGCCGCGGTGGACCGCGGCTTTTCGATGCTTGATTCCCTTAGAGGACACTGGAGCGGGTGAAGCGATTCGAACGCTCGACCCCGACCTTGGCAACCCATTGATTCCACGAAACTTATCGTCGCAAACCGTAACCTATTCAGCCAGAAAACGATTGTCCAGCGCTCCGGGAGCGGAACACTCTGTCCCACGGAGTTCCGTCGAAAACCGCGCCTTGCGGCTCCCCCTCGGAAACCCGGCAAACGATCGACTCAAGCAACCCGAACACCCAGGGGAGCAAATGGCTAGGACGAGTAAGAAGCGACTGACGAACCAGGTACTTGAACGCATGACGCCGCCCAAAACAGGGCGGCTGGAAGCCCGGCCTTGCGATTGCGTGGCACGGTTCTTGCTTCTACAGCTTCAGACATGCCGGGCGGCGAAGACCCTGTTCCACATCAATACCGGCGTGTGAGGTAGGGACAATGATGTCGCGTAAGCTTCTGTTCGGCCCTCCAGCAGCGTTTTTGGCCGCCGCCCTGGGGGTAGGCCTCTTGTCGTCCGTCACCTCGTGGGAATTTTTGACTGCGACCCAATCCGATTCGGTCTTTGTTCAAGCGGCCGATCAACCGAGACCGTATCGACGTCGGCGTCGCGGACTTTGCCACCATGTACGCCGGCCGTCACAAGGTCATAAGGAGCGCCTCGATGGCCGCGAGACTGTGGATGTGGTCGCACATAGCATTCCTGAAAGATGCGGCCGCCGCCGGTACATCCGCGGTCGGCGGAAAAGGCGTCGTAGCGCAGACAAAAATCGGGAACGAACAGCCTCCTGCGGCGGCGGCTTGCGGTTACAGGAATCGGCTACGAGTGCGCCCAGGGAAAGTTGTCATGGATCGTTCGACTCGGTTGGCATCAGCCTTTCGCGAACTCGTTGCACCGCGCTACCGGCCGGAGCTCCACTATATGCGCGGCCCGGGGCCAGCCTCCGCGCGCCGCGAGAGCGCACTGAAGGCCGGCCCTCATCCCTCCTGATCTGATCTCTTGCAGTGCCGCATGCCCCAGCAACCGCGCGCCTCGCTGACCGTGCACTGCGTCTTCCGGCTTGGCGCCCAGGAACTCGGCAAAACATTTCCGGTCCGGTCGGTCCGGTATGTCTCCAATTCTCCTGCTGCCTTCGCCACTAACGGTTCTTGGTTGCCGTTCGCGCTTAGAATTAGAAAGAGATCGGACCGACCGGACCGTTTCGAGTCCGAAAACCACGTTCCTCTGGCGCGAGTGCAGCATGGCGTGCCTGATCTGTCTGGATGACCATGGACCCGAGTGGATTAGCAAGAGACTGGTGTTGGTTCTTCCTCTAATTTTGGTCTGAGAAACCTGACCGGAGGAATCGCCATGACTGCCCCACGTCCGTCCAAGACGCATATTGGAAATCATCGGCTGCATCCGGAAACGTTGATGCTGAGCTACGGCTTCGACCCTCAGCTGTCGGAAGGTGCGGTGAAGCCGCCGGTGTTCCTCACCTCGACCTTCGTGTTCCGATCTGCCGAAGAGGGCCGCGATTTCTTCGATTTCGTATCCGGACGCAAGGAACCGCCGAGCGGAACCGGAGCCGGGCTGGTCTATTCCCGCTTCAATCATCCCAACAGCGAAATCGTCGAGGATCGCCTGGCAATCTACGAAGGGGCCGAGGCCTGCATCCTGTTCTCGTCCGGCATGTCGGCCATCGCCACCACTCTGCTTGCCTTCGCCCGTCCGGGTGACGTTATCGTGCATTCGCAACCGCTTTATGGCGGCACCGAAACTTTGTTAGCCAAGACCTTGGCCAATTTTGGCGTCGGCGCTGTGGGTTTCGCCGATGGCGTCGATGAGTCAGCCATTCGCACAGCGGCGGATGAAGGCTGCAGGAAAGGCCGCGTATCGCTCATCTTCATCGAAACGCCCTCCAACCCGACCAACTCGTTGGTCGATTTCGTGGCGGTCGACCGCATCGCCGACGAGATCGCCGCCAAACAGGGACAGCGCCCGGTCGTCGTGTGCGACAATACTTTGCTCGGACCGGTTTTTCAGCGTCCGCTTGACCACGGCGTGGACGTTTCCGTTTATTCCCTGACCAAGTATGTCGGCGGCCATTCCGATCTGATCGCCGGCGCGGCACTTGGCAGCAGGGCCGTCACCAAATCCATCAAGGCGCTAAGGGGGGCGATCGGCACGCAGCTCGATCCGCACTCGTGCTGGATGCTCGGCCGCTCACTGGAAACGCTGAGCATTCGCATGGAGAAAGTCAACGCCAATGCCCGCATCGTCGCCGAATTCCTGGCCGACCACCCGAAGGTCGCAAGGGTGGCATATCTGCCGTTCCTCGGCGACGACACTCCGGCCGCAGGCGTATTCAGGACGCAATGCACGGGCGCCGGATCGACATTTTCGTTCGACATTCGCGGTGGTCAGGTCGCGGCGTTCGCGTTTCTCAATGCCCTTCAGATATTGAAACTTGCCGTCAGCCTTGGCGGCACGGAATCGCTGGCTAGCCATCCTGCCGCCATGACCCATTCGGGCGTGCCCAAGGACGTTCGGGAACGGATCGGCGTTCTTGAGTCGACAATAAGGCTGTCGATCGGCGTCGAGCACCCCGACGATCTTGTTGCCGATATCGCCCAGGCGCTTGCCCTCGCCTGAAATATACCTGACCGCTGGTGGGCGGACTGGCGTCCATCTCGTCGCGATTGCCGCGTCCAGGAGTCACCCTGACCCCACCGGTTTTTTTAACTGGGAGGGGGCATCTCCGCTGAAAAAAGCGCGGCGGCTCCCCCGACGCTCCCCGCGACCGGTCCAGCGCTGGCAAGAAGCCCGCACCAACAAGCTTCGCGGCCCGGCAGCCTAACCCTTGCAGGAGTATGCTGGAGCGATTGGCGCGCAGCTCCAACCTTAAAGTCAAACGCTCCGCTCCCTGGTGTTTTCTCGTCAGTCGTGGCTTATTACAAGAACCCGCGTCCAGTAAGATTACCGGCATGCCCCCCGAGATTATTGGTTTGATCGAAGAGCCACATCTGCTGATCGCCGTTCTCTTGGTCGGCGCCTTTGGTGGTATGGCCGTCGAGCGGTTCTGTTCAAAGATACGACGGCAGGCGTGGCGGGAAAAGAACCGTTGGCGCTGGGACAGGAAGCGCGATTGGAGCAAAATAGATAACAGGCCGTTAGCGCCGAAGCCTGATCCAGTCACTCCAAAACAACCCGACGCTGCTGACCAATTACGCATCGTTATGGGGGCTCACTTCACGATACAGCCGCTCCTCAACAAGAGCGAAGCGCGCGTATTCCGGGAGCTCGACACCATAGTGATAGGCTGCAATCCCGGATGGCAGGTGATGGCACAAGTATCGTTAGGCGAAATTCTGCGCAGCAAGGACGCGGACGCCTACCGTTGCATCAACTCGAAACGGGTCGACCTGCTTCTGGTGAACGAGGACTGCCAGCCCCGACATGCGATCGAATACCAAGGCGGCGCCCATCACCAAGGTCTCGCCGCAGCGCGCGATGCTGTCAAGAAGGAGGCCCTACGAAGGGCAGGGATCGGTTATCACGAGGTTGTTGCCGGGCACACCACTCCTTCCGAGCTCAGGCGGCTGGTCGAGAAACTCGTAGACAAGCCAAAGGACGGCTGAGTATCTGCTACGCCAGGCTGAGTAGAGCTAAACACTATGTGCCCTGAAATCATTATCGCGGGAGATCGATCCGTTGCCAGCGATGCCGATCGGCGACGTACCGCCCTGTGCGTTAGCGAAGGCAGCGAGCGTCTCTATGGTTACGCCTTCCGGGACCCTAGTACGCATCAAACCGTTCAATCACACGTGCACCGTGACGTCGTGTCCCAAAGAACGCAAAGCCTTACTTGTACGGCCGTTGCGCGGTGGAAATTGGTTCGGCAGGGCCCAGCCTACTAGCTCGCCCATCGCGCTAATGCCGAAGTTTTCAATTCTTAACTTTGGGTCGTGCAAAGCATCCCACATGCGGCTAGGCAGTTCCTTCGCAGGGCCGCCGTAAAGTACATAATTCAAGGTCGCCACCGGTGACGGCCCACCTCTCTCTGGCTGCTTATAGATGTGTTTGGCCAAAGCGATCACTTTTTCGGACATGTTGTAAGGAGGGCCCTCCTGAAGACCCACCGCCCGGTTTGACACTCGGCGCGCGTATTCTATTGCAGCGTGGATGTGGGACAGAATCTCAGCAAATTCGCCCTCCGTAGTCGCCATGATGCGCTCGGCGCTTAGCATCTGACGAAGATATGGTGCCCACTTGTTAAGAGTGAGGTCTTCACCGTTTGGAGCTGACTTAAGAGATCGCCACCAAGACAAGGCTGTCTCTTCAGCCAAGCCGGGGTTTGTTTGGTGGCTTTTAAAATGCGTCTCGTAATCGGCTCGCCGACCATCGAACGTATTTTGATAGTAGTGCGCATGGAGAAACTGGTCAGCCTGAGCGCCCCAAGGTGCATCCTTGGCGACCCAACTTGGTCTATTCTCATCGGCGGAAACTTTTGCGGCCAGATCGCGGAGGAGTTGAAGCGTCTGCATCCACTCATTCAGAAACGCATCTCTCCTGAGGTCGAGGGCGGCTTTGCCTGAAACGTTCCCAAGCCCCTCCCATGGCTGCACGTAGTCGGTGTTCCAAAATTTCTTTGCAGCTTCGCGATCAATTGCGGCCTGTTTGTCCAAGGCGGCAGATCGTTGCTCGATCAAAGCGTAAAGCTCGTGGAGACGAGTGGGCATGAACAGCTTGGAAAAACAATTCAAGTTCCAGAGCCTTGTTGTCGCCTACCAACTCGTCGTCCGTGAGGAAAACACCGACTTCGACATTCTTCCACCAAGCAGACTGGCTTAGATTAGCAGAACCGATGTAGACTCCAAATCCTCTCCACCAAATCACCTTTGGATGAAACTGTCTGACGAGTCTGCAAACGTAGTTTGGGGATTTGCGATCAAGGAAACGTTTAAGGATGTGTGGACTGATCGGGACGCCCTCATCAAAGCGCCCCCAAAACCGAAGAGGAATATCTCGCTTCCAACACCACTCAAAAAGAAGATCTTGGTCTGAAACATACGCTACGGCCGCGTCCACCCGTTCGGTCAGATTGGAGCCGTTTTTCAGTTCGGCCGCCGCGCTTTCAAGAATGTTTCGCAGGTAGCTCCCGTTGAGCCCGTTTAAAACCATCTTCAATTTGTCGTCCCCCGCCATCGCTTTCGTAGGACGCTAACCTTTACAAGTATAAGTTAATGGTCCGCCCATGCGACCGACATAAGTCGGACAGCGGCTGATCGCCGAGGCGGGTATGTTCAACTTCGAGGGTGCGATACGATGCCTGTCGATTACAGATTGTCGAAAGTCGTAATCAAAAATTTTCGCGGAATCGATTATTTTGAGCTCGAACTGAAACCAGGGTTTCCAACTGTCCTAATCGGAACTAACAACGCCGGTAAAACTACAGTGCTTAACGCCATTGCTTTGGCGTTTCACCAAGCCGAGTTCTACAATTGGTCGCCCGCCGAAACTGACTACTCTGCGATTCGACGGGCAGCCGGTCAAAAGAATTTTTGGTTCAAGTCCATTTTCAAGCTGGCGGTGAACTGGCGCTGCCTGCCGTCCGGACAATCGGTGATGCAACGTTCGTTCACGGAGTCCAAGTCGTAGGTAAGACCAGCAGGGACGGCATTTTCAGCCATACTCGAACGCTGTTGGGAAAGAACGTTAAGTCCATCACGCTCAATCTTCGAACAAAGCAATCTGAGGCCGATAAGAAGACCCTGGTCGATCAAAATGTCGGCTGGAAAACAGTGAACGCGAAGATAGACGAAGTCCGCGCCCATCTGCCGGAAACCTGGTTCTTCAAGCCGGAGGACATAGAGGCTTCCCTTTACATCTGGAAGACCGGCCCGCTCGCGAAGCTGTCGAGGCATTTGGCAGAGCGGTTCATGAGCGACAGTTGGGAGATGGAGACCGTGAACGGCGATAAGCGGGAGATGCCAGCTACATTGGAGAATGGGTATCGGTTCTTCCAGCAAATTGTTGAGGCATTTCCCTTCTGGAAGGATGTCATGAAACCGGATCTGGAGAGGGTCTTCAGCGGCTACGTCGGGGGGGCAGCCCGCATTGATCTTAAGACCAGCACTCAGTCGATCAAGGATTGGCTAGCGCAGCAGCTAATCATCTCGATGGCAACGGATCCGGAGAGCGCTCCAACGCCATTGCGAAGTATGGGCGACGGTTGGCAGAGTGTTATCCGTCTCGCTGCCCTGGAAGCCTTAACTCTTTACCCCGAGCTGATCCGAGAGCGAGTAGTTCTTTTGCTCGAAGAGCCAGAGACGCACCTGCATCCGCACCTTCGTCGAAAAATACGGAAAACCCTCGGCGACCTGGCGACGAAGGGATGGACCATTATCTACACTACGCACTCTTCCGAGCTTGTGTCATTCGAGGACAAGATGGCTATAACCCGCCTCGTCCGCACCAAAGGTAGCGTGTCGATGAGGACCGTCTACACGGACAAGATTGAAGCGCCGGCCAAGCTTCAGTCCAAGCTTGACGACAATGGCTCCCACGACTTCCTTTTTGGAACGGCAGCAGTGTTCTGCGAAGGTCCATCCGATACCTTCAGCTTGAAATACGGAATGGAAAAGCTGGGCTTTGATCTTGATGGCCATGCGGTAAGCATCACCTTGTGTGGCAGCTGCACCGCCATTCCCTCGTTCGCCTACATCGCGTCCGCGCTGGGGATTCGCTGGTGTGCCTTGACTGACGAGGACCGGCTGCCCGACCAAACCGTTAACCCGCAGATGGTGCGGCAGCGCGCGAATATTGAGAAGCACCGCACATCCTCTGACGCGCAGGTCATGTGGAAAGTCGATCTTGAAACTAGCCTGGGGATACTCAAAGGCGGAGCAAACTCCGAGAATATCTTCGAGAAGCTGAACCTACCTGGATGGACGACGGACTTCCCAAAGTTCAAAGCGACACTGTCTGAGATCGCGACCTGGGTCGATCCTGAGATAAGGGTGTAGCTGAGGCAGCCGCGGATAGTTGCCCTTCTGCGCAGGCTGCTCAGGTCCAGGCTGCCGGCAAAAGGTTCGGACACAAGAGTGCGCAAAGTCGAGGCTGTCAAGAAATCCAATGTGCTAGGCAGCCATTGTTTGCGAAAGTTGGCGTAGCCTTGAGAGGGGTTAGGGATGTGGCAATGGCTGTCAGAACTACAGGGTGCGCAAGCGAGCTTGCTAGGCTCGTTTGCCGGCTTTTTGTTCGGTATCTGCGCGCTTGTCGTCGGCGCACTCGTCAATTTTCGGCTAAACCGCAGAAGGGATGCCCTGCTTCGTGGTGAGGAAGCCGACTCGGTCGCTGCGGCCCTATACGGCGAGATCGTCCTCATTAGGAAGGAATTAGCACGAACGGCCAACATCGTGGCGAAGACTGAAATGAGAGGTGGTACGTTCGACAAACACTTCCTTCGAGTTGACCCGACTTCAAGAGCCGTTGCTCTACAAGGCGCTCGCAAACAAATTGGGCCTGCTTGCCCCGGAGGTGGTTCTGGCAATTACCGACTTCCATGGCAATGTTGAACTCGCACGCGGCTGGCTTCCCCAGCTGGTAGAAAGTGATGATCGCAAGTTCAGCTACAGTCCGCTTACCGTCCTGGAGCCGGCAATAAAGGCGATCGATGGCGTTAAGCCGACGCTGGATCATATCGCCAAAACAATGCGAATTGGACCGCCAGAAGATGATTTCGATCTCAGCAATCCCTATGCAATCGCCGAAAATGAAAGGGAAAAATTTGGAGAGAGATAGGCGCAATCTGTGGCAAAGGCGCACTTCAGGGAGACCTGGTGACGCCGCGATCCCATACGACTTCTTAACTTCGCGAACTCGTAACCGCGCGGTAACCATGGCCTTCTGAGCTGCCTAAGCCAACTGCGATTTCGACAACCCCGAAAACGAAAAAGCCGCGGCGAACCGCGGCTTTTCGATGGCTTGATTCCCCTTGGGGAAACTGGAGCGGGTGAAGCGATTCGAACGCTCGACCCCAACCTTGGCAAGGTTGTGCTCTACCCCTGAGCTACACCCGCTCGCGCGGCTTTTGGGCCGCAAGCCGAGCCTATATGGCTGAAGGGCGCGGCGATTGCAACAGGGAAGTCGCAGGTTTTTTGGCCGCACCCGGCGACGTAAACGAGCCTTCCCAGCGCGGATGGGAATGCAATCGGCAGCCTTGCTGCGCAATGGTCTTGTCTCGGCCGCGTCATTGGCCGTAAACGGCATGATCCAACCACGACAACAAGCCAAACCGCAACAACAAGAAAGTCCGACAAGAAACGACATGCCGAAAACCGAAGCCGAGCTTTTCGCCTTTCTCGCCGATCTCGGGATCGAGGTCTCGACGCTCCGCCATCCGCCGCTGTTCACGGTCGCCGATTCGCAGGCGCTGCGCGGGGAAATCGCCGGCGGGCATACCAAGAATCTGTTCCTCAAGGACAGGAAGGACAATTTCTTCCTGGTCAGCGTCGCTGAGGAGGCGGTGGTCGATCTCAAGCAGATCCACCAAATCATCGGCGCCGCCGGGCGCGTTTCCTTCGGCAAGCCGGAGATGCTGATGGAGCTTCTCGGCGTCGTACCGGGTGCGGTCACCGTGTTCGGCTTGATCAATGATACGCAGTTGCGGGTCAAGGTCGTTCTCGACCAGGAGTTGATGCGCCATGCCGTCATCAACGCCCATCCGCTGACCAACGAGGCAACGACATCGATCGCCGCCGCCGACCTGGTCAAATTCGTCGAGGCAACCGGGCATGATGCTGTTATCTTGAAAGTCACGGCATGATCGCCACATGGATGACGACAAACCGGCTTCTGAGTGAGAATTAAGGATGTTGCGCCGGGCTGGCGGCCGGGCGGCGACCGAAAGGGCACGAGATGAGCGACAACAATCAATTTGGCGGCCCGTTTGGCAGCAATGCCGGACAGTATGCCACCACTGTGCAGTATGGCGGCACTGACGCCACCCCCGCGAAAGTGGCGCTTGGCGACCCGCCTGTCGCTGCCGACGTCATCAAGGAGACGACGACCGCCACATTTGCCGCCGACGTCATCCAGGAATCGCGCCGTCAGCCGGTGCTCGTCGATTTCTGGGCGCCATGGTGCGGGCCCTGCAAGCAACTGACGCCGCTGCTGGAAAAGGCGGTCACCGCCGCCGGCGGCAAGGTCAAGCTGGTCAAGATGAACATCGACGACCATCCTTCGATCGCCGGACAGCTCGGCATCCAGTCGATACCGGCAGTCATCGCATTCAAGGACGGCCAGCCGGTCGACGGTTTTATGGGGGCCATTCCCGAGAGCCAGATCGCCGCCTTCATCCAGAAGGTCGGCGGCAAGGGCAATGGTGCGCCGCAGGTGGCCGAGGCGCTTGCCGCGGCCGCGGAGGCGCGCGCCGCCGGCGATGTGCATACCGCGGCGGACATTTTCGACGCGATCCTGGAACAGGCGCCGGAGACGATCGAAGCGATTGCCGGGCTGGGCGATCTGCTGTTCGAGGCCGGCGATGCCGAGGGCGCCGAAGCCGTGCTGGCGCGGGCGCCGGAAGCAAAAAAGGATGCGCCGCCGCTCGCCGCGGTGCGCGCCAAGATGGCGCTCGCCGTGCAGGCACAAGCACTTGGCAATCCGGCCGAGCTCGAGCGCCGCCTGGCTGAGAACCCCGGGGATCATCAGGCACGTTTCGAGCTTGCCATGATCCAGAACGCCAACGGCGAGCGCATGGCCGCAGCCGACAATCTGCTGGCGATCGTCAAAGCCGATCGCTCGTGGAACGACGACGGCGCCAAGACGCAGTTGCTGCAGTTCTTCGAGGCCTGGGGCATGACCGACGAGGCAACGCTGGCGGCACGGCGGAAATTGTCGTCGCTGCTGTTTTCCTGAGCCCGCACCAAGCTGTTTTTGCCTGATGGCCTTGCGGTCGACAATGGCTGCGCCAGATTAGGAGGCCTGACCGATCCGTTCTTCGCTTGCTGGCGATTATGCGCCAGGTTGCGAAAGGATGGGCGGGCTTGGTGCGCTTCTTGAGGGAGCGAGCGGAGGTTTGAAGTGCAGGCGGGAAACGCGCATTACCGGCTCGATACGGATTTGCCGCCGACGGTGCCGATCTTCCCGCTTGAAGGCGCCTTGCTGCTGCCGGGCGGCCGCATGCCGCTCAACATTTTCGAGCCGCGCTATCTGGAGATGGTCGATGAGGCGATCGCCGGATCGCGGCTGATCGGCGTCATACAGCCCAGCCTCGACGGCGCGCGGCGTCCCGACGGCGAGCCGGCGCTTTGCAATGTCGGCTGCGCCGGCCGTATCATCGCGCTTTCCGAGAGCGGCGACGGCCGCTACCTGATTTCGCTGCAAGGTGTGTGCCGGTTCCGCATCGTGCAGGAGCTTGTGGTCAAGACGCCCTTCCGCCAGTGCCGGTTTGCACCGTTTCTCACCGATCTCGACGAAGATCAAGCCGAGGCCGAGATCGACCGGCCGGCGCTGCTCAAGGCATTTCGCGCCTATTTGCAGGCCAACGATCTTGAAGCCGACTGGGAAAGCGTCAGCCGCGCCGAAAACGCCATGCTGGTCAATGCGCTGTCGATGATGGCGCCCTACGGGCCGGCCGAGAAACAGGCGCTGCTCGAAGCGGCGGACCTGAAGACACGCGCCGAAACCCTGATCGCCATCACCGAAATGGCGCTGGCACGCGAAAACGAGGATTTCGGCTCGAGTTTGCAGTAGGCAAAGTAAAAGGAACGCTGGGACTAAGCCAATTGCGGAAGTCGGCGCCGCCCTCATCGCCCGGCACTTCTCCCCGTATAGGGACGGGGAGAAGGGGCTGTCGGCAGCCTTGGCGGACGTTCTGCAACGCGGGTGATTGGCGAAACCATCGATGAGAGCGTCCCTCTCCCCGTCACTATACGGGGAGAGGATGCCGGCAGGTGAGGGGGCAGCGTCAACGCACGAAGACTGAGGACGAACGAGAGGACTGACAAAAATGGTGGATGGGCGTGAGGGAAAGAAGGCCAATGTCGACCCCAAGCTGCTGGAATTGCTGGCCTGCCCGCTGACCAAGGGTCCGCTTAGCTGGGATCCGGAGCGCAGCGAGCTCATCTCGAGGGTCGCACGGCTTGCCTATCCGGTGCGTGACGGCATTCCGATCATGCTGCCTTCGGAGGCACGCTCGCTCCCCTTCGACGACGGATTGCCGCCGCCGCGGTTGGGTGGGCCGTCCTGAAGCGTGGTGATCCTTCGCTGTCCCGCCGACACATCCCCTATTGAAAATTGCGCCCCTTGGGCATGACCCTTTCTGCCTTCCCCGCGATGTCCTGCCGGTCGTTTTGCACGACAGGGACATCGGGCTTCTCCTGCAAAAGCACGGACAGCCAGGGTGTCAGGTCCTCGACCTTGTCGGCGACGATATGGATGACGTCCGATTCCGACTGCAGTTTGCCGGTGACGCGGATCAGCCGCGCGCCCATGACAATGGGCCGGTAGCGGTTGAAGGTCCTTTCCCAAAAAATGACGTTGGCGACCGCCTGCTCGTCTTCCAGCGTCAGGAAAATCGCTTTGGCGTTACCCGGCCGCTGCCGCACCAGGACAAGGCCGGCGACCGAAACGCGCTTGCCGTCCCGAACCTGGCCGAGGCGCGCATTGGGGGTGACGCCGGAACGGTCGAGCCGCTGGCGCAGAAAGGCCAACGGATGCGCCTTCAGCGACAGGCCGAGCGAGCGGTAGTCGTGGACGACGTGCTCGCCAAGCGGCATTGTCGGCAGCCTGGTCTCGGGCTCGAGATCGCGCAAGCGAATCGCCGGCCGGTCGAACAGCGGCAGGGTCTCCGTGGCACTCCTGCCGTCGAGCGCGCGGACCGCCCACAGGGCGTCGCGGCGGTCGAGGCCGAGCGAACGGAAAGCGTCGGCTTGCGCCAGCTTCTCGATCTCATCGACATGGAGGCCCGAGCGCAGCCAGACATCGCGAACGGATGTGTAGCCGTCGCCGCGTCTGGCGACAAACACCTCCATGCGCTCCTTCGACAGGCCCTTGACCTGGCGAAAGCCCAGCCGGACGGCATGATTGGTCCGGATGATGCCGCGCATCTGGGCATGGCGGTCGAGGATGCGGGTTGGATCGAAAGGCACTTCCTCCAGCGCGCAGTCCCAACCGGAAAAATTGACGTCGACCTCGCGGATTTCAACGCCATGGTCGCGCGCGTCGCGGACAAGCTGAGCCGGCTGATAAAACCCCATCGGCTGGGAATTCAGGATCGCGGCGCAGAACACGTCGGGATAGAAGGTCTTGAACCAGCAGGAGGCATAAACCAGCAGGGCGAAGGAGGCGGCATGGCTTTCGGGAAAGCCATATTCGCCAAAACCCTCGATCTGCTTGAAGCAGCGCTCGGCGAAGTCCTTTTCGTAACCCCGCAAAATCATGCCGTCGACCATCCGCCTGCGATAATTGCCGATCGTGCCGGTGCGCTTGAAAGTGGCCATGGCGCGGCGCAGTTCATCGGCCTCGCCCGGCCTGAAGCCGCCGGCGACAATGGCGATCTTCATCGCCTGTTCCTGGAACAGCGGCACGCCCAGCGTCCTGCCGAGTATCTCTTCCAGTTCCGGCTTGGGATATTCGGGCCTTTCCTTGCCCTGCCGGCGGCGCAGATAGGGGTGGACCATGTCGCCCTGGATCGGGCCGGGCCGCACGATCGCCACCTCGATGACGAGGTCATAGAATGTTTTCGGCCTGAGCCGCGGCAGCATCGACATCTGGGCGCGCGATTCGATCTGGAAGACGCCGATCGTGTCGGCACGGCAGATCATGTCGTAGACATGTTTGTCCTCGGCAGGGAGGGTGGCCAGCACATAGGGCCGGCCAAAATCATCCCGCGCATCGGGATAATGATCTTCAAGCAGCGTGAAGGCGCGCTGCAGGCAGGTCAGCATGCCGAGCGCCAGCACGTCGACTTTGAGGATTTTCACCGCGTCGAGATCGTCCTTATCCCACTCGACCATCTTGCGCTCGTCCATCGCCGTCTTCATGATGGGCACGATCTCGTCGAGCCGATCCCTGGTGATGACGAAGCCGCCGACATGCTGCGACAGATGACGGGGAAAGCCCATGATCTCGTTGGCGCATTCGATCACCTGCCTTGTCGACGGATCGGTCTGATCGAGGCCGCCGGCCCTGGTCTCCTTTTCGCCGAGCTCCGAGGTCGACCAGCCCCAGATCGAGCTGGACAGCGCGCTCCTGACATCGTCCGACAGGCCCATCGCCTTGGCCACTTCGCGCATCGCCGACCGGCCCCGATAGCTGACGACGGCCGCGGCCAGCGCGGTGCGCTTGGCGCTGTATTTCGAGTAGATATACTGGATGACCTCCTCGCGCCTTTCATGCTCGAAGTCGACATCGATGTCGGGCGGCTCGTTTCTTTCCTCGGAAATGAAACGCTCGAAAAGCGAATCGATCCGCTCAGGCCCCACTTCGGTGATGCCGATGCAATAGCAGACCACCGAGTTGGCCGCGGAGCCACGTCCCTGGCAGAGTATGCCCTGGCTGCGGGCGAATTTGACGATGTCGTAGACAGTCAGGAAATAGCGCGCGTAATTCAGGCGCTCGATCAAAGCGAGTTCTTCGCGGATGCGCCTGGTCACATCGGCGGGAACGCCCGAGGGATAGCGTATCGCGGCTCCCTCCCGAGCCAGCCTTTCCAGCTCGGCCTGGGGCCCGAGGCCCGATTCCGTCGGTTCGTCGGGATAGTTATATTGGAGGTCACTGAGAGAGAAGCTCAATTCGCCGGCAAAGTGCTGCGTTTGCGCCAGTGCCTGCGGATGCCGCCGGAACAGCCGCGCCATCTCCATTGGCGGTTTCAAATGGCGCTCGGCATTGGCCGCCAGTTCCAGCCCGGCTTCGGCAACAGGCAGGTTGAGGCGGATCGCCGTCAGCACGTCCTGCAACCGGCGCCGTTCGGACGTATGGTAAAGAACGTCGTTGGTCGCCATCAGCCGAATGCCTGATGCCTCGGCCATGGCAGCCGCCTGCTCGATACGGTAGCGGTCGTTGCCGTGATAATCCGGCGAAACGGCAAGCCGCAGGGTCTTGCCGAAGCGATCTTTCAGGCGGCTGATCAGCCTGAGATCCTGCGCCGGCGCCGACAAATCCGGCAGGATCGCCAGCGACATGCGATCGCCCCATTCGAAAAGGTCGTCGCGATAGAGCAGCGGTGCGCCCTTTTCGCTGTCGTCGCGCATATTGGCCTGCGTCAGCATGCGGCACAGATGGCCCCAGCCCTTGCGGTCCTGCGGATAGGCGAGAACGTCGGGCGTGCCATCACAAAAAACCAGGCGGCAGCCGGGATGACAGGAAAGACCTTCCACCTTGGCCTGTTGCCAGGCGCGCACGACGCCAGCCACCGTGTTGCGGTCGGCAAGCCCGATCGACGAAAAGCCCAAAAACTTTGCCGCGACCACCAGCTCCTCCGGTTTCGAGGCGCCGCGCAGGAACGAGAAATTCGACTGGATGCCGAATTCGGCGTAGGGAACGACCGCCAGCGCATTCATGCGAAGACCCCGTGCATGAACCAGCGCGGCGCCGCCTGCGAGGCGCCGTAGAGACCCTGGCGATAAAGCCAGTAACGGCGGCCGTCGCTATCCTCGATGCGGAAATAATCCCGGGTCGCTTCCTGCCCCGCTGCCTCCCGCCACCATTCCGCGGCGATGCGTTCCGGCCCTTCGGCGCGCGCCACCCGGTAGAGCGCGCGCCGCCAGCGGAAGTTCATCGGCGGTCCTTCTGGCATTTCGGTGGCCGGCACCTCGATCGGCTCGGGCGAACGGAACAGCCGGATCGGCCGTTCCGGCCGCAAGACAGGCCTGGTGTCTTGTATCTTGTCCGGCTGCTTCGGCGCAGAGACCCTTTGCGGCGCCTCCGCATAGGGATGCGTGGCGACGGCGCGCTCGGGCAGATGACTCTCGACGGCAACCGGTTTCAAAACCGCGCTGTCACCGAGCCGGGCGCGGATGCGGTCGGCGAAAAGGGCGATGTCGGCGCCGTCATCGCGCGTCTCGCCGGTCAGATCCGCCTGCTGCATGTCGAAGGCCGCGGCCGACAGCACCGAGAGGCGCACGAGATCGAAGCCATAGCCGGCATCGATGTCCTGTTCGAGCGCGGCAAGCCTCTCGTGGAACAATTTCTGGATCAGCAACGGCTCGCGCAACGGCCGCGAGGTGCCGACGGCGATGCGGCTGACGGCGCCGTCGACGCGGAAAAGCAGCAGCGCCAGCCTTCTTGCGCCCTCGCCGCGGCGCTCGAGGTCCGCCTTCAATGTCGTCGCCAGCATTTTCACCAGCCGCTCTATTTCGTCGGTCAGCATGATCGGTTCGGCGAGATGGCGTTCGACCGAAAGCGGCGCCACCGGCAGGCGCGGCGACACCGCCTCGTCGAGGCGGCCGAGCGCCTGGTCGAGACGCAAAAGCAGCGATCTGCCGAAGCGGCGGGCGAGCGGCGCGCGCGGTGCTGCCATGACGGCGCCCGCCGTGCGCAGGCCGACGCTTTCCAGGCTGGCGCGGATGTCAGGCTCGATGCGCAGCGCCGTCAGCGGCAAGGGTGCGAGAAGCGCCTCCTCCTCGCCACCGGGGACGATGCGATCACCAGAAAACCGCGCTGCCGCCCAGGCTGCACCTGGTGTGGCGGCAAGGCCGGCGCGGACATCGAAACCCTGATGGAAAAAGCGCGACAGGATGTCGTCCAGCATCGCCCGTTCGCCGCCGAAAAGATGGGTGCAGCCGGTGACGTCGAGGAACAGGCCATCGGCTGCGTCGATCGCCACCAGCGGGGTGTAGCGGTCGCACCAGTCGGCGAGGCTTTCGAGCAGGCGGCGGTCGGCCTCGGGATCGGCTTCCACGACGTCGATCGACGGATGCATGGCGCGCGCGTCGGCTATGCCCATGCCGCGCTTCAGATGAAGCGCCTCAGCCCGCTCGTCGAGGGCGGCGATGCGCTGCGCGTTCGCCTGGCGATGGCTGATCACCAGCGGCAGGTGATCCGACGGCCGCGAACGCCAGGACCGCCCCAGACGCTGGCGCAGGATCCTTTCCGCGGCGAGATGCGGAAACCACAGGGACAGGATTCGCTGCCCGTTCTTGCCGTCTTTCCCCGGCCCTTCTTTCCTCGAAACTGCGTTCATCGGGGTTCCACTCCAGTGTGAATTGTCCTGGCAAGGCGGTGCGGCTCTTGCCGATGCTGACGGTGAAGGCGGAACGGCCGATCGAGCCGGCGAGCGGCCCGGCGATCGTCTGGCGTGGTGCCGACGGCGCCGCCGACAGGACGAGGCGGACGGGTGCCGCCGTCGGCTCGGGTTCGCCGGCCTGGCGCAGCAAAAACACCGGCCCGCCGGCGCTCTGTGCCCGGGCGTGCAGCCGCCGCGTCGCGGTGAGGTCCAGCCGCTGCGGACTGCCGCGGATTTCGAGGATGACGGCGGCGAGCGCCGTCATCCGGGCGGCCTCCTCGGCGGTCCACAGCGCATCGAGGAGCCTTGGCGCCTCGGAAAACAGCAATTGCTCCGGCTCGATGCCGAAAAGGCGATGAAGTCCTGTGGCATAGGGGAAGCCGGCCTCGCGGAAGATTTCCGCGGTGCCGATCCACAGGACCGGCAGTCGCGGCCCCTGTTTGAGGATCAGGCTGACGAGCGACAGGGCGAAGCCGGCGACGGCCCCGGCATCGCGGGTCGCGGCGCCATGGATCTCGCTCAGCGCCGCCTTCGGCAGGCCGCCGCCGAGCGCAGTATCGAGATCTTCGGCGCCGGTGCGCAGAAACGCATCGGGCGGCGCCACGGCGAGGCCGCGGCGGACGATTGTCAGATTTTTGGGCGCGATTTTTTTGGGCGTGACATCAGCTGTTGGATTCCGGGGCGCATCAACGGGGGCTGCGGCCGGCGCCTGCAGGCGCTCGGGCAGCGTTCCCTCGATCTTCGCGATCTGGCGGCGCAGGGCAAAAACAGTCTCCCGCGCCACGGCGCTTGTCGCCATGACGGTCAGCTTCCACTCACAATTGTTCCTGTTATGTTCTAATAGATTCCAGAGGGCGGCCGAAGAGTCAAGCGGAGTCATGGGGAATTTATTCCTGTCAGCGAAAGGCGGCAACCCGGCTAATTGCCGAGTCCGGCGCGAAAGCCTATATGCCGGGATCAGAAGGACAAAGCATGGCCCGCATCTACAAAACCCGTACCTGGCACGACGAGCTTTCGCCGTCGATGGAGGAAATGGAGTTCCTGGCGCTAGAAGCTTACGCCCATCTGCCGGAGGAGTTTCGCAAGCTGACCGGCGAGATCGTCATCCAGATCGCCGAATTCCCGACCGACGAAATCATGGACGACCTGTCGCTGGAAACGCCTTTCGACCTGCTCGGCCTGTTCGAGGGGCGCGGCATCGCCGAGCGCTGGAATCCGCAGACCGGCGAGGGGCCGAACCGCGTCACGCTCTACCGCCGCGCCATCCTCGACTACTGGGCCGAGAACGAGGAGACGCTGGGCGATATCGTCACCCATGTGCTGATCCACGAGATCGGCCACCATTTCGGCCTGTCGGACGATGATATGGAGCGGATCGAAGAGGCGGCCGAGTAAAGGGATCGACGTCTCATTCCTTCGCGGCCCCCCTCTGTCCTGCCGGACATCTCCCCCTCAAGGGGGGAGACTGGCAGCTTTGGCCCGCACCGCACACCCTGCAACTCTGAAGATTGGCGAAAGCCGATGCGACATCCGATCTCCCCCCTTGAGGGGGGAGATGTCCGGCAGGACAGAGGGGGGTGCTGGCCCGCCGACATCTGGAAGATGTTTATGCTCGATGCGATGTCACCAATCGCTGAGCTTGGTGCCAGGGCCGTATTCCTGGCCCTCGACATCCTTCACCACGGCCTGGCCGCAGCGCATGACCTTGGTCTGCTTGTCGTAGGAATAGGTTGGCGAGCCGAACAGGTGCCAGCCCTTGTTCAGCGCCGCCGTCACCTTGTGGCAGAAGCTGGAATCGTCCGGGCCGGACAGAAAGCGGTAGAGTTTCATTTTTCATTCCTGTGATAAGTTGCCAATCATGCCGCGCTGGCGGCCGCCTTCGCCAGCAGTTTCTCGGCCTGCGCCAGATGCAGCCGCTCGAGCATTTTTCCGTTCAGCGCAATGACTTGCCTGCCGGCATTTTCGGCAAGCGCGAAGGCCTCCTTGACCGCACGCGCCTCGGCCACGGCTTCGGCAGATGGTGCAAAGGCGCGGTTTGCGGCATCGATCTGGGCCGGGTGGATCAGCGATTTGCCGTCGAACCCCATGGCGGCTGCTTCCGTGCATTCGCGCGCAAAAGCGTCCAGATCACGAAAATCGTTGAAGACACCGTCGAGCAGGTCGAGGCCACCGGCGCGTGCTGCGAGCACCATCTGCATCAGCCATGGCGTGAGATAGCGCCGGTCGGGCGTAGCGAGAATGCCGGTGTCCTTGATCAGGTCGTTCGTTCCGGCAACGAAACAGACCAGCCGCGAGGCCGGATCGCGGCAAAGCTCGGCAATCGGGCCGATGTTGAGCAGCGCCTTGGGCGTCTCGATCATCGCCCACAGCTTCACCGCGTCGGGTGAAAAATTGTCGTCGAGGACGTCGCCGGCTTCCAGGACGTCGCGCGGCGTGTCGACCTTGGGCAGCAGGATGGCGTCGGGCTCGCAGCTTGCCGCCGCCAGCAAGTCCTTGGCGCCCCATTCGCTGGAGAGCGGGTTGATGCGCACGACCATTTCGCAGCGCAGGTTTGCGCGGTGAGCGAAAATATCAGCCAGTTTTTCGCGCGCAAAAACCTTATCGGCCGGGGCGACGGCATCTTCGAGATCGATGGTGACGGCATCGCAGGCCAGCGACGAGATCTTGGCCAGCGCCTTGTCATTCGAGGCCGGGACGTAAAGCACCGAGCGGCGCGGGCGGCAGGTTTCAGTCATGCCTGATCTATGCCGCCTGGAGGCGATCGAAGCAAGCACACAGGGCAATCGCTTCGGGCAGTCATAGCTTGCATTGGATGCAAGCCAATCATCGAAGTTGGCGCCGCCCCTCATCGCCCTGCCGGGCACTTCTCCCCGTATAGGGACGGGGAGAAGGGGCTGGCGCAGCCTCGACGCCATTCTTGCAACGCAGGTGATTGGCGAAACCGGCGATGAGAGCACCCCTCTCCCCGTCACTATACGGGGAGAGGATGCCGGCAGGCAGGTGAGGGCAGCGCAAGCGCCCGGAAAGGGGTGACGGGGCGGATTCAAAGCTGAAGTGATTCCTGACCCTGCACAAAAACTGCACAACATTGCGGAAAATCTCCTCGGACCCGCCTCGCTGCCTGCATTTCGGCCGGCGAAAAGGGCGCATGCAAGAGCGCGAAAAGCCCCGTTGGTCCCTGCCCCTCCGCGATGACGGTTGCTGGCTCATCGATCCGCCGCGTTCGGCGACTCTCTTTCCCTTCATCCGCAAATCTCCGCCCCCCGGCCGGATCAAAGCCGCTGAGAAAACCCGATCATGACATCGCTGCTTACCGCCGCGCCGGGCACTTGCGCGCGCTTCGGCGTTGCCGTCCTGCTTGCCGCGCTGGCCGATTTCTTCTTCTATGGACAGCCGGTCGGCATCACGCTCTTCCTGTTCGGCATGACGCTGGCCGCCGCGGCCGCGGCGCTCCAGCCGTCGATGCTCGGCGCCGGCCGGGCCTGGTTCAAACCCGTTGCCCTGCTTGTCGGGCTACTGCCGTTCCTTGAAAATGTCAGCGCGCTGTCCGTCGCGATCGGGCTTGCGGCGCTGGCCGTCTTTACGCTTTCGCTGGTCGGGCGGCTGCGGCGCGGATTTGCCCGCATTGCCGGCCAGGTCGCGCTGTTCCTGCTCGCAGCGCCGTTTCGGTTCGTCCACGATTTCGTCCGCTGGCGCAAGGCGGCGCGGCGGCTTGGCCGGCGGCGCATCGGCTTCGCGGCGATCGCCGTCTGGATCATGCCGCTGACCCTGGGCGCAGTGTTTCTGGCGCTGTTCGGCGCCGCCAATCCGGTTATCGAATACTGGCTGTCGCTGATCGATCTCCACGCACTGCTCGACCTCATCCAGCTGCCGCGGCTGGCCTTCTGGCTGGTCGTGCTTGCCGGCGTCTGGGCTTTTTTGCGCCCGCGCCGGCCGCGCTTCTTGCGCCGCATTGCGCGTCGGGTGACACCTGTCCCTGTCAGCGCGGTGACGACGACGACAAAACCCGCCAGGGCGATCGAGGACATCATCTTCGGCAAGGCCGCCATCCTTCGCGCGCTGGTCATCTTCAACATCCTGTTCGCGATGCAGACCGCGCTCGACGCCACCTATCTGTGGGGCGGCATCGCCCTGCCCGACGGGCTGACCTACGCCGCCTATGCGCACCGCGGCGCCTATCCGCTGATCGTCACGGCGCTGCTCGCCGCCGGTTTCGTGCTGGCGGCGCTCAGGCCGGGAAGTGCCACTTCCAGCGATCCGTTCATCCGCCGGCTGGTCTATGTCTGGGTGGCGCAGAACATCGTGCTGGTCATCTCGTCGATCCTGCGGCTTGAACTCTATGTCGGCATCTATGCGCTGACCTACTGGCGCGTCGCCGCCTTCGTCTGGATGGGGCTGGTGGCGGCGGGCCTTGCCCTGATCATCGCCCGCATCGCGCTCGGAAAATCCAATGAATGGCTGCTTTCCGCCAATCTTCTGACGCTATCGGCGACGCTTTATGCCTGCTCGTTAATCAATTTTGCCGCCCTGATCGCCAACTACAATGTCGAGCACTCATTCGAAATGACCGGCCACGGAACCGAGCTCGATTTCTGGTACCTGCGTTCGCTCGGTCCCAGCGCCCGGCCGGCACTCGATCGCTTCCTCGAGCAGCAGGCCAGGACGAAGGCGGCCAGCTTTTCCCCTACCGCGAACTCGCCCGTTTGCTGGGACAGGACGAGGCCCGCTACCGCGCGGCCCAGGAAAACTGGCGCGCCTGGAGCTTTCGCGACTGGCGGCTCCTTCGCACTCTCGACACGTCTATCCCGTTCGTGGTTCCTCAGGGCTCCGAACCCTTCGTGCCGGGCCGCTGATCGATGCCGCATCACATCCTGATCGCCGACGATGATCCGCACATCCGCGAGATCATCTGTTTCGCGCTTGAAAAGGCCGGCATGAAAACGGTTGCGGTAGCCGACGGCGCCGCCGCCTTGCAGGCGATCGAGCGCCGCGCGCCCGACCTTGTCGTGCTCGACATCGGCATGCCGGAGATGGACGGGCTGGAGGTCTGCCGGCGGCTGCGGCACACATCCGATGTGCCGGTGCTGTTCCTGTCCGCGCGTGATGAAGAAATCGATCGCATCCTGGGGCTCGAAATGGGTGGCGACGACTATGTCACCAAGCCGTTCAGCCCGCGCGAGCTGGTCGCCCGCGTCAACGTCATCCTGCGGCGCGCCCGCCCGGCAAAAGCCGAACAGGCCGACGACAGGCAATTCTCGCATGGCAGACTGGCTTTGCTGCCGGCCAGCCACGCCGCCAGCTTCGACGGCAGGCCGCTGGTGCTGACCTCGATCGAATTCGCCATCCTGAAGGGGTTTCTGGCGCGCCCGGCGCATGTGCTTGGGCGCGACATGGTGATGGCCAATGCCTATGCCGGCAACATCCATGTCGCCGACCGCACCGTCGACAGCCATATCCGCAACATCCGCGCCAAGCTGGCGGCGGCCGGCTGCACAGATGCGATCGAGACCGTGCATGGCGTCGGCTTCCGGCTCGGCCGGTGCGGCGCGTGACCGCGCATAAATGGCGGCCGCGCCTCGCCACCATCGTTGTCGCCATCCTGATCATGGTGATGGCGCTGCCGCTGGTCGGCCTGTTCTTCTTCAGGCTCTACGAGAACCAGCTGATCCGCCAGGCCGAGGCCGAGCTGATCGCGCAGGGCGCCGCCCTTGCCGCCATCCATGCGCAAGAGGTCCGCGACGCCGGCATCCCGGCTGAAAAGCTCGGCGCGGCCGTGCCTGCCGACAGCGACAATCCGGACTCTCCCTACCGGCCGATCGAGCCAAGCCTCGATCTTGCGTCCGACAGGGTTCTGGCGACACGGCCTGCGGCGACGGTCGCCACCGTCGATCCCGCCTTCACGGCGATCGGCGCGCGGCTGTCGGGTATTCTTGCCGAGACGCAGAAAACCACGCTTGCCGGCTTTCGGCTGCTCGACCCAAAAGGCGTCGTCATCGCCGGACGCGAGGAGATCGGCCTGTCGCTCGGCGCCGTCGGCGAGGTTCGCGCAGCACTTGCCGGCCGCTATGCCAGCGCGCTCCGGCAGAGGGTTCCGAACCAGCCTTCACCTTCGCTCTATTCGGTCAGCCGCGGCACGAGAGTCCGCGTCTTCGTCGCCATGCCGGTCGCCGTCGACGGCAAGGTCGCCGGCGTCGTCTATCTGTCGCGGACGCCGAACAACATCGTCAAGCATCTTTATGGCGAGCGCGGCAAGGTGGTGCTGGCGGCGATCGCCATCCTCGGCGGCACGCTGCTCATCGGCCTGATCTTCCTGCGCACCGTCAGCCGGCCGATCTACGCGCTGATGGAGCGGACAAAGCGGATCGCCGCCGGTGATCGAGCAGCGATCAGGCCGCTCGACCATCATGGCACGCGCGAGATGGCAGCGCTGTCCGACGCTTTCCTCGAGATGGCCGAAAAGCTGCATGCGCGCTCCGACAGCATCCAGACCTTCGCCACCCATGTCTCGCACGAGCTCAAATCGCCGCTGACGGCGATCCAGGGGGCGGCCGAACTGCTGCGCGATTCAGGTAGCGCAATGGACGAGGCCGAGCGGCGGCGGTTTTCAGACAATATCGTCACCGACGCCGGGCGGCTCAATCTGCTGGTGCGTCGTCTGCTCGACCTGGCGCGCGCCGAAAATCTTGCGCCCAGCGGCGAAAGCACGTCGCTCAGTGCGGCCCTGGCGCTGTTGCCGACCGGGGACAGGCTGGCGCTTCGTATTGAGGCGGGCGGCGAGACCGGCCTGCGCATCTCGGCCGAGAACGCTGCGATCGTGCTCGCCAATCTCATCGACAATTCGGCAAGGCATGGCGCGACGCTGGTTTCGATCACGGCGGCGAGCGCAGGCGGCAAGGCGACGATCCAGGTGAGCGACGACGGCGCCGGCATTTCGCCGAGCAACCGCGCGCGTATTTTCGAGCCATTCTTCACCACACGCCGCGATTGCGGCGGCACCGGCATGGGCCTCGGCATCGTTCTGGCCCTGCTGAAAGCGCATGATGGCACGATCCGCCTGGTTGACTCCGAGCGCGGCACGCGCTTCGAGATCATCTTGCCGGCTGTATGAATTGCAGCATGATCGTTTCAGAAAACCGGCTTCGGGATCATGCTTCAGAACTGGAGAAGCGAAAAAGTGCGCTACGACGTCGTCATCATCGGCGGAGCCATCGTCGGCTCCTCGATCGCCTATTATTTGCGCGCGGAAGGGTTTTCGGGCTCGATCGCGCTGGTCGAGCGCGACCCGCAGTTTGCCCATGCGGCAACGACGCTGTCCTGCGCTTCGATCCGCCAGCAGTTTTCGATTCCGCAAAACATCCGGCTGTCGCAGTTCACGCTGAAACTGTTCCGGCGGCTGACGGAAGAGTTCGGGGCCGACGCCGATATCGGTTTTCGCGAAGGCGGCTACCTCATCCTTGCCGGCGAGAACGGGTTGCCGATCCTTGAGGCCAACCACCAGACGCAGTTGGCCGAGGGCGCCGACATCGTGCTTGAGGATGCGGAGGCGCTCGTCCGCCGGTTTGCATGGCTGTCGGCCGAGGGCATCACCGCCGGCGCCTATGGCCGCAGCGGCGAGGGCTGGTTCGACGCGCATGCCATGCTGATGCTGTTCCGCAAGGCGCTGCGCGACAAAAAGATCGATTTCATCACCGCCGACGTGACCGGCATCGAACGGCAGGGCGACCGTGTCACCGGCGTCAGCCTCGACAATGGCGAAAGGCTCGACGCCGGCATCGTCGTCAACGCCGCCGGGCCGAATGCCGGAAAAGTCTCGGCAATGGCCGGACTGGTGCTGCCGGTGGAACCGCGCAAGCGCAATGTCTTCATCTTCGAGGCGCGCGAGAAATATGACGACATGCCGCTGCTGGTCGATCCCTCAGGCATCTATGTCCGGCCAGAAGGCTCGATCTACATCACCGGCGGCGCCGAACCGGAAGACGGCGACGGCCCCGCCGATCCCAGCGATTTCGAGCCCGACTGGCCGCTGTTCGAAGAGGTAATCTGGCCAGTGCTGGCGACCCGCATTCCGGCCTTCGAGGCGATCAAGGCGACGCGCGCCTGGGCCGGCCATTACGATTACAACACGCTCGACCAAAACGCGGTGATCGGCCCGCATCCGCAGGTGCAGAATTTTCTCTTCGCCAATGGTTTTTCCGGCCACGGCCTGCAGCAGGCGCCGGCGGTCGGCAAGGCGCTGGCCGAGCTGATCGTGCATGGCGGCTACCGCACGGTGGACTGCTCGGCGTTTGGGTACAGCCGTGTCGCTGAGGGGCGGGCTTTCAGGGAGTTGAATGTGATCTGACGCTGGCGGGCATCAAAGGGTTCCGCACCGGAAGGCCAGCCGTCAGCGCTCGCGGCCAAACCAGAACGCGTCCGCCATCCGCGTCATGCCGATCCGTTCGTAGAAGCCGACGGCGTCGGGCACGGAGATCAGTGACATGGCGACGGATGGCCCGAGCTGCCGCCGCGCTTCGTCGAGCAGGCCCTTGCCGATGCCGAGCCCTTGCGCCGATTTGCAGACGGCGAGCTCGGAAATATAGCACACCCACGAGAAGTCGGTGATGCCTCGGGCGAGGCCAATCAGCGGCTTGCCAGGCGCATCGAGGCGCGCCGTCAACACCAGATCTGCATTGGCAAGCATCGCCTTCAGACGGACGTCGTCATCGATGGGCCGAGTGACGCCGAGGCCGGATTCCACCAGCACGCGGCGGAACTCGGCTGCGTCGAGGTTCGGTTCGGTGGCGTAGAGTACTTTGGGACGTGTTGTCATGCCGGCCAAGGTGCACCATAGGGCGGCAACTTTGAAGCGGTCCGTGCTCTAGGACCAAAGCTTGCGAAAACAGCCGCCTTTTATTTGCCTGCAGCTTTGTGTAAACCGGGCGCCAATACATCCCCGCAGCGAAAAGAAGACGGGCAAGACCTATGGAAAAATTCACCAAGCTCACCGGCGTTGCCGCGCCGATGCCGATCGTCAATGTCGACACCGACATGATCATTCCCAAGGATTATCTCAAGACGATCAAGCGCACCGGGCTCGGCAGCGGACTGTTTGCCGAAATGCGCTACACGGACGACGGCTCGGAAAACCCCGACTTCGTGCTCAACAAGCCGGCCTACCGCAAGGCGCAGATCTTGGTCGCCGGCGACAATTTCGGCTGCGGCTCGTCGCGCGAGCATGCGCCGTGGGCGCTGCTCGACTTCGGCATACGCTGCGTCATCTCGACCTCGTTCGCCGACATTTTCTACAACAACTGCTTCAAGAACGGCATCCTGCCGATCACCGTCAGCCCGGAGGATCTGGACAAGCTGATGGACGACGCCTCGCGCGGGTCCAACGCAACGCTGTCGATCGACCTCGAAGCCAAGGAAATCCGCGGACCGGACGGCGGCGTGGTCAAGTTCGACCTCGACGACTTCAAGCGGCACTGCCTCTTGAACGGGCTCGACGATATCGGCTTGACCATGGAGAAGGCCGACGCCATCGCCTCGTTCGAGAAGAAGAACGCCGAGCTGCGGCCCTGGGCCTGAACGGTACGATGACCCCGGCCGCGACAGGCCGGGCTCGTGGCGGCTGAACGGAGGGACAGGCATGACACGTTCGCTGCTTGCCGGCGCCTGGGCGCTGGCGTGGACTCTGATGCCGGTGGCTGGCGCGCATGCACAGACCGACACGGTGCTCGTGCCGGCTGACGATGCGTCCGGCGGGGCCGCCGACCTGGGCGCGTCGAGCAATGCGGCCCTGGCCGAGGATGACGGCCAAGCACCGGTCCCGTTCGAGAATGGGCAGCTGACCATCACCCAGCAGGAAGACTATGGCGAGAAGGTGCTGGCCTATGACGGCAAGCAGCTGGCGCGCAATTACGATGTCTTCTTCGACAGGATTGTCGAGGTCGGCGGCGTCACGGTGGCGCTGGTCGATGTCGGCGACGGCGGCAATCAATGCGGTCCGGCCAAGGTGATCGTGTGGAAGCCGGAAGGCGGCACGATCCAAACGACCACCGTCGAGCAGGACGAATGCGGCGCCCCGCCGGCCGCGCTATCCGACGGCGCCATCTATTTCGTGCCCAATCTCTTGCCGGGCGAATCGAAGCCGGCGCTGCAATGGTCGCCGACCGGCGGGTTGTCGACCTCGGGCAACCTCGCCTACATGCCGGAGCCGGGTACAGGCTGGAAAGATGTCGACCCGGCGAAATACGACAGCATCGTCGATGCCTTCCATAACGAGGCCGTCTACAGGCAAGCCGCGTCGCTGCTCGGCAAGGAGATGCCCGACATGGCGACCAGCCTGCTGGTCGGCGGCGGCACCGAGAAAACCACCTCGGGCGTCTTCCACGCCAGCGGCTGCATCCCGCATGATTGCGGCGGCGACGACGGCTTCATGGCGATCGATCCGGCCAACCACAAGCTCTATTTCGCCCGCCGCGGCGACAAGCCCGAGCCGGATGCGTGGCCGGCGGTGAACACGTGGCCGGCCGAGGTTAGGGAAGCGATGGACAAGGCGCTCGGTTCGCCGAACTAGCTTCTCTGCTTCATGCCTTCGTCCCCAGGCGGGGCCGAGCGGCGGCAGTCGTAACCTCAGACCATCGACAGACAAAAAAAGCCCGGCGCATGGCCGGGCTTTCCGTCGAATAGAGACTTGTATCACTCGCCGTCGATCGCCGTGGCGATGCGGGCGATGGCCTGTTGATAGTTGCTCGCGTCATTCCAGCCGGCAATTGCACCGAGATTCGCCTGTGCGCTGGCACCCGCCTGCCAACCATGAGCCTTGAGGAAGTTGGCGGTGGAAGCCAACGCAGTGGCCTTGTCGCGCAGATTTCCGCTGCCGACCCCGTATTTCAAGACATTTCCGGGCAGGAACTGCGTATGGCCAATCTCGCCATGCATGGCGCCGACCGACGAGGCGCTCAACGCGCCGCGATCAACCAGTTTCAGGGCTGCAACAGCATGCGGGTAGAAGAACTCCGGGCGGCGGCAATCATAGGCGAGCGTTACAATGGCAGAGACCGTATTCTGCTTGCCCAAGAAGGAACCGAAGCCGGTCTCCATCCCCCAGATGGCGAGCAACACACCCGGCGTCACGCCGTAGGTCCGTTCGATCTTGTCGAACAGCGCCGCGTTCGACTTCTTCAGTGAACGGCCCTTGGAAATGATCGTGGACGCGCCACGGCGCTTCATGAAAGCATCCACCGAGCCACCGAAAGCCTTGTGGATAGCGCGGTCGGCGGCGATCGTCCTTTTTGCGTAGGTCGCACTAGCCAGAGCGGCCAGACCCTTCGAGCCTACACCGCTGGCCCTTGCTTCCTGCGCGAACTCCGCCTTCCACGCTTCGAAGCCCGCGCCCGTTTTGCCGCATTGGGCGGCTTGTGCCGCTGTTGCCGCCGCAAGCATCATCGATGCCGCCGCCGCTAAAATCTTTGCCTTGGCAAAAAATGCCATGTTGCTCTCCTGGTTGCCTGGATCTTGTCCCAAATACGAATTTGCCAGCGAAACGCCCGCTTGTCACCGTTGGAGCGATTTGCGCCCACTTGGACGCACACGCTCCAACACTTTACAATCTGCGCATCGTGCTTTCCGAAAATCGGCACCGATTTTCGAGCCGATGCGCTAAGAACTCGTTTACGCATCCTCGCCGCAGCGCTGGCGAATGCCGGACAACTTGCTTACGATCAAGTAATTATTGTGGCGGGGGGCTAGAATATTCATGGAAGACGTTGACGTCGTGGTCATCGGCGCCGGTTCGGCGGGACTTTCCGCCGCCAGGACCCTGCGTACGGCCGGCCTTTCCTTCAAGCTGGTCGAAGCGATGAACCGTATCGGCGGCCGCGCCTGGACCAGCGACCAGCATTTCGGTGTTCCTTTCGACATCGGCTGCGCCTGGCTGCACGCGGCCGACCGCAATCCCTACTTTCCCGAGGCGCAAGCCGCTCGCTGGACGCTCCATCATCACGACATGAATGTCGATCATCTCTACTATCGCAACCGAAAGGCGAGCGAGGACGAAGAGGCCGCGATGAAGGCGGCCGATATCAGGCTGTTCGAGCTGCTGGCGGCGCATGAGGTCAAGGTTGGTGACGACGACCGTCTTTCGGCCCTGCTCGCCAAAGGCCATGCGCCGCGCGCCGCCGCCACCTTTGCCGGGCCGATGGACTTTGGCGCCGACGAGGACGAGATATCGATCCGCGACTTTCAGGCTGCCGCCGATCTCGATCCGAACTACTTCACCAAGGAGGGGTTCGGCGCGCTGGTCGCCCGTTTCGGCGCCGACGTGCCGGTCGAGCTGTCGACGCCGGTGCGGAAAATCCTCTGGGACGTGCCCGGCGTCGCCTGCGTCACCGATCGCGGCATCATCCGCGCCAAAGCGGTCATCGTCACCGCCTCGCCGGCGGTGCTCGCCTTCGAGGAGATCGAATTCGCGCCGGCGCTGCCAGACAGGCATTTCGCTGCCTTCTTCGACCTGCCGATGGGCATGCTGACCAAGCTGCCGGTTGAGATCAGGGGCACAAGGCTCGGGCTGGCGCCGTTCGACGACCTGCTGATCGAGCGGCTGGCCAGGCACGACATCTACTTCCTTTGCTTTCCCTTCGACCTCGACCTGATGGTCGGCTTCGTTGGCGGCGATTTCGCCTGGGAGATGTCGGCGGCGGGCGAGGCGGCAGGCGTCGACTTCGTCGTCGACCGGCTGTGCGCCATCTTCGGCGGCGACGTCAGAAAACATGTCGGGCGCGCCATGATGACCAATTGGGGCGGCGAGCGGTTCGTGCGCGGCGCCTATGCGGCGGCCCGACCCGGCCGTTCGCAGGCGCGCGCCACGCTGATGCAACCAGTGGCGGAAAAAATCTTCTTCGCCGGCGAGCATCTGGCCGGTCCGCTGATGCAGACCTGCGGTGGCGCCAGGCTGTCGGGCGAGGCGGTGGCGAAAACGGTCGCCGCCCAGCTTGCGGCAAAATAGCAACAGCAGGAACGCCGGCCGCCGACAGGCGTTTGGGCGATATGCCGCTGCGCACTATATCCGGGCCTGATGATTTGAGACTTGGTGATTTGAGATCTGGTGATTCGAGATCGGTATGAAGCTCTTCGATTGCCCGCATTGCGGCCACCGCCTCTATTTCGAGAACGCCCAGTGCCTGAACTGCGCCAGCTCCGTGCTCTACGATCCCGGGCATGCGCGCTTCGTGCTGTCTGGCGCCGGCGGCGTTTTCCAGTGCACCAATGCCGACGAGTGCGCCTGCAACTGGATGGCGGAACCTGGCCATGCCTTCTGCGGCGCCTGCGCGCTGAACCAGCTGATCCCGGACCTTTCGGTCGATGGCAACCGCCGTCGCTGGATCCGCGTCGAAGCGGCAAAGAAGCGGGCCATCTATTCGCTGCTCGCCGCCGGACTGCCGGTCGCGCCCAAGCGGAACGCCGGCGACGAGGCCGGCCTCGCCTTCGATTTCCTTGCCGATCCGATCGGCGGTCCGGGTGGCGCGCGCATCCTGACCGGCCATGACAACGGCCTGATCACACTCAATGTCGCCGAGGCGGATTCGGCCGAGCGCGAAAGACGGCGCGTCGAGATGGGCGAGAACTATCGCACTTTGCTCGGCCATTTCCGCCATGAACTCGGCCACTATTACTGGGACCGCCTGATCCGCGACGACCCGCAACGGCTTGCCGCCTTCCGCACATTGTTCGGCGACGAGCGCGCCGATTACGAGCAGGCGCTGAAGGCCTACCATGCCAATGGCGCGCCGCCCGACTGGCAGCAGGACCACATTTCCGCCTATGCCACGTCCCATCCCTGGGAGGACTGGGCCGAGACATGGGCACACCATCTGCACATCACCGATACGCTGGAGATGGTGCATGCGCTGAATTTCCCGCTCGGCCGGCTGGAAACCATGGAGGCCAACGACCTGTCGCGGGGCGACACCGGCGGCGAGCTCCAGCCGGCGCCGTCGGAACCTGCCGCCGTTCCCGAACCGTTCGAAAAGGTCCTAGCCCGCTGGCTGGTGCTGTCGGAAGCGTCCAACTCGATCAACCGCTGCATGGGCCTGCCGGACCTCTATCCCTTCGTCATCTCGGAGCTGACGGCACAGAAGCTGGCCTTCGTCCATGAACTCCTGACCGGAGTCGTGAAAGAAACCGGAACAAAACGTGAGCCGGCCGAGGCGTTTTAGCCGGAACGCATGAGGTTTTGTTTCGTTTTCGTTCGCGAGGGACCATCAACACGGAGCGAAACCATGAAGCGCATACTGTTTCCTGCTGTCGCCGGAGCGCTTGCCGCCATGTCCGGCACAGCCTTGGCCGATACCGCCGTTTCGGCGGTCGCCGATCTCAACATTCGCGCCGGCCCAGGGCCGCAATACCCGGTGATCGGCGTGCTCGCCGCCGGCCAGTCGGCAACGCTCGATGGCTGCATCCAAAACAGCAAATGGTGCACCATAGCCGAGGCCAATGGCCAAGGCTGGATCTATTCCGACTATGTGACGGCCGATTTCGGCGGCAACGAGGTCGTCCTGACCCGGCGCCCGGCCGACGCAGACATTACCATCGTCGAAGCCCCCGCCGATGTCGACGATCCCGACATCTATACCGGAGCGATCGTCGCTGGCGAGCCGATCGAGCCGATCAGGCGGCCGCCGGCCGAAGTCCGCACCTACATCGAGACCAACCGGGTCGACCCGGTTTATCTCGAGGGCGAGGTGGTTACCGGCGCGACCTTGCCCGATACCGTCGAGTTGCGCGAGATTCCGGACTATGACTACCGCTATGTCTATGTGAACGGTCAGCCGGCACTGGTCGACCCCGGCACCCGACGCATCATGTACGTCGAGCGCTGACGGTGCCGAACAGGGCAATCGCCTCAGACAATTGACGGAATCCATGCTCGTTGGAGACCACCAATTGTTGAGATTGGCGCCGCCCCTCATCGTCCTGCCCGTCCTCCGCAGCAGCTGCGGAGGGTGGACCGGGCACTTCTCCCCGTATCGTGACGGGGAGAAGTGACCTTGCAATGCTGGCGGCTAGCGATTGCGCGGCACGACCCGATCGAATAGATCATGCGACCCGAAGCACCAGCCTGTGAGCCCGCGTGATAGACCCTGCCGCCTTCGAGCGCTATCGGCATACTCCCAACGCCAAGACGACCCTGCCGCGGCTCCTGCTCGGAACGGCGATCGTCGTCCTGTTCTGGGTCGCGACGACCGTCGCCGTGCTGTTCGGCGGCGCCTATTTCTTCGTCGTCTGGCAAGCATCGTCCGGCGCCCCGATGGAAGGAGGGGCGGTGCAGAATTTCATGGCCTCGTCCACCGGGATCCTCGCCGCGCTCGCCTCCTTTGCCGGAATCTGGCTCGGCCTGTGGGCTGCCATGCGCTGGGTCCATCGCGAGCCGCTGATGGCGCTGATCGGCACCAGCCGCCGCGTTTCGCGCTCGGGATTTTTTAGGGGATTGGCCGCGGTGCTGGTCACATCGCTGCTCTCCGAGATACTGCTCTATCTGTTGCAGCCCGACATTGCGCGCGGTGCGATCGGCCTGTCGTCCTGGCTGCTGTTCCTGATCCCGATCGCCGCGCTGACCCTGCTGCAGACCTCGTCCGAAGAGGTGCTGTTTCGCGGCTATCTCCTCAGGGGCCTGGCCAACCGCTTTCAAAACCCCTTGATCTGGGCGCTGCTGCCAGGACTTCTGTTCACTGCGATGCATTGGAACCCAGGCTCGACGACCGCCATCAACGCCTGCGTGCTGGCCTCGATCGCCGCTTTTGCGCTGCTCCTGACGCTTGTGGTCTATGCCACGGGCAATCTCGGCGCGGCCTTCGGCGCCCACCTCGGCAACAATCTGACCGGCTTCCTGCTAATTTCGCACCAGCAAAGCTACAATTCCTTCGCCCTGTTCAACGCCAAGCCGCTCGAAGGCCCCGGCTGGACGACGCTTGATGCCGTCCTCATCGCGGCGATCGGCATCGTCTGCAGTCTGTTGACCGTTCTGCTGCTGCTGCACCCGCGCTCGCCGCTGAAGGTCGAGCCGGATTTTTCGCACCCCGGCGGCCCAAGCTGATGCGCATCACGCTGGTGGTGCTGCCATAAACCAAACCGGCCCGGTTCAGCGTATTCGGCCCCGCACCTTGACTCCGCGGCCGATTTCCTGTCTACAGCCCGCGAATTCCGCGACGAGTATCCCTCCGAGCAAGCCGACCGGGACGCTGAAGCCTGTTTGAGGCGACGTGCTGTAAATCGATCCTGGAGGCCAACATCCGGCAGCGCTGTGCGCCCCCGGGTGCTTTTTGGCTTTGGGCTTTTGCCTGGACAGCTTGGGTTGGATACTGGGCGCGAACGCATTACCTCTCGGGCATCATCCGGGTGTCAGGGAAAAGGAAGAAGAATGTTTGAATCGCTACAGGAACGTCTTGGTTCGATCCTGAACGGCCTCACCGGCCGCGGCGCCCTGTCCGAGGCCGATGTCTCGGCGGCGCTGCGCGAGGTGCGCCGTGCGCTGCTTGAGGCCGACGTTGCGCTGGAAGTGGTGCGTTCCTTCACCGACAAGGTGCGCGAGAAGGCCGTCGGCGCCGCCGTGCTGAAGTCGATCAAGCCCGGGCAGATGGTCGTCAAGATCGTCCATGACGAGCTGGTCGGGATGCTGGGCGCCGAGGGCGTCGCCATCGACCTCAATGCCCCGGCTCCAGTCGTCATCATGATGGTCGGCCTGCAGGGTTCCGGCAAGACCACGACATCGGCCAAGATCGCCAAGCGCCTCACCGAGCGTCAGAACAAGAAGGTCCTGATGGCCTCGCTCGACACGCGGCGTCCCGCCGCGCAGGAGCAGCTCCGTCAGCTCGGCGAGCAGGTCAAGGTCGCCACGCTGCCGATCGTCGAGGGCCAGACGCCGGTCGACATCGCCCGCCGCGCCGTGCAGGCGGCAAAGCTCGGCGGCCATGACGTCGTCATCCTCGACACCGCCGGCCGCACCCATATAGACGAGCCGCTGATGGTCGAGATGGCCGACATCAAGAAGGTCTCGTCGCCGCACGAAATCCTTTTGGTCGCCGATTCGCTGACGGGCCAAGATGCCGTCAATCTGGCAAAAAGCTTCGATGAGCGCGTCGGCATCACCGGCCTGGTGCTGACCCGTATGGATGGCGACGGCCGTGGTGGTGCGGCACTTTCCATGCGCGCCGTCACCGGCAAGCCTATCAAGCTGATCGGCACCGGCGAGAAAATGGACGGGCTGGAGGAATTCCATCCCAAGCGCATCGCCGACCGCATTCTCGGCATGGGCGACATCATCAGCCTCGTCGAAAAGGCTGCCGAAAACATCGACGCCGAGCAGGCGGCGGCGATTGCCAAGAAGATGCAGTCGGGCAAGTTCGACCTGAACGATCTTGCCGGCCAGCTTCAGCAGATGTCGAAGATGGGCGGCATGGGCGGCATCATGGGCATGATGCCGGGCATGGGCAAGATGAAGGACCAGATGGCTGCCGCCGGTCTCGACGACAAGATGTTCGGCCGCCAGCTCGCCATCATCTCGTCGATGACCAAGGCCGAGCGCGCCAACCCCGATATTCTGAAGCACTCGCGCAAGAAGCGCATCGCCGCAGGCTCCGGCACCGATGCGGCCGAGATCAACAAGCTCCTGAAGATGCACCGCGGCATGGCCGACATGATGAAAGCGATGGGCGGCAAGGGCAAAGGCGGTGGCCTGATGCGTGGCATGATGGGCGGTCTGGCCCAGAAGATGGGACTCGGCGGCATGATGCCAGGGGGCATGGGTGGCCCGGGCGGCATGATGGGCGGCGGCATGCCGGACATGTCCAGGATGGACCCCAAGCAGCTCGAAGCCTTGCAGAAGCAAGCACAGGCAGCCGGTCTCGGCGGCATGAAGGGTCTTCCCGGTGGCCTCCCAGGTGGCGGTGGTCTGCCTGGGCTGCCCGGCGGCATAAAGCTTCCTGGTTTGCCAGGATCCGGCGGCGGTCTGCCAATGCTCGGCAAGAACGCCCCTGGCAAGAAGAAGTGAGGGCGCGATGAACGAAGAGAAGGACATGGCCGACGCACGCGCGGCGCTGGTCGACTACCGCGCCTCGATCGACAACATCGACGCAGCGCTCATCCACATGCTGGCCGAGCGTTTCCGCTGCACCAAGGCGGTCGGCGAGCTGAAGGCATCGCATGGCCTGCCGCCGGCCGATCCGGCGCGCGAGCAGCAGCAGATCGCCCGCCTTCGCCAACTGGCGAAGGACGCCCATCTCGACCCGGATTTCGCCGAGAAATTCCTGAACTTCGTCGTCCGCGAAGTGATCCGCCATCACGAGTATATCGCCGCATCCAACGGCGGAACGACAATCGGCTGAGGACCAGCCGTAAACCCGAAAATCAGCGTTTTAGGAGAAAAGAAATGCCATTGAAAATCCGACTGGCCCGTGCGGGCTCGAAAAAGCGTCCCTATTACCACGTCGTCGTCGCCGACGCCCGTTCGCCGCGCGACGGCCGTTTCATCGAGTCGCTCGGCTCGTGGAACCCGCTGCTGCCCAAGGACGGCGAGCGGGTCAAGGTCGACGCCGACCGCGTCAAGCATTGGCTCTCGCACGGCGCCCAGCCGACCGACCGCGTGCTGCGCTTCCTCGACGAGGCCGGCATCGCCAAGCGCGAGGCCCGCTCCAATCCCAAGAAGGCCGAACCCGGCAAGAAGGCGCAGGAACGCGCCGCACTTCTGAAGAAGGCGCAGGACGATGCAGCCGCCGCGGTTGCCGCCGCGGCAGCCGCGCCGGCCGAGGCGGAAGCCGCGACCGCCGAATAATCCGAACGGCGGGCGCTTTGCCCGCCGTTTCATTTCGTCGGAGCTATGACGCGGCCCGATCAATAGCCTGCCGGGCAGCGGGCGATGTAGACGCGTCCATAGCGATCGCGATAGCGGCACCGGCCGGGTTCGGTCGCACGACCGATCAGTGCGCCGGCGACGGCGCCGACAGCACCACCAACAACAGCTCCCTCCACCGGGTCATTTGCAACGGCAGCGCCGACAGCAGCGCCTCCCAAGCCACCGACCGCGGCGCCCTGTTCTGTCCGGGAACAGGCTGCGAGCGTGGTTGCCAATATGATCATGACCACCAATTTCTTCATCGTCGCTCCTCCCAAATGGGGTTTTCCGTCCTCGCCCCACATCGTCTAACTCGCAACCGGGCGATTTGATCCACGGACAAGGAAGAAGGGTGGCGGCGCCCTCTCTGGCGGCGCGACCGCCATCGAACGGCTTTGATGTCGCCGCTACCGGCTGAACGGGATCAGCGAGCGCACCCCGGGATTGCGCAGGAAAAGGCCGCCCCACAGAATGAGGCCGAGATAGACGCCGAACAATGTGTGCGAGAACAGCGGGCTGCCAAGACGCGCGTGGGTCGCGATGGCGCCGCCGAGATAGGCGGTGAGCAGGACGGCGCCGAGCACCGAGGTGCGCGGCACCGCATAGAGCGCGGTCGAGACCAGCCCGACGATGCCGAGCATGCGCGAGACATCGGGATCGGCCGGCCAGCCGAGTTGCACCATGGTCTGGGTGACGACATCGAGCGGCGGCAGCTTGATGACGCCGTCGAAGGTCATGAACAGCACGATGAGGGCGCTGAGCCCGCGGCCGGTCCACAGCGCGCTCGGCGTGACGGATGCTGTTTGAGACATGGTCATTGGTCCTCCGGTTGTTTCGAGCCCTTTTGGCGAGGGTCGAACCAAAGGACGCGGCGTGAGGCGGCGATCCGACACGCTTATGATTTTTCCAGTGCACGGTGCTTCGGTGAGCGCGGGAACAAACCCTAGGAAAAATAGTATTTTTTGGCGGGGATCATTTTTGGCGGCGCTTCGCCGAGCGCCTCGAACACCGAGATTTCACAGACGCGGCACAGACCGTCGAGGGCGAGATCGTTGGCCTCGGTGCCGAACGGGTCCTCGAGTTCCTCCGAAAGCGCGTCGAGGCCGAAAAAGGTGTAAGCGATCAGCGCCGTGAACAGCGGCGTCGCCCAACCGGCAGTCGAGGCCAGCCCAAACGGAAGCAGCAGGCAGAAGATATAGGCGGTGCGCTGCAACAGCAGCGTGTAGGCAAACGGAAGCGGTGTTCCCATGATGCGCTCGCAGCCGGCCTGCGCTGCGGCGATTTGCGACAGGCGCTCGTCGAGAATGCGGTAGCCCATGACATCGATTGCGCCGGCCCTGTACAACGCGGCGGCTCGCTCGCCCATCCGCCGCAGCATGGCGTCCGGCGGGTTGGCCAGCTTGGCAGCACTTTCGGCCGCTTCATCGATGAACGCGCGTGCTTCGGTCGTGGCATCGACCCGCCGAAGCAGGCCGCGCAGGAAGTGACAGAAGGCGATCGCCTCCATCAGCAGCCCGCGCAGTTCGACCCGATCCTCGATCAACCCGGTGCTGGCGCGCGCCAGATTGCGAATGTCGAATACAAGCTGGCCCCACAGTTTGCGCGCCTCCCACCAGCGGTCATAGGCGGCATTGTTACGGAAGCCGAGATAGATCGACAGCGCCACACCGAGCAAGGCGAGCGGCGCGGGCCCGGCATTGCCGAGGTCAAGCTGCAGGGCCCTGACCGCCAGCACCACCAGTGCGCCATAAATGCCGAAGCCGAAGATCTGCGGCAGGATGCGCGGCACCACCGAGCCGCGCATGATGAAGAACAGATGCAAAAATCCCGGGCGCGGGCGAACGATCATCGAAACCCCTTTCACGGACCGGCAATGATCCTGGTCGGTTCCATTGTGCGACGCAATACACGCACAAGCCCAGCCGCCAGCGACATGGCGATGTCGTCTTGCCGGTTTGAGGGCAGAGCAGGGCCAGGTGATGCCGGCCCGATGCGACCTAACCCGGAGACGTCGGTGCCGCCCCTCATCCGCCTGCCGGCACCTTCTCCCCGTGAACGGGGAGAAGGGAGCTAACCGGCCGAAGGCCGAGCCCGCGACTGCAGGCCGCCGGTCGTCCGGCGCCCCGCGGGGGCCCGCCGCGGCAGCGGCGATACGGCCCGTGAGCGAGAAGTTACGCCGCCTTCTTCTTCGGTTGGATCAGCCCGCGCTCGATCAGCAATTCGGCGATCTGCACCGCGTTGAGTGCCGCGCCCTTGCGCAGATTGTCGGAGACGATCCACATCGACAGGCCGTTGTCGACGGTCGAATCCTCGCGGATGCGCGAGATGAAGGTCGCGTCCTCGCCGGCCGAGTCCAGCGGCGTGATGTAGCCGCCGTCCTCGCGCTTGTCGAGAACCTGGCAGCCCGGCGCTTCGCGCAGGATCTCACGCGCTTCCTCGGCGGTGATCGGCTTTTCGAACTCGATGTTGACCGCTTCGGAATGGCCGATGAACACCGGCACGCGCACGCAGGTCGCCGTCAGCTTGATTTTGGGGTCGAGCATTTTCTTGGTCTCGGCGACCATCTTCCATTCTTCCTTGGTGAAGCCGTCGTCGAGGAAGACGTCGATGTGCGGGATGACGTTGAAGGCGATGCGCTTGGTGAACTTCTTGACGTCGACCTGATCGGCGACGAACACCGCGCGGGTCTGCGTGAACAGTTCGTCCATGCCTTCCTTGCCGGCGCCGGACACCGATTGATAGGTGGCGACGACGACACGCTTGATGGTGGCGAGGTCATGCAGCGGCTTCAGCGCCACGACCAGTTGCGCCGTCGAGCAGTTCGGGTTGGCGATGATGTTCTTGCGCGTGAACAGCGAAATCGCGTCCGGGTTCACTTCCGGCACGATCAGCGGCACGTCCTGGTCATAGCGGAAGGCCGACGAATTATCGATGACGACGCAGCCCTGCTTGCCGATCTTCGGCGACCATTCCTTCGAAACGTTGCCGCCGGCCGACATGATGCAGATGTCGGTATCGGAAAAATCATATTGGTCGAGCGCCCTGACCTTCAGCGTGCGATCGCCGAACGACACTTCCGTGCCCTGGCTGCGCCGCGAGGCCAGCGCCACCACCTCGCTCACGGGAAAGCCGCGCTCTTCCAGTATGTTGAGCATTTCCCGACCCACATTGCCCGTGGCGCCGACGATTGCAACCTTGAAACTCATCGAAATCTCCTGTCCTCTCCGCTCGGTTTTTTGGAGAAAACCCGCCGGCCGATGCGGGTTTCAACCCCCGGGCCGGACCCGGGAGAGGGTGGTTAGGCCAAGGGAATCAGACCGTTTTAGGGGTCGTTTTACCGGTTTTTTTGGCCAAGAACGTGGTTTTGCTGGAACGAGCAGACGCGCCGAAACGCCCGGCCCGCTGGTTCACATTGCGGCCCGGGACGTCGAAGGCAAGAAGCGCCATCAAAAGGCCGCGCATCGAAACTACCCCATTCGGTGCCGGCTTTTACGCGGTTTGCGTAAAGAGTCAATCGCGACGCAGCCAGACGGCTTGCCCTGTACAATGGCGGCGGCGCGAAGTACGAACGATTGGATCGTTTGGCTCGTGGCGCTCCTGGCGCTCGCCGACGGATGACCCATTGCCGGGCATAAAAGAATCCGAATTCCGAAAGAGTGAAATGTCCAATTTCGAAGCACTTGTCCCCGCGCTGGCAAAGGCGCTGGAAAAACGCCGCTATGTCGAGCTGACGCCGGTGCAGAAGGCGGTACTCGAGCTCGGACAGGCCGATGCGCTGGTTTCCGCCCAGACCGGCTCCGGCAAGACCGTCGCCTTCGGGCTGGCTCTGGCGCCGACCCTTCTCGACGGCGCCGAGCGCTTTTCCCAAGCCGCAGCACCGCTGGCGCTGGCCGTGGCACCGACGCGGGAGCTCGCTTTGCAGGTGACGCGCGAGCTCGAATGGCTCTACGAACTGACCGGCGCAGCGATAGCGTCCTGCGTCGGCGGCATGGACATGCGGACCGAGCGCCGCACGTTGGGGCGCGGCGCCCATATCGTCGTCGGCACGCCCGGCCGGCTGCGCGACCACATTACCCGCAATTCGCTCGACATGTCCGAGCTGAAGGCAGTCGTGCTCGACGAGGCCGACGAGATGCTCGATCTCGGCTTTCGCGAGGATCTGGAATTCATCCTCGACGCCGCGCCGGCCGAGCGCCGCACCTTGATGTTTTCGGCCACCGTGCCGCGCTCCATCGCCACGCTGGCCAAGGGCTACCAACGCGATGCGGTGCGCATCTCGGCCGCCGGCGAGGAGAAGCAGCATCTCGACATCGAATACCGGGCGCTGAGCGTAGCCCAGGCCGACCGGGAAAATGCCATCATCAACGTGCTGCGCTATTACGAGGCGAAGAACGCTCTTGTGTTCTGCAACACGCGCGCCGCCGTCAATCACCTGACCGCGCGCTTCAACAACCGCAACTTTTCCGTCGTCGCGCTTTCGGGCGAGCTGAGCCAGAACGAGCGCAGCCACGCGCTGCAGGCGATGCGCGACGGCCGCGCAAAAGTCTGCATCGCCACCGACGTGGCGGCGCGCGGCATCGACCTGCCCAACCTCGAACTGGTGATCCACGCCGACCTGCCGACCAATCCGGAGACGCTTCTGCACCGAAGCGGGCGGACGGGACGGGCGGGACGCAAGGGTGTCAGCGCGCTGATCGTGCCCAACAATGCTCGCAGGCGCACCGAACGGCTGCTGCAAAGCGCCGGCCTTGCGGCGACCTGGGCAAGCCCGCCTTCGGCCGACGACGTCCTGCGCCGCGACGACGAGCGCATCCTCGCCGACCCGGTTTTCAGCGAGCCTGTGACGGATGATGAACGCGGCTTCATCAATGCGCTTCTTGAGCAGCATGGCCCCGATCAGGTGGCCGCCGCCTTCGTGCGTCTGTGCCGTTCCAGCCGTTCGGCGCCCGAGGATCTCCTAGACGTTGCTCCGTTCACGCCGTCGGGCGACAGGCCCTCTGGCGACAGATCTGCCCGTCGCGACGAGGCGCCAAGCCGCCGCGACGATTTTGGCGACAGCGTCTGGTTCTCGCTGTCGGTGGGGCGCAGGCAGAATGCCGAGCCGCGCTGGCTGATCCCGATGCTGTGCCGGACCGGCGGCATCTCCAAGCGCGAGATCGGCGCCATCAAGATGCAGCCGGAGGAAACTTTCGTGCAGATCGCGGCGGATTGGGCCGATCGGTTCCTCCAGGCGATCGGCCCGGATCGCAAGCTGCAGAACAACATCGCGGTGAAGCGGCTGGACGGCACGCCCGACCTGTCGCGGGCCGGCTATCAGGAGCCACGGCCGGACAAGAAGCCGCACCGCGGCAAGCGGACGTTCGACCAGAACGCGCCCAAATTCGAGAAGCGCGCACCGTCAGCCGATCAGCGCCCCGCCGCATTCGAGGCAAAGCCCTGGGCCGGGAAGGCAGGCAAGCCGAAATTCGACAAGGCCGGACCCGCCAAGAGCAAGAAAGCGAAGAAGCGGCCGGCTTAGCGATTTGCCGGCATCGTTGGCTTGTCATGGCCTGCAAGGGCTGGCCCTCGCCAAGGCAATCGATTCAGACTTCGACGATTGGTCGTCTCCAACACGAGTGGCGCGCTATCCTTTGTCTGAAGCGCTGCTCCCGCGCACGCACCCCTTGCGGTCTGCCGCAACTTTGAACAGTCTGGCCAGCGGGACGAGGGGCAGGACATGCGCGGCGAAGTGCTTCACTATGACGAGGACCAGGGTTTTGGTTTCATCACCGGAGCCGACGGCAACCGCTACACGTTCGCGGGCGAGGATCTGCGCCGTGAGGCGACGATAGGCAGGGGCACAGCCATCGAGTTCCAGCCGGCTGGCGGACGGGCACGCGAGGTTTTTTCGATCCGTGCCCAGGCTGCCAGTCTGCCTGCCGCAACCGCCGCCCCGACTCAAACCGGCAATGCGCCCGGGGCGCCGCAACATTTCGGCCGTTTCGCTGACAATGCTCCCGCCACCGACCTTTGGAGTTACTTCCGGCGCGGCCTGACTGAAAATTACTTCAATTTCTCCGGCCGTGCCCGCCGCAAGGAATATTGGGGCTATTGCCTGTTCTGGACGATCGCGCTGATCGTGGTCGTCGGCGTCGGCCTCTTCATCGACGACGCGATGGGCCATCTTGACGATTTGCCGGCAGTGATGGTCGGTCTTTGCGGCGCGTTTGTGCTGGCGACAATCCCGCCCTGGATCGGACTGAACGTGCGTCGCCTGCACGACATCGGCCTGACCGGCTGGCTTTTTCTGGCGGTGCTCATCCCGACCATCGGCTGGCTGATCATCCTGGTCTTCGCGCTGATCCCGACGCAGGCCCGTGAAAATCAGTGGGGCCCGGTGCCGGCGGGGGTCAGGGCCTAGCTGGTCGACACAGCGATTTTGAGGGGCTGGAAGCCGGGCGGACGTCGATCGCCAGCAGGCTTAGCCCAGGAACCTGGCGATGATCGCGTCGCCCATCTCAGCGGTGCCGACCTCGGTCATGCCAGGGGAAAGAATATCCCTGGTGCGCAAGCCCTGGTCGAGCACGGCGGCGATGGCGCTTTCCAGGCGATCGGCCTCGGTCACCATGCCGAAGGAATAGCGCATGCACATGGCGAAGGAGGCGATCATGGCGATCGGGTTGGCGATGCCCTTGCCCGCGATGTCGGGCGCCGAACCGTGCACCGGCTCGTAGAGCGCCTTGCGCTTTTTCGTCCTGGCATCCGGCGCGCCGAGCGACGCCGACGGCAGCATGCCGATCGAGCCGGTCAGCATGGCGGCGATGTCGGACAGCATGTCGCCGAACAGATTGTCGGTGACGATGACGTCGAATTGTTTCGGCCAGCGCACCAGCTGCATGCCGCCGGCATCGGCCAGCATGTGGTCGAGCTTGACGTCGCCATATCTGGCCTTGTGCGTCTGCGTGACGACCTCGTTCCACAGCACGCCGGATTTCATCACATTGCGCTTTTCCATCGAGGTGACGTGGTTCTTGCGCGTGCGCGCCAATTCGAAGGCAACGCCCGAGATGCGCTCGATCTCGAACGTGTCGTAGACCTGGGTGTCGATGCCGCGCTTCTGGCCGTTGCCGAGATCGATGATCTGCTTCGGCTCGCCGAAATAGACGCCGCCGGTGAGCTCGCGAACGATCAGAATGTCGAGCCCTTCGACCACCTCCTGCTTGAGCGAGGAGGATGCCGCCAGCGCCGGATAGCAGATGGCCGGCCTGAGATTGGCGAACAGCTCCATGTCCTTGCGCAGCCGCAGCAGTCCGGCTTCCGGGCGCACCTCATACGGCACCGCATCCCATTTCGGCCCACCGACGGCGCCGAACAGCACCGCGTCGGCGGCCATCGCCTTGGCCATGTCGGCATCGGAAATCGCCGCGCCATGCGCGTCATAGGCGCAGCCGCCGACCAGCCCCTCATCGGTGACAAAACCGCTGTCGAGCTTGACGTTCATGGCGGCGATCAGCTTCGTCACTTCGGCCATCGCCTCGGGGCCGATGCCGTCGCCAGCGAGCAGAAGAAGATTTTTCGAAGCCATCCTGAACCATCCTAACAGTGGCGCATGAAATCGGAATCGATTTCGGAAAGGATCATGCGCAGAAAGAAAATTCTACAGCGTCCTTTGCGCGTCTAAAGGATGCGCGGCGCTGTCGTGAGCCGCGGCCTTGCTAAACGCCAAGAGGCTCACGCGCAAGCGTTTGGTTCAGAGCATCCTTGTCGATGAACGCGCCTCGACAAGGTCGCGCAAGCTCCTGCGCCGCCATCGAACTCAGCGCTTCAGTGCCGTCACTTCGATCTCGATCTTCATTTCCGGCTTGTTGAGCTGACAGACGATCATCGTTGCCGCCGGCCTGATGTCGCCAAACACCTCGCCCAGGAGCGGAAAGACGATGTCGACGAAAGCCGCGTCGGTGATGTAGTAATGCGCCCGCACCACATCGGCCATCTCGAAGCCGCCATCCTGCAACGCCTTGGCAATCGTTGCCAGGCAATTGCGCGTCTGCGCTTCGACCGTGTGCGGCATTGTCATGGTCGCATAGTCGTAGCCGGTCGTTCCGGAAACGAAACACCAGTCGCCCTGTACCACGGCACGCGAATAGCCGGCCGCCTTCTCGAAGGGCGAGCCGGTGGAGATCAGTTTTCGCATGGTTCCCTCGGATATTCCTGAGGCGATATTGAGCTGAAGACGTGCCTTCCGGCTATGGGCCAGGCGGGGGTGGATCGACAGTGCAAAACCGTTATAGGCAGGCATGTCGGCCCTGAGTTCGATCGCAGCGAGGTCGAGCGAGGCGGCTCGAACTCCTCAAGGCCCAGCGGAACAGGCATCGGCCAACGCAGTGGTCTCCGTCCCGGAAGCCGAGCGGCAGTGAACGTCGGTTGTTTCAGCGGCGATTTCATGGCAGGGCGCAAGGATTCGAGATTGGCCGAAACATCCTCCACTTCGTCATCCCAGGGCGAAGCAAGGAGCGAAGCGACGCGGCGCAGACCCTTGGATCCATGCCGTGACCGCGCGGCAGTGCTCCTGCGGACCAGAACCGAACGCTACCACCCCGTTCCGCGAAAAAGCTCGACCCATTCTGGATTGGTCTTCTCGATCAGTCGGTCTTCCATTGGCGCAGTGGTGGATACAAGCGCCGTTCTGAGCCGCAGCATTCTACGGCTGAAGTCACGGAATGGATCCCAGGGTCTGCGCTCCGCTTCGCGTCGCTCCGCCCTAGGATGACGAAGGCGTGGTGGCCTGTGGCAAATCGCCAACGTTGGAGATTGGCGGCTGGGGCAGGCCGGCCACCAGTGACCACCTACCGTCCTCTGGAGGTTCAGTCAAAAGAGCCAAAAGCCCTCCGTGCAGAGATATTGGCTAGCTTTTTCGGCCCCGCGCCGCCAGCGTCCGCAGCCTCAGCGCGTTGAGGCGGATGAAGCCTTCGGCGTCCTTCTGGTCGTAGGCGCCGCGGTCGTCCTCGAAGGTGACCAGCGCGTCGGAATAGAGCGTCTTGTTCGACTTGCGGCCGGTGACGATGACGTTGCCCTTGTAGAGTTTCAGCCGCACCGTGCCTTCGACGTCTTCCTGGCTCTTGTCGATCATCGCCTGCAGCATCAGGCGCTCGGGCGCGAACCAGAAGCCGTTGTAGATCAGCTCGGCGTAGCGCGGCATGAACTCGTCCTTGAGGTGGGCGGCGCCACGGTCGAGCGTGATCGATTCGATCGCCCGGTGGGCTGATATCAGGATGGTGCCGCCGGGGGTCTCGTAGACGCCGCGCGATTTCATGCCAACGAAACGGTTCTCGACAAGATCGAGCCGGCCGATGCCGTTGTCGCGGCCGAGATCGTTGAGCGCCGCCAGCATCGTCGCCGGCGACAGTTTTTTGCCGTCGAGCGCGATCGGATCGCCCTTCAGGAATTCGATTTCGATCTCGATGACCTTGTCCGGCGCGTCCATCGGCGAGATGGTGCGCTGGTGGACGAATTCCGGCGGCTCGCTCCACGGGTCTTCCAGCACTTTGCCTTCGGAGGACGAATGCAGAAGATTGGCGTCGACCGAAAAAGGCGCGTCGCCCTTCTTGTCCTTCGGCACCGAGATCTGGTGCTGCTCGGCGAAGTTGATCAGGTCGGTGCGCGACTTGAACGACCAGTCGCGCCATGGCGCGATGACCTTGATGTCGGGATTGAGCGCATAGGCCGAAAGCTCGAAACGGACCTGATCGTTGCCCTTGCCGGTGGCGCCATGCGCAATCGCATCGGCGCCGGTTTCTTTTGCGATCTCGACCAGGTGCTTGGAGATCAGCGGGCGGGCGATCGAGGTGCCGAGCAAATAGGTGCCTTCATAGACGGCGTTGGCGCGGAACATCGGGAAGACAAAGTCGGAGACGAACTCCTCGCGCACGTCGACGATGCGGATATCCTTGATGCCCATCATCTCGGCCTTGCGCCGCGCCGGCTCCAGCTCGCCGCCCTGGCCGAGATCGGCGGTGAAGGTGACCACCTCGGCGCCAAGCTCGGTCTGCAGCCATTTCAGGATGATGGAGGTGTCAAGGCCGCCGGAATAGGCGAGCACGACCTTCTTGACGGCTTTTGCTTTCGACATTTGGCTGTTCCGCGACAGGGTTCTTTGCGGGCGAGGTATCACGGCCTTTCCGGGCTGCGCAAGAGACGAACGGTGATCAGGCCGCCGGTGCAGCTGCCGATCTCTCCCCACAAGGGGAGATCGGATGTCCCTGCGCCTTCGCCAACTCCAAGGCGCCGTGCTGGCGAGAAGCTGGCGTCTGTAAGGCACCTGCGCTATAGGCTGCGCTTTCTTTATCCAGGGGCCCGCAGATGTCCTTCATTCCCGACACCACCACGCTGATCCAATTCGCCCTCGCCACCGTGATCCTGGCGATCACGCCGGGCCCCGACATGACGCTGTTCGTGTCGCGCACGCTGAGCCATGGCCGCGCCACCGGCTTTGCCTCGATGGCCGGCGCGCTGTTCGGCACGCTGATCCACACCACGCTTGTGGTGGTCGGCATCTCGGCGTTGATCGTCGCCTCGCCAGCGGCCTTTTTTGTCCTGAAGATTCTCGGCGCCGCCTATCTCGTCTTCCTGGCGTGGCAGGCGATCACCAAGGGTTCGGCGTTTTCGCCCGAGAAGAAGAGCGGGCCGGAGATTTCGCTGTTTCGCGCCTGGGCGGCAGGGCTCGGCGTCAATCTGCTCAACCCGAAGATCATCCTGTTCTTCATGACCTTCCTGCCGCAGTTCGTCTCGGCCCATGATCCGAACGCGCCCGGAAAACTGTTCTTCCTCGGCGCGATGTTCGTCGTTTTGTCGATCCCGGTAACAGCGCCGATGGTCTTTGCGGCAGAAAAATTCTCGGCCGCGATGAAAGCAAGCCCGCGGGTAACGCGCGTCGTCGACTATCTGTTCGCCGGGGTGTTTTCGGCCTTCGCGCTCAAGATCCTGACCGCCCAGGCGAAGTAGACCTTCCGGCTTGGCGCCAGCTTCCGGCCGAGCGCCCGGCGCTCAGCCAGTAGAAAATGCCGCCGACCATGCCGCTGCCGATCACGGCAGCGACGACGCGCGGGTCGGTGATCTCGAAATTGGCGTCGGCGGTCTGGTGGGCGAAGCCGAGGAAGACCGCCGCGACCACCGCGCCCGCCAGCGCATAGAACAGCCAGTCGCGCCGTCCGAGGATTTCCGAGACGAGAATCGCCACCGCTGCCGGCATAAAGGCGAAATAGGCGACGAACAGCGCAACGAAGGGGATTGAAAAATACAGCGAGGCCGTCGCCGCCGGCTGCACATGCTCCGGCGTATAGCCCAGCGACGCCAGGAACATGACGTTGAGGAAAGCGCTGGCCGCCAGCGCGGCAACGCCATAACCGATCAGGATGATGGCGAAGCGGATGAAGTAGGCGACAAGGCGGGTCACGCCTCGCCGTGCCCCGCGATCATCATTGCTTCCAGCGCGAGCCGATCGACCTTGCGCATGCGCTCGGATTCCGACTTGAGCTGGCCGCAGGCGGCGAGGATATCGCGGCCGCGCGGCGTGCGGATCGGCGAGGCATAGCCGGCATTGTTGATGTAGTCGGCGAATTTCTCGATCGTCTCCCAGTCCGAGCACTGGTAGTTGGTGCCCGGCCACGGATTGAACGGGATCAGATTGATCTTGGCCGGAATGCCCTTGAGCAGCTTGATCAGTCCCTTGGCGTCCTCGATCGAATCGTTGACGTCCTTCAGCATGACATATTCGAAGGTGATGCGGCGGGCGTTCGACAGGCCGGGATAGGCGCGGCAGGCGGCGATCAGCTCTTTCAAGGGATATTTTTTGTTGATCGGCACCAAAAGGTCGCGCAGATCGTCATTGGTAGCGTGCAGCGAGATCGCCAGCATGACTCCGATCTCGTCGCCGGTGCGGAAGATCTCCGGCACGACGCCGGAAGTCGACAGCGTGATGCGTCTCTTCGACAGGGAAAGCCCGTCGCCGTCGGACGCGATCAGCAGCGCCTTCTTCACCGCCTCGAAATTGTAGAGCGGCTCGCCCATGCCCATCATGACGATGTTGGACACTTTCCGGCCCTCGGCCGGAACGACCGCGCCATCGGGCGTGTCGCGGTCGGGGAAATCGCCGAGCCGGTCGCGGGCGGTCAGAAGCTGGGCGAGGATTTCCTCCGCGGTCAGGTTGCGCACCAGCTTCTGCGTGCCGGTGTGGCAAAAGGAGCAGGTCAGCGTGCAACCGACCTGTGAGGAGATGCAGAGCGTGCCGCGGCCTTCTTCGGGAATGTAGACGGTCTCGATCTCGACCGGCCGGCCGGCGCCGCGCGGCGGAAAGCGAAACAGCCATTTGCGCGTGCCGTCGGAGGAAATCTGCTCCTCGACGATCTCGGGCCTGGCGACGGTAAAATGCCTGTCGAGCTCGGCGCGCAGATCCTTGGAGATGTTGAACATACCGGCAAAGTCGGAGACGCCGCGCACATACATCCAGTGCCAGAGCTGCTGGGCGCGCATCTTGGCCTGGCGCTCCGGCACGATGCCTGATGCAACGAGCGCAGCGCCAAGCTCGGCGCGGGTCAGGCCGATCAGCGACGGTTTTTCGGCCGGCGCGGCGCGGGCGCGCAACGCGTCACGGGCGCCTTCAGTGGTAAGGTCGAATGAGAGGGTCATTGTTGCGCCAATATAAGCGATTTACGGCCGATTACAGCATCGTGCCCGAAATGAAGCGCGGCGCATAGCACAGCTTGACGGCGGAGTCATGCAGGGGCGATCTTTACCTTCTTCCCACAAGGGGGGAAGGGAGAGCCGTGCCAGGCCCGGACCGGCCGCTCACTCAAACCCGGCTTTGGCTATTTGCACTTGGCGATGGACGACAGCGCCGCCGAAATGCCTTTCAGCGAAAAGACATAGGTGGTGGTGTTGCCGCGGCCGGACTTCGCCTGCACCTTCATGTCGCTGCCGGTTTTCATCGCGGCGATCAGCACCGGCTCCTCGGCGGCGTTTTCGACCCAGGCCGACTTGCCGCGGGTGAACATCGAAAAGCTCTTGCCGTCGACGGTGACGGTGGCCTTGGAGTTTTCCTGGAAATTGTAGCCGGCGATGAATTGCGGCTCGTAAGACACTTGCTGTCCCGGCCGCTGGCTGACGAAGAAGAACATGTCGCCATGGTCAAGCGTCGGCGGCTGCTTGTCGGTCGGCACGGTCAACACATAGCAAACCTTGCCGCCCGACGCCTGGTAGCTGTAGGTGCCCCAGGCATTGTGCTGGCCGATCTTGGTTGCCGACTGCGCCAGAGCCGGCGCTGTCATGGCCACCAGTGCCAGGCTCGAAATTGTAGCAATCAATCCGCGCATCGCTTTTCCCATATATGGTGCGGAGGCAGGCCGGCTCGGCGTCCTGCCCGTCGCTTCATTTTGATTTAATCTGGGTTACCAAACGGTGAAGTTCCCTCAGGAAAAGGACATCCACCCCAGGAAACCGCCGCCATCCTTGCGCCCGTCGCTCGAAAGCGGCAGTTGCAACGTCCCTTTCGCGACTTGGATGCCACGAAAGCGGCAAGAGTTTGACTTTTCTGCCTTATCGCCGGCTCAGCCGTTGTCGGCAATCGCCTGTTTGGCGGCGAGCCGATGCGCTGATGTGATGTGGGCTTTGACGGTGGTGATCGCGGCGGTCAGCACGGCGATGTCGTCGGTAAAGCCCAGTCCGAGGACGAAGTCGGGGATGACGTCAGCCGGCAGCACGAAATAGCCCAGCGCCGCCACCAGGATGCCCTTGGCGCGCAGCGGCGTGTTCTTGTCCATGGCGCAGTAGTAGGCGGCGACCAGTTCCTCCATGAACGGGATCTGCCGGGCAGCCCGCTTGGCCGTGCGCCAGAATTTCTCGCGCACTTCGCTCTCGTCGCCCGGCTTGCCGCCAAAGCCGAAGAAATCAAAACCTGATTTTTGCGCCATCAGTCTCTCCTAACGAGGCTGCGCATGGCGTTCCACGCGCGCCTGCCAGCGGAAAATGTGGTGAAAGTGCCAGTCCACTACAAGAGCCCGGCCGTTCCGCGGCCTGAAAAATCAGGCTACGGCGTCGACAGATCTCCAACGACCTGACCGAAATAGCGGCTCATCGTCCTGGCCAGTTCGAAGTCGAGCGCGGTCAGGCCGCCGGCATCATGGGTGTTCAGCGTCACGTTCACGGTGTTGTAGACGTTCGACCAGTCGGGGTGATGGTCGATCGTCTCCGCCGCCAAGGCGACGCGGGTCATGAAGGCGAAGGCTTCGGAAAAATCGCTGAAGGTGAAGCTGCGCGTGAGCGAGCCGCCATCCTCGGCCAGCGACCAGCCGTCGAGCCCGGCCAGCGCCTCGGCGACCGCCTCCCTGCCCAGTTTCTCTCTCGCCATGGTCGCTTCCCGTGCTATCTGGATTTGCAGTCTTCAGCATAGTGCCGGATCGATGAGCGCCAAGCCGATAAAATCCATTCTCTTTGTCTGTCTCGGCAATATCTGCCGCTCGCCACTGGCGGAGGGCGTGTTGCGCGCCGTCCTGGCAGAGCGCGGCCTCGATCGGGATATCCTGCTCGATTCGGCCGGGACCAGCGACTGGGAAGCCGGTTCGGCACCCGACCCGCGCTCGATCTCGATCGCCAAGCGGCACGGCGTCGATATTTCCGGACAGACGGCGCGCAAGCTGGCGCCGGACGATTTTTCGCGTTTCGACCTCATTCTCGCCATGGACCGATCGAATCTCCGGGATCTTAAAGCGCTGGTGCCTGCCGCCATGCGCGACCGTGTCCATCTGTTCCTCGAGTTCGCCGAGGGAAAGGTGGGCGACGTGCCGGACCCCTATCATCAGGGGCCGGAGGCGTTTGCCTCGGTCTACCGCATAATCCGCGAAGCGTCGGAGGCGCTGGCGACGCGGCTCGAGGCACGGCTGTCGGCGCCCGACAGCGGCCAGGCCTCCTCGACGATGTAGGGTCCGCCGCCGACCGAATCGCGCGACGACATCAGGACGAAGCGGCCGACACGGAAGGGCAACGTCGAAAAATTGCCGCGCGCCGAGAGATACTGGGCGACGTCGAGCGGGCTCGAATTGCGCAATCTGGCCAGCGTCACATGCGGCATGAATTTGCGCGGGTCGGCGGGGATGCCGAGGCGCTGGCAGATGCGCTCGATCTCGGCTTGCAGCGCCGCAAGATCGGGCGAGAAGGAGACGCCGGCCCACACCGCGTGCGGTTTTTTCTGGCCGAAGGCGCCGACGCCGGACAGTGTCAGCGCGAAGGACGGGCGGTGGACACGGTCGAGCGCGTTGGCGATCTCGTCGGCGACATGGCCCTCGACATCGCCAATGAAGCGCAGCGTCATATGGTAGTTCTCGACGTCGATCCAACGGGCCCCGGGCAGGCCGCCCCGGAGCAGGGACAGCGAAAGGGCGGCATCACGCGGTATTTCGAGGGCGGTGAAAAGACGCGGCATGGCAAGCCTCCTGTCCTCGAATCGAAACTCTGCCCCTAGCGAATCATCGAAAATCGAGCGGGGCAAGCGGTTTGTTGGTTGCACCTGGCCTAAAATCAAATCGTGCGGGGAATGCGTAGCATCATCGAAATCCGGTCCCTTCAAGAGTTGCCCTTAACCACGGCAATGGCTTTCTCGACATCCGGCAGTATGCGCTCGACCATGCGGTCGACGCCCTTGGCATTCGGGTGCAGGCCGTCCTCAAGTTGCATAGCTGGTTCGCCGGCTACGCCGTCGAGAAAGAATGGATAGAGCGGGACGCCGTGTTTTTCCGCCAGTTTCGGGAAGATAGCGTCAAAGCCGTTCTGGTAGTCGGCGCCGAGATTGGGGGCGGCGCGCATGCCGGCCAGCAGCACGGCGATGTTGCGCTGCTTCAGCTTCGCCAGCATGGCGTCGAGATTTTTTTGGGTGATATCGGGAGAAACGCCGCGCAGCATGTCGTTGGCACCGAGTTCGAGAATGACAAGCTGCGTGCCGTCCGGCACCGACCAGTCGAGCCGCGACAGGCCACCACTCGACGTATCGCCGGATACGCCGGCATTGGCGACGGTCACATCGTGGCCCTTGGCGCCGAGTGCTGCCTCAAGTTTCCGGGTGAAGCCTTCGTCCGGTCCGAGGCCAAAGCCTGCCATCAGGCTGTCGCCGAAGCCGACGATCTTGAACGGCTCGGCGCGCGCCGAAGAAATGGCGCCGCAAATTCCGAGGAAAAGGACGAAGGCTGCGGCAAGTCGGTGTTTGAAAGCCATGCGGCAGGGCCCCATATGACCGAGAACATTATACTGGCGGTAGGCGAATTCTGCCCTCCCTTTCCCATATAGGACGATTTTATTTTGACAGAAGCCGTCATCGCGCTGAAAAACGTATCGCTGACACTCGGGGAAGGAGCGTCTTCCGTCCATGTCCTGAAAGGCGTCAGCCTCGACGTGGCAAGTGGCGAGGCGACCGGCATTGTCGGGCCGTCGGGCTCGGGAAAGTCGACGCTGCTGATGGTTTTGGCCGGTTTGGAAAGGGTCGATTCGGGTACGGTACGAATCGCCGGCGAATTGCTGAACGGCAAGAGCGAAGATCAGATCGCATCGTTTCGTGGGCGAAACATTGGCATCGTCTTCCAGTCCTTCCACCTCATTCCCAACATGACGGCGCTCGAAAATGTCGCAGTGCCACTGGAACTAGCCGGCCATGCCGATCCGTTCGGGGTGGCGGCGCGGGAGCTCGTGGCGGTGGGCTTGAGCGATCGCGTCACTCACTATCCCGGCGAATTGTCCGGCGGCGAACAGCAGCGTGTGGCGATCGCCCGGGCACTGGCGCCTTCGCCGCGCATCCTGATCGCCGACGAGCCGACCGGCAATCTGGACCAGGCGACGGGACGGCAGGTCGCCGATCTTTTGTTCGCCAAAGCGGCCGAGCGCGGCATGACGCTGGTGCTGGTCACCCACGATCCGGCGCTCGCCGCACGCTGCTCCCGGCAGGTGTCGATGCGGTCGGGCCGGATCGAGGATGCGCCAGAACCAGTTCCAAATTCTGGCAAGGTGCCGGCCTGATGCCGCTGTCGCGCACGCTGAAGCTCGCCTTCCGCTTCTCGCTGCGCGAGATGCGCGGCGGGCTGTCCGGCTTCCTGATCTTCCTTGCCTGCATTGCGCTTGGCGTCGCGGCGATCGGCGGTGTCAATTCGGTTGCCCGGGCGATTACCGCCGGTGTCGCCAACGAAGGCCAGTCACTGCTCGGCGGCGATCTTCGTTTCCAGCTCAATCAGCGCGCCGCGACGCAGGCCGAGCACGTCTTTCTTGACGGGCTGGGCACGGTCTCGCACAGCGCCAACATGCGCTCGATGGCGCGGCTCGAGGACGGCTCCGACCAGGCGCTGGTCGAGGCCAAGGCGGCCGACGGCGCCTATCCGCTCTATGGCGCGCTGCAGACCGAGCCGGCGCTGTCGAAGCAGGAATTGTTCGGCGAACAATCCGGTGTTTTCGGCGCCGCCGCACCCGACCTTTTGTTCGAGCGGCTGAATCTTCGGATCGGCGACCGGCTGAAGCTGGGCAGCGCCACCTTCGAACTGCGCGCCCGGCTCGTCAACGAGCCGGACGCGGTATCCGACGGCTTCGGCTTTGCGCCGCGGCTGATGATCTCGACCGACGGGCTTGCCGCTTCCGGTTTGATCCAGCCCGGCAGCCTGGTCGAGAACGCCTACAAGGTGCGCCTGCCCGGCGGCACCGGCGAGGCTCGCATAAAAGCCATTCAGGATCAGGCGGCGGAGGAGTTTCCCGAGTCCGGCTGGTCGATCCGCACGCGCAGCAATGCAGCACCGGCATTGTCCGCCAATATCGAGCGGTTTTCGCAGTTCCTGACGCTGGTCGGGCTGACGGCGCTGGTGGTCGGCGGCGTCGGCGTGGCCAATGCGGTGCGCGCCTATCTCGACGGCAAGCGCGGCGTCATCGCCACCTTCAAGAGCCTGGGAGCTTCGGGCGGTTTCGTCTTTGCCGTCTACCTGGTGCAGATCCTGATGATCGCCGTGCTTGGCATCACGCTCGGCGTCGTGCTTGGCGCGCTAATGCCGTTCGCGGCGAGCGCGGCGCTCCAGTCGATCATTCCGGTGCCGGCGGAGGGCGGATTCTATCCCGGCGCGCTCGGCATGGCGGCGCTGTTCGGGCTGCTGGTGACGCTGGCTTTCGCCTTGCTGCCGCTCGGCCGGGCGCGCGACGTGCCGGCGACGGCGCTGTTTCGCGAAATGGGTTTTGAGGGCCGCGGCTTTCCGCGCCCGCTCTACACGGCGGCGGCGCTCGGCATCGCGCTGCTGCTGGCGGCGCTGGCCATTCTGTTTTCCGGCGACCGCTACATCGCCTCGATCTTCGTCGGCGCCACCATTTTTGCTTTTTTGGTGCTGCGCCTTGTCGGCGCGCTGGTGCAGTGGGCCGCCAAAAGGAGCCCGCGCGTTGGCTCGACGGTGCTCAGGCTCGCCCTCGGCAACATCCATCGGCCGGGCGCCTTGACGCCGTCGGTGGTGCTGTCGCTGGGACTGGGGCTGACGCTTCTGGTGACGCTGGCGCTGATCGACGGCAATCTCAGGCGGCAGATTTCCGGCAACCTGCCGGAGCGGGCGCCGAACTTCTTCTTCGTCGACATCCAGAGCAGCGATGTCGATGCGTTCTCGGCGCTGGTCGGCAGGGAGGCGCCGCAAGGCACGCTGGTCAAGGTGCCGATGCTGCGCGGCCGGGTGATGGCGCTGAACGGCGTCGACGTCGACAAGGTCAAGGTCCCGGCGGAAGGGGCCTGGGTGCTGCGCGGCGATCGCGGGCTGACCTACGAGGCCAGAATTCCTGCGAATGCGACGCTGACCGAAGGGACATGGTGGCCGGACAATTATGCCGGCGAGCCGCTGGTGTCGTTTTCGGCCGAGGAAGGCAAAGAGATCGGGCTGAAACTCGGCGATACCGTCACCGTCAACGTGCTTGGCCGCAACGTGACGGCGAAGATCGCCAATTTCCGCCAGGTCGAGTGGGAGACGATGGGCATCAATTTCGTCATGGTGTTTTCGCCCAGCACATTTGCCGGCGCGCCGCACAGCTGGCTGGCGACGCTCACCGAAAAGGGCGCGTCGCCGGCCGACGATGCCCGTCTTCTCAACGCTGTCACCCGTGCCTTTCCCGCGGTGACGACAGTCAGGGTCAAGGACGCGCTCGACATCGTCAACCGGCTGGTGGCGCAACTCGGCACCGCTATCAGGGCCGCGGCTGGGGTGGCGCTGATCGCCTCGGTGCTGGTGCTGGCCGGCGCGTTGGCGGCCGGCAACCGCGCCCGCATCCACGATGCGGTGGTGCTGAAGACGCTGGGCGCCACCAGGAAGACGCTGATCGCGGCCTTTTCGCTGGAATACATGCTGATCGGCCTCGCCACGGCGATCTTCGCGCTGGCGGCAGGCGGCATTGCGGCGTGGTTCGTTGTCGCGCGCGTCATGACGCTGCCGTCGCATTTCATGCCCGATGTGGCGGTGGCAACCATTGTCTTTGCCTTGCTGGTCACGGTCGGCATCGGCCTCGCCGGCACCTGGCGGGTGCTGGGCCACAAGGCGGCGCCGGTGCTGCGCAATCTCTGATCTGCAAGGGTCGGCAAGCTCAACGCGACCGGGATTGGGTTAAATCTTGTTAATGTTGGGCTTCGGACGGCCGATAAATCCGGATTTTTGCTACTTCACGAAGCATTACGCCCGGTTACGGTCTTGTTCTTGACGCGAATAACCATCATATTTCGCGGCAGGCATGCTGGAGCCCCGCCAGCGGCGCCTCGGTCCAAATCGACCGGACACCGGACGGGGCAGAAGCAATATGAGGATTTCCATGGCTGAACCCGTTCGCAATTATCAGACGCGTGCCGTGCCCGGCGTCGGCGTCGATGCTGCTATCGACCAGGGCCTGCGCGCTTATATGATCAAGGTCTACAATCTGATGGGGCTTGGCCTCCTCATCACCGGCCTCGCCGCGGTCGGAACGATCATGCTGGCCACCACCACCGATCCGGCTTCGGCGGTCGCTACGCTGCCGAACGGCGATATGCTGACATCCTTCGGCTACGCGATCTTCGGCTCGCCGCTGAAATGGCTAGTGATCTTTGCCCCCCTGGCAGCGGTGCTGTTCCTGTCGTTTCGCGTCCAGTCGATGAGCGTTTCGGCCGCGCAGACGACGTTCTGGGTCTATGCCGGCCTCGTCGGCCTGTCACTGTCGTCGATCTTCCTGGTCTACACCACCGCCAGCATCTCGCAGACCTTCTTCGCCACCGCCGCCGCCTTTGGCGGGCTGTCGCTCTACGGCTACACGACCAAGCGCGATCTTTCCGCGCTCGGTTCGTTCCTGATCATGGGCCTGGTCGGTCTGATCATCGCAAGTGTGATCAACATCTTCCTGCAGTCGTCGGCGCTTTCCTTCGCCGTTTCGGCGATCGGCGTGCTGATCTTCGCAGGGCTGACCGCCTACGACACGCAGAACATCAAGGAGATGTATTTCGAGGGCGACGAGACTGATGTCGCCGGCCGCAAAGCTATCATGGGCGCTCTGAGGCTCTATCTCGACTTCATCAACCTGTTCATGTTCCTGCTGCAGTTCATGGGCGATCGCCGTTAACAACGGCCCCTTGAGTCTGTGGACCAGCGAATTAGGAAAGGGCGGCCCAACGGCCGCCCTTTCCTTCTGTGCCGGCCTTTGCTGTTATAGAAGGCAGATGAACGGCTTGCATAAATTATGAGCAGCATCACGATACGCGGCGCGACAGCGGCCGATCTCGACCGGATCACCGCCATCTATGCCGATGCGGTGATCCACGGCACGGCGAGCTACGAACTGGAGCCGCCTGATCGTGCCGAGATGGGCGAGCGCTTCGACAGTTTGATAGCGGGCGGCTTTCCCTATCTGGTGGCGGAAAAAGCCGGCATCGTGCTCGGTTATGCCTATGCCGGCGCCTTCCGGGCGCGGCCTGCGTACCGGTTCATCGTCGAAGATTCTGTCTATGTCGCGCCCGAGGCCAAGGGCCATGGCATCGGGCTGAAGCTGATGCAAGGGCTGATCGCGGCGGCCGAGGCGGGGCGGGCTTCCGCCAGATCATCGCGGTGATCGGCGACGGTCGGCCGGACAGTGCCTCGGTCCGGCTGCATGAAAAGCTCGGCTTTCGCCATTCGGGCCGTCTGGAAGCCTCCGGCTACAAGCTCGGACGCTGGCTCGACACGGTGTTCATGCAACTGCCGATCAATGGCGGGTCTCAGGTTCCGCCCGATCCCAACTCACTGCCGGAACGGAGATTCCGGAAGCACAACAAGTAGTTAGGCCTCGACAAGTTTCAGCGTGCGGTCGAACACGCCAAGCACGCGGCCAAGCTCCTGGCCGCGCTTAAGGATGCGGCCGCCGGCGGCGATGACGGCGAAAGCCCCTTGCCGGCGCGCCAGCTTCGGATCCTTGACGATCTGGAACAGCGGCACCTCGCTGGTGCGACGGAAGACGGAAAAGACGGCGCGGTCGGCAAGATGGTCGATGGCGTAGTCGCGCCATTCATTGGCGGCGACCATGCGCCCGTAAAGCCTCAGGATCTGGTCCAATTCACGCCGGTCGAACCGCACCGGCTGGTCGAGGCGTTCACGTCTTGCCTCATGCAGCGGGATCAGTATTGCGGATGCGTCCCCATCCTCCGTCCCACTGCCGTGATCAGTCATGCCTCGATCCCTTCGAATGAATCTTACATCAATCAAAGTTGGCGCTTTCGCCATGGAATTGCAAGCCCGGCTGGGGAAAGGCTGGCGGCGCAACGTTTCCGCGGTGTCCAGTCACGTTTATAAAAACGCCCGTTGAAATTGGTGATGCTTTGCCACAATCCTGCCTTCTTTTAACCGCGCTAAAGCCCCAATCTCCGACGAATTTACGGGTGTTGCCTGAGACGGTTCGGTCCGGCACTGGCTCGTAAACCCCAAGCCCCCCGCCCACGGGTCTGCGTCGGATCGAACCAACCTCGGTTTCTCCCTTGGAGAAATCGAGTGCGACGATCCCAAAATCTAAATGACCGGCGTCAGAAGCAAGTTGACGTCGGTTTTTTATTTTATTGGCCGAGTGAATGCGCAGCCTTCCCTTCTCCCCTTGTGGGAGAAGGTGTCGCCGAAGGCGACGGATGAGGGATGTCGCAGCTTGGTAATTTGCTTGAAATCGCCGCTGCCTCATTCCTTCGAAGTTGCGCGCCGATCCACCACCCGGGGCGAGTCGTGGGCCTCGCCCGCCCTTCGGGCCCCACAAGGGGAGAAGGAGAGGGCGTTCAGGGCTTGTGGATCAGGGCGGCGCCCAGGATGGGACCCGGCATGCCGTCCTTGCCCACCGATTGCAGCAGCACGGCGCAGCCGCCTTTCTTGGCAATCACGCTCATCGGCAATTCGTAGCGCTGCGCCTTGCCGTGCCACATGCCGGCGGTCTGGATGCCGGAGACGGCGTTCCAATAGGTCATGCTGCGGCCGGTGTTCTCGCCCTTGCCGATCTTGATCGTCTGCGGCGGGTCGAAATAGACGATGACGACATGGGCATCGCTGGGGCCGCTCCCGGCATCGCCGGCGTCGATGATGACGCGGTCGCTGGTCCGGCTGACGTCGATGGGGACCTGCATGCCTTCGCCGGACGTTTCCATGCGGGCGAGCGCGCCGTCGACTTCCTCGCGGCGGGCGCCGTTGACATGGCTGCGGCCATTGATGACGGCCTGCGGCGTATAGACCGAGCGGCTGCCGAAGGCACGCATATATTCATACTGCCGCTCGGTGTTCTCCTTGCGGCTCAGCGTGTCCTTCCAACCGAGATAATCCCAGTAGTCGACGTGATAGGCGAGCGCGACGATGTTCTCCTTGGCGGCAAGCTCGGCGAAAAATGCATCGGCCGGCAGGCAGGAACTGCAGCCCTGGCTGGTGAAGAGCTCGACCACGCCCAAGGGCTGGCCGACCAGGGATTTATCTGTCTGGGAGCGGTCGGCCTCGCCGGCAAGCGCATTGGCGGCAAGTCCAGCTCCGGCAAGCACCGAGAGGGCCAGCGCAAACGCCGCAAGCCGCAATGGTCTTCGAGGTGTCATGGCCGTTTCGACTCCCGCCGGTGATGGCCGGCTTTGTTCTGGTTGGCGAAATATGTGGCAGAAGCGGCAGTCAACGGGAAGTCACGTTGCGGTGAAATTCTACCGTTGCGACAAACTGCAAGGGCGCAACAGGATGGGCTACACTTCAAGGTAGATACCGATTCGGGCGACAATCAGCATGTGGCAAACTCTCCTGACGCCGGTCGACCTGTACTGCGAGCGGGTCGGGCCACAGTTCTGGGCCGAACCGGTCAACGCACTGACCAATATGGCTTTTCTTGTCGCTGGGCTGTGGGGTGTCCGGGAGGTGCGCCGGCGCGGCACAGGCATCTTCGCCGAAATTCTGGCCTGGTGGGTGGTGGCGATCGGCACCGGCTCGGCGCTGTTCCACACCTTTGCCAACCATGCCACTGTCTGGGCCGACGTGCTGCCGATCGCCGGGTTCACGCTGGCCTACACGCTGTTCAACCTGCGCCGTTTCCTCGGTATGAAATGGGGCAAGGCGATCGCCATCTTCTTCGCCTTCTATGCCGTCACCGGGTTGTTGACCTCGGCCGTGCCGTACTGGCTGCGCCAGGCATCGAACGGCACGACCGGCTACCTGCCGCCCTTCCTGGCGCTCGCCTTCTTCGGCGCCTGGGTGGCGGCGAGCGGCAACCGCGCCGGCTGGTACAATCTGGCGGGCTCGGCGATCTTCGTCGTGTCGGTCATCTTCAGGACGATCGATCCGCTGGTTTGCGGCAGCTTCCCGCTCGGCACGCATTTCCTGTGGCACATCCTCAACGGGCTGATGCTCGGCGTGCTGCTGGCGGCGGCGGCGCGGTTCGGAGGGCCGAAATTAGGGCAGTATGGCAGTAGGGCAGTAGGGCAGTAGGAGTAGGACGAGGCAGCGGAGGCGACTTTTCCCCTACTGCCTTACTGCCCTACTCCCCTATTCCCTTCACATTATGCGGCCAGATCGCGCAGCACATATTGCAGGATGCCGCCGTTCTTGAAGTAATCGAGCTCGTCCAGCGTATCGATGCGGCAGATGATCGGAATGTTCTTCACCGTGCCGTCGCCATAAGTGATCTTCGCAATCATCTTCTGACGCGGCTTGATGGCGCTCAGCCCGTCGATTTCGACCAGTTCGTCGCCCTTGAGGTTGAGCGAGGCCCATGAGGTGCCCTCCTCGAAGACGAACGGGATGACCCCCATGCCGACCAGGTTCGAGCGGTGGATGCGCTCGAAGGACTGAGCGATGACGGCGCGAACACCCAACAGGTTGGTGCCCTTGGCCGCCCAGTCGCGCGACGAGCCGTTGCCGTATTCGACACCGGCGAAGATGACCAGCGGCACGCCTTCCTTCTTGTACTCCATGGCGGCGTCGTAGATCGATTTCTCTTCCTTCGACGGATAGTGAATCGTGTAGCCGCCCTCGCGGCCGTTCTCACCCAGCATGTGGTTGCGGATGCGGATATTGGCGAAGGTGCCGCGCATCATCACCTCGTGATTGCCGCGCCGTGTGCCGTATTGATTGAAGTCGGCAACCCCGACGCCATGATCGATGAGGTACTTGCCGGCCGGCGAGGCCGCCTTGATCGAGCCGGCCGGTGAGATGTGGTCGGTGGTGATCTTGTCGCCGAACAGGCCGAGCACGCGGGCGCCCTTGATGTGGCCGATCGTGCCGAAGCCCGATGTCATGCCAGCGAAGTAGGGCGGGTTCTGCACATAGGTCGAATTGTTGTCCCAGGAATAGGTCTGACCTTCCGGCGCCTTGACGTTCTGCCAGTATTCGTCGCCCTTGAAGACGTCGGCATATTTGCGGGCGAACAGTTCGCGCGTCACGTTCTTCTCGATGAACTCCTGGATCTCGACCGAGCTCGGCCAGATGTCCCTGAGGTAGACCGGGTTGCCGTCGCGGTCCTCGCCGAGCGGTTCGGTGGTCAGATCCTTGGTCACGGTCCCGGCCAGTGCGTGGGCGACGACCAGCGGCGGCGAAGCGAGGTAGTTCGCCTGCACGTCGGGCGAGACGCGGCCTTCGAAATTGCGGTTGCCGGAAAGCACCGCGGCAGCAATCAAGCCCTTGTCGTTGATGGTTCTGGAGATCGGCGCCGGCAACGGGCCGGAATTGCCGATGCAGGTGGTGCAGCCGAAGCCGACCAGATTGAAGCCGATCTGGTCCAGTTCCTTCTGCAGGCCGGATTTCTCCAGATATTCGGCGACGACCTGGCTGCCCGGCGCCAGCGATGTCTTGACCCACGGCTTCTGCTTGAGCCCGAGCCGGTTGGCGTTGCGTGCCAGCAACCCGGCGCCGATCAGCACGCTCGGGTTCGACGTGTTGGTGCAGGAGGTGATGGCGGCAATGACGACGTCGCCATGGCCAAGGTCGTAGTCGGTGCCCTCGACGGCATAGCGCTTGTCGATTTCGACCGCCTTCTTGTATTCGGTTTCCATCGCCTTGACAAAGCCGGCCGGAATGCCTTCGAGCGCGACCCGGCCCTCTGGACGCTTGGGGCCGGCCATCGACGGCACGACACTGCCGAGATCGAGCTCGAGCAGGTCGGTGAAGACCGGATCGGCCGACCCGGTATCGCGCCACATGCCTTGCGCCTTGGCGTATGCCTCGACCAGCGCGATGCGGTTTTCCTCGCGGCCGGACATGGTGAGGTAGCGGATGGTTTCGCCATCGACCGGAAAGAAGCCGCAGGTCGCGCCATATTCGGGCGCCATATTGCCGATGGTGGCGCGGTCGGCCAGCGTCATGTTGGACAGACCCGGACCGAAGAATTCGACGAACTTGCCGACGACGCCCTTCTTGCGCAGCATCTGGGTGACGGTGAGCACGAGATCGGTGGCGGTGACGCCTTCCCTGAGCCTGCCGGTGAGCCGGAAGCCGATGACTTCGGGCAACAGCATGGAGACGGGCTGGCCAAGCATCGCGGCCTCGGCCTCGATGCCGCCGACGCCCCAGCCGAGCACGCCAAGGCCGTTGATCATGGTGGTGTGCGAATCGGTGCCGACGCAGGTGTCGGGATAGGCGGTGGTTTCGCCGCCTTCAGTGTTGGTCCACACGACCTGGCCGAGATATTCGAGATTGACCTGGTGGCAGATGCCGGTGCCGGGCGGCACGACGCGGAAGTTGCGGAAAGCCTGCTGGCCCCATTTCAGGAATTTGTAGCGTTCCTCGTTGCGCTCGTATTCAAGCTCGACATTCCGGGCGAAAGCCAGCGGCGTGCCGAACTCATCGACGATGACCGAGTGGTCGATGACCAGGTCGACCGGCACCAGCGGATTGATCTTTTGCGGGTCGCCGCCGAGCGAGGCCATGGCATCGCGCATGGCGGCCAGGTCGACCACGGCCGGAACGCCAGTGAAATCCTGCATCAGCACGCGGGCCGGGCGATAGGCGATCTCGACCCCGGCGGTGCCCCTGTCGGTCAGCCAGCCGGCGACCGCCTGGATGCTCTCCTTGGTGACGGAACGGCCGTCCTCGTTGCGCAACAGGTTCTCCAGCAGCACCTTCATCGAATAGGGCAGTTGGGCGATGTCGGTGAGGCCGTTCTTCTCGGCCTCGACGAGGTCGTAGTAAACATAATCGGAGCCGCCCGCGGTCAGCGTGCGGCGGCAATTGAAACTATCGAGGGATTTTGACACGTGCGATCCGTCCTTGTCTGTTCAGCCTGAAAGGGAACGGACGCCGATGGCATGCAATCACGCGCAAAGGTGCGGGTACGGCCATTTCCGCTGTCCGTTCCCAGCCAACCCGAGCCGTTCAAGGCGGCGCGTGCGCTGGTTCGGCGCTAATTCGCTTCCCGTGCCGACCGCTGGCACGGATGCCCCGCATATAGAGAATTTCCTGGAATAGTTCTAGACAGTCGAACGGCTATTTTGTGCGATGCGGCAGCTGCCGTGGCGCGATGTTTTCGGGACGGGCATGGAATGCGGCTGATCGCCGAAAATCTGGGCGGCGAACGCGGCGGCGAGGCGGTTTTTTCCGGCCTCGACTTTGCCCTTGGCAAAGGCCAGGCGCTGATCGTCACCGGGCCGAACGGCGCGGGAAAATCGACACTGCTCAGGGTCGTTGCCGGGTTGCTGCCGGTGGTGGCAGGCCGTTTGCTTCTCGAAGGTGGCGGTGAGGATTTTCCGTCGGTCGCCTCGGCCTGCCACTATCTCGGCCACCAGAACGCGATGAAGACGGCGCTGAGCGTGGCGGAGAATCTGCGCTTCTGGCGCGATTTTTCGGGTGCGGATTTTTTGAGCGCCGAAGAGGCGCTGGCAATGGTCGGGCTTGACGGTATCGGCCATCTGCCGTTCGGCTATCTCTCCACCGGGCAACGCCGCCGCGCGGCGATCGCAAAACTGCTGGTCAGCCGGCGGCCGCTGTGGCTGCTCGACGAGCCGACGGCCGGATTGGACAAGGCTTCGGAAGAGCGATTCGGCCGGCTGATGCGGGAGCACTGTTCGGAGGGCGGAATCATTATTGCGGCGACGCATCTGCCGCTGGGGTTGGAGGGGGCACAAGAATTGAGGATGGGGGAAACTCGGTAATGTCGGCAGGACAGAGGGGGGTGCCTGGGCAAGGGCATCTAAAACCATGCTAGCCCTCTTCCTGCGCGATATCCGCCTGAGTATCCGGGCCGGCGGCGGGGCGCTGACCGGCGTGATCTTCTTTCTCGCGGTGATCGCCACGATCCCGTTCGGCGTCGGGCCGGACCTCAATCTGCTTGCCCGCATCGGCCCGGCGATCCTGTGGATCGGCGCCTTGCTGGCTTGCCTGCTCGGTCTCGACCGATTGTTCCAGGCCGACCGGGAAGACGGCTCGCTCGATCTGCTGGTGCTCGGCGACGACCGGCAGATGCTGGCGCTGACCGTGCTGACAAAATGCCTGGCGCATTGGGCAGGAAGCGTGCTGCCGCTGGTCATCGCGGCACCCCTGCTCGGCCTGTTCATGAACATGGAGCCGATCGGCATCGGCGCCACGGCGCTGACCCTTCTGGTCGGCACGCCGGCGATTACCTTCATCGGCGCTGCCGGTGCGGCGGTGGCGGTGGCACTGCCGCGCGGCGGGCTGCTGATCTCGGTGCTGGTGCTGCCGCTGACCATCCCGGTGCTGATCTTCGGCGTCTCGGCAAGCTATGGCGCGGTGGCGAACCTTGATCCGTTTCTGCAGCCTTTCCTCATTCTTGCCGCGCTGACCTTGTTTCTTGCCGTGCTGGGGCCGGTTGCGGCAGCGTTGGCGCTGCGCCATGGAACCGACTGATTTGGCCGGCCATGTTGGTGATTACAGGGCGTCAAAGGCTGCGGCGCTGCTGTCGATTGCGAAGCCGATGGCGCAGGGTTAAAGGAAGGCATGTTGGAACGAAGCGAAATGGTCCGGCTGAAAGGTTTTGCACCGGAGGAGCGACCCCTATGAGCGCGCATGCGCTCTATGTGACCGCTGCCTATGCCATTACGGCCGTGGTGCTGGCCGGGCTGATCGGCTGGATCCTACTCGACCAGCGTGCACGCAGACGAGACCTCGCCGAGCTGGAAGCGTCCGGCGTGCGGCGGCGCTCCGACAAGGCGGGGAAATCATGAGCATGGAGACGGAAACGCCGGCGCGCTCACGCCGCCTGATCGTGCTGTTGCCGCTGCTGATTTTCCTCGGGCTGGCGGGGCTGTTCCTGACGCAGCTGCTGTCCGGCCGCGACACTTCGGAAGTGCCATCGGCGCTGATCGGCCTGCCGGCGCCGCAGACCAATCTGCCGGCGCTGGAGGGCATGAATTTGCCGGGGCTTGATTCCAGGCAGTTTGCCGGCAAGGTCACGCTCGTCAACGTCTTCGCGTCGTGGTGCGGGCCGTGCCGCGACGAACATCCGCTGCTGCTGGCGCTGTCGCAGGACAAGCGCTTCGTCATCGCCGCCCTCAACTACAAGGACCAGCCGGAAAACGCCCGCCGGTTCCTCGGCGATCTCGGCAACCCGTTCCAGGCGATCGGCGTCGACACGGCAGGGCGCGCGGCGATCGACTGGGGGGTCTACGGCGTGCCGGAAACCTTCGTCGTCGGCAAGGACGGCAAGATCGCCTACAAGCACGTCGGCCCGCTGACGCCGGGCTCAGCACAAGCGCTGCTGTTGCCGGAGATCGAGAAGGCGCTGGCAGCACCCGGCTGATGGCCCCGCCGTTTCGTCATCCTTGGGTCTTCACTCCGCTTTGCGTCGTTACGCCCAAGGATTACGAACGTGATAGGTCGACCGAAGATTCAGCCGTAGACCTGCTTGTGGACCTGGTAGAGCATTTCGCTGCGGTCGGCGCGCATGTCGGCCAGATCGCGGCTGGAAAACGAATCGATTTCGGCGATGAGGCGGTTGTATTGCCGGCGCTTGGCGATGCTGGTGCGAGCGCGGCTCATTAGGCTGTCGAGAATCATAGCGAGGTTCCTTCTGTGCCGCTTTGTTGCGGCAGGTTGTTCCTCCCTGATCGATACGCAGCATGACATAGTTATGGTGCATCGCAAAAAGAAGATGTTGCAATGCACCATTGCGCTGGGCGCATAGCCGGTTAACGGCGCATGGGCCCGCCCTTCCATCCGTCAGTCGAGCAAGGGCCGCATTGCCTGTCCCGATACACGATCTTGCCATATCGATCGCCGGCTGGCTTGATCGCGCCGGCACCAACGATTTGCATGACCCGGGAGAAAACCATGGCCGAAGACTACGAAATTCTCGATCCACGCTTTGCGCGGCTGTTCAACGGCAACGCACAGGTGGACAAGCTGTTCACCGGATGCCGGTGGGCCGAAGGGCCGGCCTGGTTTGCGGCCGGCCGTTATGTGGTCTGGTCCGACATTCCCAACAACCGCATGCTGCGCTACGACGAGACCGACGGCAGCGTCAGCGTGTTCCGGCAGCCGTCGGGCAATTCCAACGGCAACACCGTCGACCGGCAGGGCCGGCTGGTCACTTGCGAGCATTCGGGCCGCCGGGTCAGCCGCACCGAGCATGACGGCTCGATCACCACCATAGCCGACAAATGGCGCGGCAAGCGGCTGAACTCGCCCAACGATGCGGTGGTCAAGTCCGATGGTTCGATCTGGTTCACCGACCCGACCTACGGCATCGATACGGATTATGAGGGCGACAAGGCCGAGAGCGAGATCGGCGCCTGCCATGTCTACCGGGCCGACCCCGGCACCGGCGAGATCGAAGCGGTGATCACCGACATGGTCAGGCCCAACGGGCTTGCCTTCTCGCTCGACGAGAGCAAGCTCTATGTCGTCGATACCGGCCGCACGCATGGCGCGCAGAATCCGGCGCATATGCGGGTGTTCGATGTCGAAGGGGCCGGCAAGAAGATCTCAGGCGGAAAGGTCTTCGCCGATTGCACGGCCGGCCTGTTCGATGGTTTTAGGCTCGACGACCAAGGCCGGATCTGGACCAGTGCCGCCGACGGCATCCATTGCTACGATCCCGACGGAACGCTGATCGGCAAGATCAAGGTGCCGGAAGTCGTCGCCAATTGCGTGTTCGGCGGCGGCAAGCTGAACTGCCTCTACATCGCCGGCACGACCTCGCTCTACATGGTCCGGCTGATGGTCAACGGCGCAAAGACATTTTGAGCGGCCCTGGGGTCTTCGAAGAGGTCGCTGCGCGTGACTGGTTCGTCGGCGAGACCAATGTCGCGGCGTTGAGACCGAAGGGAAATTTGCGAGAGGCTGCGGGACAGCGCCCCGCTCTGCCCTGCCGGGCATCTCCCCCACTTGGGGGCTTCGTCGCCGACGCGCTTAGCATTCGCTCCGCCCGGGATAACGAAAGCACGGTGGCCGCCGCTTAACGCGACCGGATGAAATCGGCGAAGGCCGAAATGGCGTTGTGCATTGCCAGTTGGCTTGCCGGCTCCGACAGGATTTTGTCCACCTCCGGTGGCCTCTTGCCGAGCAGGGCGATTTCGAGCGCGGTGTCTTCAAAAAGCGCGAAAGACATGGTGCGCATGATCTCGGCCAGAGCCGCGCGGGCAAACAGCGAGCGCGGCGAGGTGTGCACCAGCATGGCCGGCTTGCCGACAGCTGCATCGCGCGACACCAGCCAGTCGAGCGCGTTCTTCAGCCCGCCCGGTACGCCATGGGCATACTCAGGGCAGGAGACGATCACGCCGTCCGCGGCGGTGACCGCGTCGATCAGCGCGGATGCTTGCGGTGGCGTCCGCTCGCCTTCGTCATCCGGATTGAAAATCGGCAGCCGGCCAAGCCCGTCATAGACGGATACGTGACAGTCCGGCGGCGCGTTTTGCGCGAGCGCCGCGACCAGGGCCGAATTGGTCGAGGCGGCGCGCAGGCTGCCGGAAATGGCGAGGATGTTCAGCAAAGGCTTAGAGGCGGGCTCGGCGATTCGTGGTCGGGCACACTACCACATGGTGTGTTTGTATTCTTCGTCCAGCCAGCGGTCGGTCGCCTCGGCCGAATCGGCGAGCGCCAGCTGGTCGCGCAGGATCTGGCCGAGCGTCGGCAGCGTCGCGCGGTCGTACCAGGTTTCCGGCTTCCACAGATCGGAGCGCATGAAGGCCTTGGCGCAATGCATGTAGGCGGCCTTGACCGTCACCAGGACGACGCTTTGCGGTTCCTTGCCGTCGACGGCGAGCCGCTCGCGCAAAGCCGCATCGACGGTGATGCGGGCGTCGCCGTTGACGCGCAGCGTCTCGTTCATGCCCGGGATGAGGAAAAGCAGCCCGACCGAAGGGTTGAGAAGAATGTTCTCCAGCGTGTCGAGCCGGTTGTTGCCGGGCCGGTCGGGGATGGCGATGGTCTTCTCGTCGAGCACGGCGGCAAAGCCCGGCCTATCGCCCTTCGGCGTCACATCGGCATTGCCGGCGCCGTCCGAGGAGCCAATCAGCACGAAGGGGCTTTTGCCGATGAAGGAACGGCCGTGGCCATCCAGCGCCTTCAGTTCCTTGCGGATCGAGCCGTCGGTCGGCCGAGGCGTCTTGTAGATCGTTCTCAGCTCTTCGCGCGTGGTGACGAATTCCATGCCCTCTCCTTAAAATCGTTACTTGCCGGGCTTCCCTTCCGTTCCGGTCTTGCCTTCAAGCGAATGGCGCATGATCAGCGGCATCTGGCTGAAGGTGAAAAGAAGGGTGATCGGCATGATGCCCCAGACCTTGAAGGTAACCCAGGCGTCGGTGGAAAAATTCCGCCAGACCACTTCGTTGACAAGGGCCAGGAACAGGAAAAACAGGCCCCAGCGGAAGGTGAGTTTCTTCCAGCCCTCGGCATCGAGGCTGAAGGCCGAATCGAAGACGTAGCCGAGCAGCGACTTGCCGAAGAACAGGCCGCCGAGCAGCACGCCGCCGAACAGCATGTTGACGATTGTCGGCTTCATCTTGATGAAGATGTCGTCCTGCAGGTAGAGCGTCAGCGCGCCGAAGACGAAGACGACGACGCCCGACACCATCGGCATGATCGGCAAGGTGCGGGTGAGCAGCCAGGACGCGGCCAGCGCGATCGCGGTCGCGGCCATGAACAGGCCGGTGGCGACGAAGATCGGTCCGCCGAATTCGGCCAGCACCGGAAATTTCTGCGACAGCCATGCGCCACGGGCGTTGGCGAAGAAGAACACCATCAACGGGCCGAGCTCCAGCACCAGCTTGAGCAGCGGATTGACGCCTTCCTTCTTCTGTTTCTGCGGGTCGGACGGGTCGCGTTCGAGGATGCGCGGGTTCATAGGCTTTCCTTCTTGCGCATGATCCTGTCCAAAAAGTCTGCAACTTCCTGGGATCAAGCTTGTTATGCCACTCCAGCGATCGCCCTGGCGAACTCGCTTGCGGAGAATGGTTCGAGGTCGTCGACCTGTTCGCCGACGCCGATGAAATAAACCGGCAATTTATGCTTTGCCGCAATCGCCACCAGAATACCGCCGCGTGCCGTGCCGTCCAGCTTGGTCATCACCAGGCCGTTGACGCCGGCGACATTGCGGAAGATCTCGACCTGGTTGAGCGCGTTCTGGCCGGTGGTGGCGTCGACCGTCTGCAGCACGGTGTGCGGCGCCTCCGGATCGAGCTTGCCCAGCACCCGGACGATCTTTTCGAGTTCCGCCATCAGCTCGGTCTTGTTCTGCAGCCGCCCGGCGGTGTCGATGATCAGCACGTCGGAGCCGGCTTGCCTGGCCTGTTCGAAGGCATCGTAGGCGAGGCCGGCGGCGTCGGCGCCAAGCTTCGAGGCGATGACCGGCGACCTGGTGCGCTCGCCCCAGATCTTCAATTGCTCGATCGCGGCGGCACGGAACGTGTCGCCGGCGGCGAGCATCACCGACAGGCCGCCGTCGGTCAGCTTTGCCGCCAGCTTGCCGATGGTCGTGGTCTTGCCGGTGCCGTTGACGCCGACGACAAGGATGACATGCGGCTTGTGGCTGAGGTCGAGCTCCAGCGGCAAGGCGACATGGGTCAGCACCTTCTCAACCTCGGTCGCCATGATGGCGCGGACTTCCGTCTCGGAGACGTCCTTGCCGTAGCGGCTGGCAGCCAGCGAATCGGTGATGCGCAAAGCCGTCTCCATGCCGAGATCGGCGCGGATCAGCACGTCCTCCAGATCCTGCAGCGTGTCCTCGTCGAGCTTGCGCTTGGTGAAGACGCCGGCGATGTTGCCTGACAGTTCCCGGGAAGAGCGGGCGAGCCCCTCCTTCATGCGCTGGAACCACGAGCGTTTCGGTGCCGGTTCCGGCGCCTTCTGCGGTTCGGCTCTCTGCCCGACCTTCCTGGTGACGGTGACCTTGCCGGGAGCCGGCTTTGGCTCCGGCGGTGGTTGCGGAACGGGCTCGCGCTTTACCTCCCCCGCGATGGGGGAGGTCCCGAGAGAAGCTCGGGGGTGAGGGTGACTGGCGCCGGCGCTGTCACCCAACCCCGCCGCTTCGCGGCGACCCTCCCCATCGAGGGGAGGGCGGGGCGCCGGTATGGCTTCAGGTTCGGGCGCGATCTCGGTAAGGACCGGCTTCGCCTCGATCGGCGCTGGCTGGCGAATGGGGGGCGGGATTTCGGCCGTCGGTGCGGCATCTTGCGCAGGTCCGCGCTGCCCCTCACCCTTACCCTCTCCCCGTGAAGGACGGGGAGAGGGGGGCGTCAGCGCAGCGGCGCCAGCCGCTGATGATGGAAGCTGAGTGGACGCTTCGACGGACGCAGGTTCGGGTTGTTTCTTCGGGGCGATTTCCGGCTGCTCGGGCTCAGGAACGTCCTGCGGCTCCGGAGTTGGCTCGGGAATCACGGGAGCAGCCGGAATCTGCTCTGGCTCTTCGACCGGATCAGGCTCCGGCTGAGCAGGCTCGGCCTCTTCAACAGGCACCGGCTGTGCCGGAGGCGCAGCTTCTGCTTCGGGCCAAGGCTCTTCGCGTTTCAAAAATTCCGGAACGGCTTGCTCGGCCGCCGGTTTCAGTGCCTCGAGCGCGTCCCATTTGATCGGCGGCAGCGGTGCGGTCTCGTCGATCCGCTCCTCGACCACTTCCTTCTTGCCGAACGAAAATATCTTCTTGAGAAAACCAGCCATGTTCTTGCGTCTCAGGCGGCGCGGGCGGCAAGCGGCGCCGCGATCAGCCGCGAGCCGTCATCGCCGGCGATATCGGCCTTAACGATTTCGCCCGGCGCACCCTCGGAGATCGCGGCAAGCGTAAACCCTTCGGTGCGGCCGAGCCCGTCGCGCTCGATCAGGATCGACTGGCGTGTTCCGGCGAGCGAGGAAAGGTGGCTGCGATAGGCGGCGTCACCGGCGGCGCGCAGCCGTGCCGCACGCTGCTTGACCAGTTCGCGGCGAAGCTGCGGCATGCGCGCGGCGGGGGTGCCTTCGCGCGGCGAAAACGGAAAGACGTGGAGATGCGTCAGCCCGCATTCCTCGACGATCTCCAACGATTTTTCGAACATGGCGTCCGTCTCGGTCGGGAAGCCGGCGATGATGTCGGCGCCGAAGACGATGCCGGGACGCAATTTGCGCAAATCCTGGCAAAAACGGATCGACTGATCCCGGTTGTGCCGGCGCTTCATCCGCTTCAGGATCATGTCGTCACCGGACTGCAGCGACAGATGCAGATGCGGCATCAGCCGGGGCTCGGTGGCGATGGCGTCGAGCAGATCGTCGTCAGCCTCGATCGAATCGATCGAGGAAAGGCGCAGGCGTTTCACGTCAGGCACCTGCTTCAGGATTGTCTTGACCAATTTGCCGAGCTTCGGGCTGCCCGGCAGGTCGGCGCCGAAACTGGTCATGTCGACGCCGGTCAGCACGATCTCGGCATAACCATTGCCGCTCAGCCGCTTGACCTGCTCGACCACGGCGCCCATCGGCACCGAGCGCGAATTGCCGCGGCCATAGGGGATGATGCAGAAGGTGCAGCGGTGGTCGCAGCCGTTCTGAACCTGGACGAACGCCCGCGCCCGGCCTTCGATGGCGTCGACCATGTGGCCGGCCGTCTCGCGCACCGAAAAGATATCATTGACGCGAGCCTTCTCGGTGTCGTTGACGCCGAAATCCGGCAGCGCGCGATAGGAATGCGCCTTCAGCTTTTCCTCGTTGCCAAGGACGAGATCGACCTCGTCCATGGCGACGAAATTCTGCGGCTCGGTCTGCGCGGCGCAGCCGGTGACGATGATGCGGGCGGCCGGATTCTCGCGGCGGGCTTTGCGGATCGACTGTTTTGCCTGGCGCACCGCCTCGCCGGTGACGGCGCAGGTGTTAAAGATGATGGCGCCGCCTTCCAGCGCGCCAAGGCCGGCGCTTTCCGCCTCTCGCCGCATCACCTCGGATTCGTAGGTGTTCAGCCGGCAGCCGAAGGTGACGACGTCAACACTTTTGGGAAGAGCGGGATCCTTCTTGGCAAGGGGAGCCATCAGGCGGCGCTTTCGGTGTCGCGGGCCCACACGCCGGTCGCCGGGTCGAAGCTGCCGGAAAATTCCCATTCGGCGGCGCCGGTGAGGATGACGTGGTCGTCGCCGCGCCACTCGACATGCAAGGAGCCACCTCCGGGCGTCACCAGGGAGACGCTGCGTCCGGTCCGCCTGGTGCGCGCGGCAGCGACGGCGGCGGCACAGGCCGCTGTGCCGCAGGCCTTGGTCAGGCCGGCGCCGCGCTCCCAGGTGCGGATGACCATCGTCTCGGCCGAGGTCACCCGCGCGATGGTGATGTTGGCGCGTTCGGGGAAGATCGGGTGGCTTTCGAGCAGCGGACCGAAGCGGTCGAGCTCATAGGACCAGACGTCGCGGTCGACCCAGAAGATGGCGTGCGGATTGCCCATCGACACGACCGAGGGCGAGTGCAGCACCGGCGCGTCGATCGGGCCGACCTGCAGCTCGATCATGCGGGTATCGCGGAATTCCTCGGCGAGCGGAATATCCTGCCAGCCGAAACGCGGCTTGCCCATGTCGACCGAGATCAGCCCGTCGGCATGTTCTTCGGCGTTGAGGATGCCGGCGACGGTCTCGAAGGCGAATGTCTTCTGGCCGGTCTCGGCGGCAAGCGCCTGCACCACGCAGCGCATGCCGTTGCCGCAGGCCTGCGCGCCGGTTCCGTCGGAATTCAGGATGTCGATGAAAAAGGCAGTGCCCGGCGTTCTGGCGTCGTGGATCGCCATGATCTGATCGAACTTCGTCGCGGCATCGGCATTGAGCGCAAGGGCGGCAGCCGGCGCCACCCGGTCGGCGCGACCGCGCATGTCGGCAACGATGATTTCGTTGCCGATGCCGTTCATCTTGGCGAAGGGGGCAGTGCTTGCCATGGATCGAAAGGTCTCATGCCGGTTTGGCGCCTATATGGCGGATAGCGGCCGGAATTACCAGTGCGAGACGCCAGCGCGCCGTGCGTCGACTTGGACGCACAAAGTGCGCTCCGACATTTTGAACCCGCGCATCGTGCCTTCTGAAAATCGATTCCGATTTTCGGGCCGATGCGTCTACGCCACAGCGAAGACGCCAAGCATGACCAGCAGGAAGATGATCAGCACGATGCCGATGAGAATGCGGGCGCCGGTGGCAGCGGCTCCGGCCAATGCCGGCATGCCGAGCAGGCTGGCCGCGGCCGCGATTATCAGAAGAATCACAATCCATTTGATCATGGGAAATCCCTCGCAGCCGACGGTTGTGGACCACCATCAACGCGTTTACGACGTCCCGGGTTCCCCCGGGGGCCTCTGGGGGGCCGGGTCGCCAGCCTAGAGCGCCGGCACGTCCCAGACTTCGCCGGGACGCAGGGCGCGAAAGCGTTCTTGCGGGACACCTTGATCGTTGAGGGCCTCGCCCAGCTTTCTTGCCGGCTCGTCGATCGGCTCGTTGGTGAGCCGGAACGTGCCCCAATGGCAGCCGGCGGCATAGGCGGCGTTGCACAACAGCATGCCTTGCACCGCCTCCTCCGGGTTCTGGTGGTGTGGCGCCATGAACCAGCGCGGCTCGTAGGCGCCGATCGGCAGGATGGCGAGGCGGAAGCCACCGTGCCTTGCGGCCATCAGCCGGTAGTTGATGCCATCGTGGAAACCGGTGTCGCCGGCGAAATAGACCTTTCCGCCCGGCGTCTCGACCACAAAACCCGCCCACAGCGCCATGCGCCGGTCGCGGGTGCCGCGCGCCGACCAGTGGTGCACCGGCTCGACATGGACGGCGACGTCCTTGCCGATCTCGACCCGCTCGCCCCAGTCATGCACGGAAAGCCGCATTCCGGGAACGCCATCGTCGATGATGGCGTCGTTGCCGAGCGGCGTCAGCACCAGCGGGTCATGCTTTGTCTTCAGCCGCTTCAGCGTGGCGAGGTCCAGATGGTCGTAGTGGTTATGGCTGACCAATACGAGATCGATCGGCGGCAGGCTGGAAAAGGCGATGCCGGGCGGATTGACCCGTTTCGGCCCGGCAAAGGGGAGCGGCGAGGCGCGCCGCGACCAGACCGGGTCGGTGAGGATGTTCAGGCCGGCTGTCTGGATGAGCAGCGTGGAATGGCCGACCATGGTCAGCCTCAGTTCAGAGCCGTCGATCCGTTTGGCCGGTGTCGCCTGATGAAACGGACTTGGATTCGCCGACGGCCATTTCGAGCGTTCGCCGCCCAGCTGCCACTTCAAAAGATCGGAAAAGCGGGCAGGCAACTTGCCGTTGGGATTGAAGAACAAGGTGCCGTCGAAATGATCGCTGGGCGGCCCGCTATAGTAGCGGTTGGCCGCCCTTTTCCTCGCAGCCAAGATTTCGCCTCCGGCAAGGTTCGGTTTCATCAGAGATAGGACCGAAGCGGGCTGGCGCAAGCATTTGGCGGCCGGACGCCAGGGGCAGGCCTGTCCTGGCAAACCGCTGCGCAGTCTCGCGTCAGACCCCCAGGACAGGTTTTCGGGCGGCACGCATTTGTGGCAAAGTTGCAACAGGTGCCGCCGCAAATGCTATTTTAACCATACAGGGTTGAAATTTTGCCACCTTCTCCGTCTTGGTAAGGGGGATATTGTGCGGACGGCAGCCCGGCCGGACCCGACGGAGGTTTGAAATGAATTTTTCGAAAACCGGTCTGCTGGCCGTATCGCTGGCCGCGCTCTTTGCGAGCGGCTGTTCAACGTCACGGTTCTCGCCGATGGACCAGCAGCCGGCGCCGCTGCAAGCCGCGCCCTCCGGCACGGTGACCGCAAACCAGCTGCCGCCGCCGGCGTCGCCTGGCACCGCCGACCCGTCGAAATTTCCGACGGCGCCGCAAGGCCCTCAGGTCGCCTCGCTGCCGCCGGACGGAACGGCTCCGGCCGGAGCCCCGGATCTTACCGCAAGCAGCGTCGCCGGCGTGTGGAAGGCCAGCGTGTCCGGCCAGAGCTGCCAGGTGGCGACGCCGCAAACCAAATTCGGCTCCGGCTATCGGGCTGGACCACTGCATTGCCCGGCGCCGATCGACGGCATCAAATCCTGGAACGTCGCCGGCAAGCAGTTGACGCTGTACGACGCGAATGGCGGCACGCTGGCACGGCTCTATTCCTCGGGCGGAGAGAAATTCGACGGCCAGACTTCCAACGGCCTGCCGATCTCGCTTACAAGAGGCTGACCCGCCCGCCCTTATTGTTTTTAGGCGATTCCGAAAACCGCTACACGCTTTCCCGGAATTGCTCTCTTTTGTTTTTACGCAATTCCGGACAGAAAACCGCTACACATATTGGAATTGCTCCGGAACGACGTGACCGATGCATCTGCGTGACGGCCTTCAGACCCATGCGACCGTCCGGCAGCGTTACGACCATTGGGTCGATACGGGCGTGATCGACCGCGATCCGGCGCAGGAGCGGGTCGTCGCGGCACTCGATCGGTTGATCGACGAGATTTCGGCAAAACGGCTGGCGCACAAATCGAGCGCGCTGGGCTGGCTGTTCGCTCGCAAGCGCGAGACGCGCGAGGCCGTCAAGGGCCTCTATATCCACGGCGGCGTCGGCCGTGGCAAGACCATGCTGATGGACATGTTCTTCGAGCTGGTGCCGGTCCGGCGCAAGCGCCGTGTGCATTTCAACGACTTCATGGCCGATGTGCAGGACCGCATCCAGAAGCACCGGCAGGCGCGTAAAGAGGGCGCCGTCAGGGAAGACGACCCGATCGCGCCGGTGGCCCGCGCGTTGGCCGAGGAAGCCTGGGTGCTGTGCTTCGACGAGTTTTCCGTCACCGACATCGCCGATGCCATGATCCTGTCGCGGCTGTTCTCGGCGCTGTTTGCCAACGGCGTCGTGCTGGTCGCCACGTCCAATGTCGCGCCGCAGGATCTCTACGGCGACGGCTTGAACCGCAAGCTTTTCCTTCCCTTCATCGGCATCCTGGAGCGGCATGCGCAGGTGATTGCCCTCGATGCCGACAAGGACTATCGGCTGGACAAGCTCAGCCGCCTGCCGGTCTATGTCACCCCTGCCGATGCCGCGGCCGATGCTGTCCTCGACGAGGCCTGGAAAGTGATGACGCATGGCAGGCCGACGCAGGCAGCGGCCCTGACGGTAAAGGGCCGGCAGGTCGTCGTGCCGCGCGCCGCCGGCGAAGCGGCGCGGTTTTCCTTTGCCGATCTCTGCGAAAACCCGCTCGGTGCCCGCGATTTCCTGGCGATTGCCAGCCGCTTCTCGACCGTCTTCATCGATCATGTGCCGGTGCTTGGCGAAGGCATGCGCAACGAGGCGAAGCGCTTCATCCTGCTGGTCGACACGCTCTACGACCATCATGTGCGGCTGGTGGTGAGCGCCGCCGCACCGCCAGCGGAGCTGTATACGGCTAGGCGCGGCAACGAGGTCTTCGAGTTCGAGCGCACCGCGTCGCGGCTGATCGAGATGCAGAGCCACGAATGGCTGGAAGACTGGGTGGAGAGGCAGAAGGCGCGGGTGGTGCCTGCGGAGGCGAGGCAGGTTCGGGCCTGAACCTCGTTTCGTAGAGTTCCGGCACACCCCCTCTGTCCTGCCGGACGTCTCCCCCTCAAGGGCCCCTCAAGGGCCCCTCAAGGGGGGAGATCAGATGTCGCCTCGACCTTCGCCAGTTTCCAGCGTTGTGGAAGAAGCCCGTCGTCAAAACCGCCGATCTCCCCCCATGTGGGGGAGATGTCCGGCAGGACAGAGGGGGCGCTGTCCCGCCGGCGTCTATAGTCGATACACATACATGACGAACGCCTCCGCCGGCCCGCGCGGCTCCTTGCGCGACTCATAAAGCGCCTGGGCCGCCACATTGTCCGGCTCGGTGCCGACCCAGGCCTCCTCGCAGCCATGCTCCCGGCCGAGCTCAAACATGGCGTCGAGCATCTTCGTCGCTATGGCCTGGCGCTGGAAGGCCGGCGCCACGCCGACTTCGTCGATGTAGAGTTCGCTCACCTTGTCCGGGTGGCGGTGGATGACGGCCGCGCATTGGCCGACGACTGTGCCATCGGCCAATGCCACGATCATGAAATGACCGGGTTCGCGGAGATACGCTGCCAACCGATCCAACCTGACGGGTTCATCGAACACATCTTCGGCGACCCGCATCACAAGGGCGTCATCGCCGGAAAACAGCCTTCTTATTCCATCTTCATTGCGTAGCTTTCCCAAGTCGGCTCAATCTCTTTTGACGTTTACGTAAATCCCAATCCATCTAACCGATTGAAAAATCTCACTCCAAAATAATCGTTTGAATATTTTATGCGCCGGGGCTATTGGGTGCGGCGAAATCTTCGCGGCTTCCCCGCAGCATTCCGGCCTCCTTCCTCGACGCCGTCATCCAATTCCTTAAGGGATTGGGCGCCGTCACAGTCTAAAGGGAAAACATCCTGACATGGCACGCAACAAGATAGCGCTCATCGGCTCGGGCATGATCGGCGGCACGCTCGCCCACATGATCGGCCTCAAGGATCTCGGCGACGTTGTGCTGTTCGATATCGCCGAGGGCATCCCGCAAGGCAAAGGGCTGGATATCGCGCAGTCGTCGCCGGTTGATGGGTTCGATTCCAGGCTGACCGGCGTCAACGATTATGCCGGCATCGAGGGTGCCGACGTCTGCATCGTCACCGCCGGCGTGCCGCGCAAGCCCGGCATGAGCCGCGACGACCTTCTCGGCATCAATCTGAAGGTCATGGAGCAGGTTGGCGCGGGTCTCAAGAAATACGCGCCGAAAGCCTTCGTCATCTGCATCACCAACCCGCTCGACGCCATGGTCTGGGCGCTGCAGAAGTTTTCCGGCCTGCCGAAGAGCCATGTCGTGGGCATGGCCGGCGTGCTCGACAGTTCGCGCTTTCGCTATTTCCTGGCCGAAGAATTCAAGGTGTCGGTCGAGGATGTCACCGCCTTCGTGCTCGGCGGCCATGGCGATTCCATGGTGCCGATGATCCGCTATTCGACGGTCGCCGGCATCCCGCTGCCCGACCTCATCAAGATGGGCTGGACCTCGAAGGAAAAGCTCGACCAGATCGTGCAGCGCACCCGCGACGGCGGCGCCGAGATCGTCGGCCTGCTCAAGACCGGCTCGGCCTTCTACGCACCGGCCGCCTCGGCGATCGCGATGGCCGAAGCCTATCTCAAGGACAAGAAGCGCGTGCTGCCCTGTGCTGCGCATCTCTCCGGCCAGTATGGTGTCAAGAACACCTATGTCGGCGTGCCGGTGGTGATCGGCTCCGGCGGTGTCGAGCGCGTCATCGAGATCGAGCTCGTTAAGGCCGAGCAGAAGATGTTCGACAATTCGGTGGCGGCGGTGCAGGGCCTGTGCGAGGCTTGCGTCAAGATCGCTCCGCAACTCGCCGCCAAATGATCCGAAGTGACCCGCCAGTAAAGTGATCTGGAGACAACGCGCATGAACATCCATGAATATCAGGGCAAGGCGCTGCTGAAGGGCTTTGGCGCACCGGTGGCCGAAGGCGTGCCGGTGTTTAGGGCAAGCGAGGCGGAAGCCGCCGCCAAGGCACTGCCCGGCCCGCTCTATGTGGTGAAAAGCCAGATCCATGCCGGCGGCCGCGGCAAGGGCAAGTTCAGGGAGCTTGGCCCCGACGCCAAGGGCGGCGTCAGGCTGGCGAAATCGGTGGCCGAGGTCGTCGCCAACGCCAAGGAAATGCTTGGCCACACGCTGGTCACCAAGCAGACCGGCCCGGCGGGCAAGCAGGTCAACCGCCTCTACATCGAGGACGGCGCCGACATCGAGCGCGAGCTCTATCTGTCGCTGCTGGTCGATCGCTCCGTCGGCCGCATCGCCTTCGTCGTTTCGACCGAGGGTGGCATGGATATCGAGGCGGTCGCCCACGACACGCCGGAAAAGATCATCACCGTCGCCATCGACCCGGAAAAAGGCATAACCGCGGATGATTTCAAAGAACTCAACGGCGCGCTGAAGCTCGACGGCGACGCCGCCAAGGACGGCGAGACGTTGTTCCCGATCCTCTACAAAGCCTTCGTCGAGAAGGACATGAGCCTGCTCGAAGTCAACCCGCTGATCGTCATGAAGGATGGCCGGTTGCGCGTGCTCGACGCAAAAGTGTCGTTCGACAACAACGCGCTGTTCCGCCATCCCGACGTGATGGAGCTGCGCGACATTACCGAAGAGGACGAGAAGGAGATCGAGGCGTCGAAATACGACCTCGCCTATGTCGCGCTCGACGGCAATATCGGCTGCATGGTCAACGGCGCCGGCCTCGCCATGGCGACGATGGATATCATCAAGCTCTACGGCGCCGAGCCCGCCAACTTCCTCGACGTCGGCGGCGGTGCGTCGAAGGAGAAGGTGACGGCGGCGTTCAAGATCATCACCAAGGACCCGGCGGTCAAAGGCATCCTGATCAATATCTTCGGCGGCATCATGAAGTGCGACATCATTGCCGAGGGCGTTATCGCGGCGGTCAAGGAAGTCGGCCTGCAAGTGCCGCTGGTGGTGCGGCTGGAAGGCACCAATGCCGAGCTCGGCAAGAAGATCATCAACGACAGCGGGCTCAACGTCGTCTCGGCCGATGACCTCGACGACGCGGCCAAGAAAATCGTGGCGGCGGTGAAGGGCTGATCTGGTGCCTCCGCACAAGATAAACCTGGTCGAGGCGGCGGATCAGAAGATCAAAAAGGTCTTCGATCCGCATATCGCCGGCGACGTCAACGACGCCCAGGTCAAGATCGCCAAGTTCGGCGATATCTTCGATTGGCACGCGCATGACAACGAGGACGAAGCGTTCCTGGTGCTGCGCGGCCGCATCGCCATCGATTTCCGCGACGGCACGGTGGAGCTTGGCAGCGGCGAGTTCATCGTCGTGCCGCGCGCCATTGAGCACCGGCCGCGCTCGCTGAGCGAACAGCCGGTGGTGCTGATGTTCGAGCCGGCGACGACGCTCAACACCGGCAACGCCAAGAGCGACCTCACAGTCGCCGATCTCAAGCGGCTTTAGGGAGCTTGTGCGGGGAAGAGAAATGAAGAACATCACTCTGGCGGTCGAAGACGAGGTTCTGGAGCAGGTCAAGCTGACGGCCGCTGAACAGGGCACGACCGTCGACGCCTTGGTGCGGGAGTTTTTCGCGACAGTGGCCGCGAAGCGCCATGCCAACGACGGGGCTCGGCAAGCCCTGCTTAGGCTTGCCTACGAGGCTTCAGGCGACATGGGCAGCAAGACTTGGAACCGGGCAGCTCTCCATGACCGCTGAGTGCCGCCTCGACACGAACATTCTCGTCTGTGCCGCCATCGGACACGATTCCAAGCGCGCGGAGTATGGCGCAATCATCGCCGCCGCCGAGCGCCTTGGCGTCAACACACTTTACACCGAAGACCTCAACCCCGGGCAGGCCTACGGCTCCGTGGTCGCCGTCAACCCCTTCCGCACTCACTGATCAGGTCGTAAAAAAATGTCCATTCTCGTCGACAAGAACACCAAGGTGCTCGTGCAGGGCCTGACCGGCAAGACCGGCACGTTCCATACCGAACAGGCGCTGGCCTATCACGGGACAAATATGGTCGGCGGCATCCACCCGAAGAAGGGTGGCGAGACGTGGACCGGCGCCGCGGGCGAGAGCTTGCCGATCTTTTCCACCGTCGCTGAAGGCAAGGCGAAGACCGGCGCCAATGCGTCAGTCGTCTATGTCCCGCCGGCGGGCGCCGCCGAGGCGATCCTGGAAGCGATCGAAGCCGAGATCCCGCTGATCATCTGTATCACCGAGGGCATCCCGGTGATCGACATGATCAAGGTCAAGGCGCGGCTCGACCGCTCGATGTCGAGGCTGATCGGTCCCAACTGCCCAGGCGTCCTGACCCCCGACGAATGCAAGATCGGCATCATGCCCGGCAACATCTTCCGCAAGGGCTCGGTCGGCGTTGTTTCCCGCTCGGGAACGCTTACCTATGAGGCAGTGTTCCAGACCACCAATGTCGGTCTCGGCCAGACCACCGCCGTCGGCATCGGTGGCGACCCCGTCAAAGGCACGGAGTTCATCGACGTGCTGGAGATGTTCCTCGCCGACGACGAGACACAGTCGATCATCATGATCGGCGAGATCGGCGGCTCGGCCGAGGAAGACGCCGCGCAGTTCCTCAAGGACGAAGCCAAGCGTGGCCGCAAGAAGCCGATGGCCGGTTTCATCGCCGGGCGCACGGCCCCGGCCGGCCGCACCATGGGTCACGCAGGCGCGGTGATTTCCGGCGGCAAGGGCGGCGCCGAGGACAAGATCGCGGCGATGGAATCGGCCGGAATAAAGGTTTCGCCGTCGCCGGCTCGGCTCGGCACCACGCTGGTCGAAGCGATAAAAGGTTAAGGCAGTAAGGGAGTAGGGCAGTATGGGAGTAGGGGAATAGGAAGAACGGGACGAACGATGGCAAGTGCCTGGTTCTCCCTACTGCCCTACTGCCCTACTGCCTTACTGCCTTACTCCCCTCCAAAACAGGAGACGGAGCCAGGCTCCGCGGAAAAAATGGCAAGACAAGATCAGGCCAACGACCAATTTTCGCTTACCTCTTTCCTCTATGGCGGCAATGCCGATTATATCGACGCGCTCTACGCCGCCTATGAGGACGATCCCGCTTCGGTCGATCCCGAATGGCAGGATTTTTTCGCGGCGCTGAAGGACGATGCCGGCGATGTCCGCAAGAATGCCAAGGGCGCCTCATGGGCCAAGCCCTCGTGGCCGCTGCAGGCCAATGGCGAACTGGTGTCGGCGCTCGACGGCGATTGGGGCATCGTCGAGAAGCACATCGAGAAGAAGGTCCAGAACAGGGCGGTGATGAACGGCGTCGCCCTGTCCGACGCCGACGTCCATCAGGCGACGCGCGATTCAGTGCGCGCCATCATGATGATCCGCGCCTACCGCATGCGTGGCCATTTGCACGCCAATCTCGACCCGCTCGGCATCGCCAAGCTCGAGGATTACAACGAGCTGTCGCCGGAAAACTACGGCTTCACATCAGCCGACTACGACCGCCCGATCTTCCTCGACAATGTGCTCGGGCTCGAATTCGGCACCATCCGGCAGATGCTCGACATCCTGACCCGCACCTATTGCTCGACGCTCGGCGTCGAGTTCATGCATATTTCCGATCCCGAGGAGAAGGCCTGGATCCAGGCGCGCATCGAGGGCACCGACAAGGAGATCTCCTTCACCGCCGTCGGCAAAAAGGCGATCCTGCAGAAGCTGGTCGAGGCGGAAGGCTTCGAGCAGTTCATCGACGTCAAGTACAAGGGCACCAAGCGCTTCGGCCTCGACGGCGCCGAGGCGCTGATCCCGGCGCTGGAGCAGATCGTCAAGCGCGGCGGCCAGCTCGGCATGAAGGAGATCGTGCTCGGCATGGCGCATCGCGGCCGGTTGAACGTGCTCTCCCAGGTGATGGCCAAGCCGCACCGCGCCATCTTCCACGAGTTCAAGGGCGGCTCGGCCGCGCCCGACGAGGTCGAGGGCTCGGGCGACGTGAAGTACCATCTCGGTGCTTCGTCGGACCGCGAGTTCGACGGCAACAAGGTGCACCTGTCGCTGACCGCCAATCCATCGCACCTGGAAATCGTCGATCCGGTGGTGATGGGCAAGGCGCGGGCCAAGCAGGACTCTCTGTTCGGCCGCAGCCGCGAAGAGATCGTGCCGCTGGAAGAGCGCGCCAAGGTGCTGCCGCTGCTCCTGCATGGTGACGCCGCCTTTGCCGGCCAAGGCGTGATTGCCGAAATCCTCGGCTTGTCCGGCTTGCGCGGCCACCGCGTCGCCGGCACGCTGCACTTCATCATCAACAACCAGATCGGCTTCACCACCAACCCGCGCTTTTCGCGCTCGTCGCCCTATCCGTCGGATGTCGCCAAGATGATCGAGGCGCCGATCTTCCACGTCAATGGCGACGATCCGGAAGCCGTGGTCCATGCCACCAAGGTGGCCATCGAATTCCGCATGAGGTTCCACAAGCCTGTCGTGGTCGACATGTTCTGCTACCGCCGCTTCGGCCACAATGAGGGCGACGAACCGGCCTTCACCCAGCCGATCATGTATCGCAACATCCGCAACCATAAGACGACGGTGCAGATCTATGCCGACCGGCTGATCGCCGAAGGCCACATCAGCCAGGCCGAATTCGACAAGCTGAAGGCCGACTGGCGGGCACATCTCGAGCAGGAATTCGAGGTCGGCCAGCACTATAAGCCCAACAAGGCCGACTGGCTGGATGGCGCCTGGTCGGGCCTGCGCACAGCCGACAACCAGGACGAACAGCGGCGCGGCAAGACCGCCGTGCCGGTCAAGACGCTGAAGGAAATCGGCAAGAAGCTGACCGAGGTGCCGAAGGATTTCGCGGCCCACAAGACGATCATGCGGTTTCTCGAAAACCGCCGCCAGGCGATCGAGTCGGGCGAAGGCATCGACTGGTCGACGGCCGAGGCGCTGGCCTTCGGCGCCATTCTGCTCGACGGCAATCCGGTCCGGCTGTCCGGGCAGGATTCGGAGCGCGGCACGTTCTCGCAACGCCACTCCGTGCTCTACGACCAGCGCGACGAGACACGCTACATCCCGCTCAACAATCTGTCGGCGGCGCAGGCCGGTTTCGAGGTCATCAACTCGATGCTGTCGGAAGAGGCCGTGCTCGGCTTCGAATATGGCTACAGCCTGGCCGAGCCGAAGGCGCTGACGCTTTGGGAAGCGCAGTTCGGCGATTTCGCCAACGGCGCCCAGGTGGTGTTCGACCAGTTCATCTCGTCGGGCGAGCGCAAGTGGCTCAGAATGTCGGGCCTCGTCTGCCTGTTGCCGCATGGCTATGAAGGCCAGGGGCCGGAACATTCGTCGGCCAGGCTCGAGCGATTCCTGCAGCTTTGCGCCGAAGACAACATGCAAGTGGCCTACTGCACGACGCCGGCCAACTACTTCCACATCCTGCGCCGGCAGTTGAAGCGGGATTTCCGCAAGCCGCTGATCCTGATGACGCCGAAGTCGCTGCTGCGCCACAAGCGGGCGGTGTCGACACTGCCGGAGATGTCGGGCGAAAGCGCGTTCCACCGGCTGTTGTGGGACGATGCCCAGCAACTCCCCGGCCAGGCGATCAAGCTCACCAAGGATTCGAAGATTCGCCGCGTCGTGCTCTGCTCGGGCAAGGTCTATTACGACCTCTACGAGGAGCGCGAGAAGCGCGGCATCAACGACATCTACCTGCTGCGCGTCGAACAGCTCTATCCGTTCCCGGCCAAGGCGCTGATCACCGAACTGTCACGCTTCCGCAACGCCGAGATGGTCTGGTGCCAGGAGGAGCCCAAGAATATGGGCGCCTGGTCGTTCATCGATCCGTATCTGGAATGGGTGCTGGCGCATATCGACGCCAAGCACCAGCGGGTGCGCTATACCGGCCGGCCGGCCGCCGCGTCGCCGGCGACCGGGTTGATGTCGAAGCATCTCGCCCAGCTTGCCGCCTTGCTCGAAGACGCGCTCGGTGAATAGAACAGAGTTCGGCGAATAGAACAGAACCGACAGAAGAACGGACAGGCACAATGGCTACCGAAATCCGCGTCCCCACTCTTGGCGAATCCGTCACCGAGGCGACCATCGGCAAATGGTTCAAGAAGGTGGGCGACGCGATCGCCACCGACGAGCCGCTGGTCGAGCTCGAAACCGACAAGGTCACGGTCGAAGTGCCGGCCGCGGCCGCAGGAACGCTCAGCGAGATCGCCGTCAAGGAAGGCGAGACGGTCGAAGTCGGTGCTTTGCTCGGCATGATTTCGGCGGGCAACGGGGCAAAGGCGGCAGCACCCGAAGCCGCGAAGCCGTCAACATCCGAAGCGAAGCAGGACGCGGTATCGCAGGCCTCGGCGCCGACCGCCGCAGCCACCGTCAAGCAAGCCGCGGCCGAGACCGCAAAGATCGCCGGCGATGCCGGGCCGATCGAGGCGCGCGCGATGCCGCCGGCGCCAGCGGCGGCGAAGCTGCTGGCCGAGAGCAATCTCGCGGTCGACCAGATCTCGGGTTCCGGCAAGCGCGGCCAGGTGCTCAAGGGCGACGTGCTCGACGCGATCGCCAGGGGCGCTCCGTCGCAGCCTTCCGAGACGCCGAAGGCCCCTGCACCGGTCGCCGCCCGTGCGCCGTCCTCGGCCGACGACGCGTCGCGTGAAGAGCGGGTGCGCATGACCAAGCTGCGGCAGACCATCGCCCGCCGCCTCAAGGAAGCGCAGTCGACCGCCGCCATGCTGACCACCTTCAACGAGGTGGACATGAGCGCGGTGATGGCGCTCAGGACCAAATACAAGGATGTGTTCGAGAAGAAGCACGGCGTGAAGCTGGGCTTCATGGGCTTCTTCACCAAGGCCGTCACCCATGCGCTGAAGGAAATCCCTTCCGTCAATGCCGAGATCGACGGCACCGACATCATCTTCAAGAATTACGCCCATATCGGCGTCGCAGTCGGCACCGAAAAAGGCCTCGTCGTGCCTGTCGTGCGCGATGCCGACCAGATGGGAATAGCCGAGATCGAGAAAGATATCGGCAGGCTGGGCATCGCCGCGCGTGATGGCAAGCTGTCGGTCGCCGACATGCAGGGCGGCACGTTTACGATTTCCAACGGCGGCGTTTACGGGTCGCTGATGTCGACGCCGATCCTCAACGCGCCGCAGTCGGGCATTCTGGGCATGCACAAGATCCAGGAGCGGCCGGTGGTGGTCGGCGGCCAGATCGTGATCCGGCCGATGATGTATCTGGCGCTCTCCTACGATCACCGCATCGTCGACGGCAAGGAAGCGGTGACCTTCCTGGTGCGGGTCAAGGAAAGCCTGGAGGATCCGGAACGGCTGGTGCTCGATCTCTAGGCCCGGTCGAGGTGAGCCGGAGAATGGATCTGCGCCACCGAATGAGTTCCTCTCGTTTGCACTCCGGAATGTTTTTCGCAGCTGTGCTCGCGGCCGGCATTGCGCAGGCGGGATCGGCAGCCTTTGCCGCATGCCCGCTCGAACTCGCCGTCTATGGCGATGCCGAAAGTGCGGCCGAGATCGATTTCAGGCCGACCGTGGGATCGGCTGTCGTCACCAACACCTTCAAGATGGTGCTCGATAACGATGTCGTTCTCGACGGGATCGTCATGTGGACGCAAGGCGTGGCGCGGCCGCATGGTTCGCTGATGTACAAATGCCCGACAGGCGACGTCACCGGCGACGAGCTCGCCGCCTGCACGCTGTGGGAGGGGGTCGTCTACAGTGCGGATGACAAGGGCAACATCGCTCTGTTGCCGGCCGAAGGGGTAGATGCTCCGAAGACCCTGATCTTTCCCGACCTCGGACCGTCGCTGCAGAGGTCGACCGCCTATGGCGCCAACGGGTTTTCAAAGGTGCCGTGGGATGTTTTTTCGTTGAGGGGCTGTCAGGAATGAGCGCGGCCAAAAAAGTGCTGCTGGTGACCGGCGGCGGCCGCGGCATCGGCGCTGCCACATCCAGGCTTGCCGTCACGGCTGGATACCGTGTTGCGATCAACTACGCATCGAATGAGGCTGCTGCCACGGCGCTTGTCGAGGCAATCGAACAGGCCGGCGGCGAAGCGCTGGCCATCAAGGGCGACGTTGGCAGCGAGGCCGATATCCAGGCGATGTTCGAGAGGATCGATCATGTCTTCGGGCCGCTCGATGCGCTCGTCAACAACGCTGGCGTGGTCGACCAGAGGGCGCGTGTCGACGAAATGAGCGGAGCACGGCTGGAGCGCATGATGCGCATCAACGTCATTGGCCCCATGCTCTGTGCCCGCGAAGCGGTGAAGCGCATGTCGACCAGCCATGGCGGCAACGGCGGCGCCATCGTCAATGTCTCCTCGATTGCAGCGAGAATTGGCGGGCCGGGCGAATATGTCGACTACGCTGCCTCGAAGGGCGCGATCGATTCTTTCACGATCGGCCTGGCGCGCGAGGTAGCCGGCGAAGGCATTCGCGTCAACGCGGTCAGTCCAGGGATTGTCGATACCGAAATTCATGCCTCCGGCGGACAGCCGGATCGCGTCGAGAGGATGCGTCACGGCGTGCCGATGCAAAGGGCGGGGACCACCGAAGAGGTCGCCGCGGCAATTCTCTGGCTCCTGTCGGACGGGGCGTCCTATACGACAGGCGCGAATTTGGAAGTGGGCGGCGGCCGCTAATCCCAGCCAAGGCTGAGTGCAGACCAGAAGGACAAATCATGGCTTATGACGTCGTTATCATCGGATCGGGACCAGGCGGCTATGTCTGCGCCATCAAGGCGGCGCAGCTCGGCCTGAAAACGGCGGTGGTCGAGAAGAACCCGACCTTCGGCGGCACCTGCCTCAATATCGGCTGCATCCCGTCCAAGGCGCTGCTGCATGCCTCCGAGATTTTTTCTGAGGCCGGCCACTCCTTTGATACACTCGGCGTCGAAATCAGCAAGCCGAAGCTCAATCTGGAAAAGATGATGGCGCACAAGGACGCGACAGTGGCGTCCAACGTCAACGGCGTCGCCTTCCTGTTCAAGAAGAACAAGATCGACAGCTTTCGCGGCACCGGCAAGGTCCTGTCCGCCGGAAAAGTGTCGGTGACCGGCGAGGACGGCAAGGTCGAGGAGATCGAGACCGGGAACATCGTCATCGCCACCGGCTCCGACGTCGCCGGCATTCCGGGGGTAAAGGTCGACATCGACGAGAAGGTAATCATGTCGTCGACCGGCGCGTTGTCGCTGGGCAAGGTGCCGGGCCACCTGGTGGTGGTCGGCGGCGGCGTCATCGGGCTGGAGCTCGGCTCGGTATGGGCGCGGCTCGGCGCCAAGGTGACCGTCGTTGAGTTCCTCGACACCATTCTCGGCGGCATGGACGGCGAGGTCGCCAAACAGTTCCAGCGCATGCTGTCCAAGCAAGGCATCGAATTCAGGCTCGGCGCCAAGGTGACCGGTGTCGCCAAGGCCACAAAGGGCGCCACCGTCACCTTCGAGCCGGTCAAGGGCGGCGCGGCCGAGACGGTTGAGGCGGATGGGGTGCTGATCGCGACCGGACGCCGGGCCTATTCGGACAGTCTCGGGCTGAAGGATGCCGGGGTCGAGGTCGACGAGCGCGGCCGAGTCAAGACCGACGGCCATCTCACGACCAATGTCCCCGGCATCTACGCCATCGGCGACGTCATCGCCGGGCCGATGCTCGCCCACAAGGCCGAGGACGAGGGCGTGGCGGTGGCCGAGATCATTGCCGGCCAGGCCGGCCATGTGAATTACGGGGTGATCCCGAACGTCGTCTACACCAGTCCGGAAATCGCCTCGGTGGGCAAAACAGAGGAAGAGCTGAAGTCGGCCGGCATCGACTACAAGGCCGGCAAGTTTCCGTTCAGCGCCAATGGCCGGGCGCGCGCCATGCTGCATACCGACGGCTTCGTGAAGATCCTGGCGGACAAGCAGAGCGACCGCGTGCTCGGCGTCCACATCGTCGGCTTCGGCGCCGGCGAGATGATCCACGAGGCGGCGGTGCTGATGGAGTTCGGCGGCTCGTCGGAAGATCTTGCCCGCACCTGCCACGCCCATCCGACGATGTCGGAAGCGGTGAAGGAAGCGGCACTGGCGACCTTCTTTAAGCCGATCCACATGTAGGCCTTCCCAAGGAACTCCGGCAGCCATCTGACGGCTCAAACAAAAACGGCCCGCTTTTCAGCGGGCCGTTCGTATTTGAAGTCAGCAGCCGATCACTGCGGGGCTGGTGCGGGCGCCGGAGCAGGTGCTGGCTCTGCGGGTGCCGGAGCCGGAGCCGGCTCCGGAGCAGGCGCTGGTTCTGCTGGCGCCGGAGCGGGCGCTGGTTCTGCCGGCGCCGGGGCAGGTGCAGGCTCTGCAGGGGCCGGGGCAGGCGTCGGTTCAGCGGGCGCTGGCGCCGGGGCCGGCGTGGTTGCAGCTGGCGGTTCACCAGGCTCTGGCGCCTCACCGCTTGTTCCAAAAATATAATAAGCGACAATGGCCAGGATAACGACGACCAGGGCAATCAGCCAGCCGGTGCTGCCGCCACCCGACTTGGGAGGGGGGGTCGGAGTGGTGTACGGGTCGTTTGGATTCGCCATAAAAGTGTCCTCCGTGGATGAAAAGTATCAATCAACACACATCAACGCGCAATCGTTGAACAGGTTTCACGCTAGGAATCGAAAACGCCGACGACGGGGCATACTTCGCCGAGAATCGTTTGTCTGCAAGCACTTTACTCGCAAAACTCACCGTGATCGAGCCAAATTAGACCTTTCGACCGTCCTGCACGGAGACAAACCTCCGGCGACTCGGGCAAAGCGTCGTCCCGAATCACGCCTTGCCGGACCCGCAACTCAACCGTGCAACTAGTCGACGGCGGTGACAGTGTAGCCGGCCCTGCGGAAATCCTCGACCAGGCCCTCTGAGCCAGGCAGGTGCAGGGCGCCGACCGCCATGAACACGTTGCCCTTGGCGAGGATCGGCTTGGCATGGTCGATCATCACCTTGTTGCGGCTGGTGATCATGATTTCCTCGAAGGCGGCATAGCTTGCCGAATCGTCTTCGCCGCCGGGAAGGACTGCACGAAACAGCGGCCAGAGCATGCCGGTGTCGCCGCGCTGGTAAAGCACGATCATGGTTTCATTGACGTCGTTCACCCTGTCGCCGAGCTTCAGCGTGTCGACGAGGCCCTTCATGTGAAACGCAAGCGGCAGCGAGGCCATGGCGCGAAGCTGGTCGGCGACCGTCTCCAACCCATCGACCGCCTTGCCTGAGGCTTTGGCGTCCTCTGCAAGCTTGATGTCGAGCACCGGCGTGCCGCCGGCCTGGCGGGCCAGTTCACAGGCCGGGAGCGCGACCATGGTCGACAGCATCCAAGGCTTCATCTTGGCAACGCTCGCCGGTGGAATGCCGCGCGCGTCGAGCGCCTTGTTCACCGCCGCCGCATCCTCCGGCGACAGCAGCGAGGACAGCGTGGTGCTGTCGGTGAACATCATCAGTTCGGGCTCTTTCAGGAACGCCGCCATCATCTTCTGCTTGTCGACCACTTCCGTGGTCTCGATGACGACAGTGTCGGCGGCGTCAAAGGCCTTTTGCGCGGCGGGCGGCAGCGTGGTCACGCGCGGGTCGGTCATGTGCATGGTGCCGAACAGGAAGGACGGTCTTTCGCCCGCCTTTTCCAGTTTCCACAACAGGCCCTTGCCGTTCGGTGTCGCTGCCGCTTCCGTCTCGATCTTGCGGTAGGCGGCCGGGTCGTCCTTCTGTAAGGCCGACAGCATGTCGGCGCCGGCGCAGACCTGGGTTTCAGCCCTTGGGGTTTCAGCGCGCGCCTTGCCGGCGGCGAGCAGCGCGACGACGAGGAAAGTGAGGAAGAACAGGACGTTCAGCGCGACGAGCAGCTTTAGCGAAGCAAAGGCCGTGCGGTCGGCGATGGCAAGGACGCGTTTCATGGCTCGCTTTTAGAGACAAAGAACGGCGAAACGGTTAACCGGCGCGGCAAAATTGTCTCGGACATCGTTCCACGGCGCATATCCTGGCTGCAACTTTGCGAAATCATGCGTCGGCTACGCCCGCGGGTGGGCCGCTTCATAAATTTCGAGCAGCCTCGCAGTGTCGACGCCGGTATAGATCTGCGTCGTCGACAGGCTGGCGTGGCCCAAGAGTTCCTGGATGGTGCGCAGATCGCCGCCGCGCCCAAGCAGGTGTGTGGCGAAGGAATGGCGCAACGCATGCGGCGTGGCGGTGTCCGGCAGATTGAGCGCCGAGCGTAGCTTGGCCATGTCGCGCTGGACGATAGCCGGGTTGAGCGGCCCGCCGCGGGCGCCGCGAAACAGCAGGCCCTTCGGATCGAGATGATAGGGGCAGAGCCGCCGGTACTGGGCGATCGCCCGCAGCGCGACCGGCAGCACCGGCACCAGCCGCGTCTTGCCGCCCTTGCCGGTGACGCGCAGCACCGTTTCATCAGGCGACGACAGATCGGCGCCGGACAGGCCGAGCGCCTCGGAAATGCGCAGGCCCGAGCCGTAGAGCAGCGTCAGCACGGCGGCGTTGCGGGAGGCGATCCAGGGTTCCTCCGCCAGCTGGCCTTCCACCGAAACGACGTGTTTCGCATCGCTGGCCGTCAGCGGCTTGGGCAGCGACTTCGGCTGCCGTGGCGCGCGCAGTGCCGCAGCACCCGCCGCATTGACGAGGCCGCGCCGCTCCAGAAAGCGCAGCAGCGAGCGGATGCCGGCGAGCCCCCGCCCGAGCGTGCGGGCGCCGGCGCCCCCGGCGCGGCGGGCAGCGAGAAAGCCGCGCAGATCGGCCGGGCGCAGAGCGGCGATATCCGAGATGCCGGGCGAGCCGCCGCAATGGCCGGTCAGGAAGTGCAGGAACTGGCGCGTGTCGCGCTCATAGGCTTCCACGGTTTCCGGCGACAGCCGGCGCTCGCGCGCCAGCATCTTGAGCCAGCTTTCGCGGGCCGCCTGAAGGTCTGGCTTGGCCGGGATGAGGAATTCCTGCATTGCGCTCTTCCGATATGCCGCTCTTCCATTTCCGGGCGATCTTCCGGCAGCCGGGTTAGGAAGCGGTGAAGAGCCGCGTCATTGAAATGACAAGAGCGTGGAGCTAGAGCAAGGCAAAGGATTTTTCCACCGATGACCAAACCGCAAAACCCTGTCCAGATGGCCGTGATCGGCGCCGCCCATGGCATCAAGGGCGAATTGCGCGTGAAAACCTTCACCGGCGATCCGCTGGCGCTGGCCGACTACGGGCCGCTCTATGCCAGGGACGGCCGCGCCTTCCAGATCGTCGACATCAGGCCGGCCAATAACGTCGTGGTGGTGCGCTTCAAAGGTATCAGCGACCGAAACGCTGCCGAGGCGCTCGCCGGCACGGAATTATTCGTCGACCGCTCGATGCTGCCGGACGACGGCGAAGAGGACGAGTTCTATCATGCCGATCTCGTCGGGCTGGCGGTCCGGGACGATACCGGTGCTGACATCGGCAAGGTCGTCGCCGTGCATAATTTCGGCGGTGGCGATATCCTCGACGTGATATTGGCGGGGCGCAAAGGCGTGCTGATCCCGTTCACGCAGGCTGCCGTTCCTGACGTGTCGATCAAGGACGGTTTCGTCCGCATCGATCCGGCGGCGGCGGGCTTGATCGATGACGAAGACAGCGATGCTCCTGGCAGCGATGGTTTCGACCCGAAGGGCAGGCCGCGCGGGCCGAAGGACGCCGGGGGCAACCGGTGAGTTTTTCCGCCTCGGTGCTGACGCTCTATCCCGAAATGTTTCCCGGTGCACTCGGCGTGTCGCTGGCCGGCCGGGCGCTGGAGGCCGGCACATGGTCGCTGGAAGCAATCCAGATCCGCGATTTCGCCACCGATCGCCATCGCACCGTCGACGACACGCCGGCCGGCGGCGGCGCCGGCATGGTGATGCGCGCCGACGTTCTGGCCAAGGCGATCGACCATAGCTCGCCACCGGGCGATCCACGGCCACGGCTGCTGATGAGCCCGCGTGGAAAACCGCTGACGCAGGTGCGTGTGCGCGAACTGGCCGCGGGGCCGGGCGCGGTGATCGTCTGCGGACGCTTCGAAGGCGTCGACCAGCGGGTGATTGATGCGCGGGGGCTGGAGGAGGTCTCGGTCGGCGACTTCATCCTCTCCGGCGGCGAGCCGGCAGCGCTGGTGCTGCTCGACGCCGTGGTGCGGCTGTTGCCCGGCGTGATGGGCAATACGGTGTCGGGCGATGAAGAGAGCTTTGAAAACGGCCTGCTCGAACATCCGCACTACACGCGTCCGCAGGAATTCGAGGGCCGGCAAATCCCCGAGGTTCTCACCTCGGGCAATCATCAGAAGATCGCCGCGTGGCGACGCGCCGAATCGGAAAGATTGACGAAAGAGCGGCGGCCGGACCTGTTGGCCGCTCAGCCCTTGGTGAAGTAATAGAAGGCAAGAAACACGCCGACCCCGACGACGAAGCCACGCACGGCAATTTGCGGCACGCGCTTGGCGATCCAGACGCCGGCATAGCCGCCCAGCGCGCCGCCCGGTATCATGACGATCGCCTGCCGCCAGGCGATGACGTCGCCGGAGACGAAGACCAGGATGGCTACTGCCGCGATGACCACGGCCAGCAGGTTCTTCAGCGCGTTGAGGCGGTGATAGTCGCCGGCCTGGGTGAGGCCGAGCGTCGCCAGCATCATGACGCCCATGCCGGCGCCGAAGAAGCCGCCATAGACGGCGGTGGCGAACTGCGCCAGGGAACCGACCAGCGAACCCATCGCGACCTGACGGCCCGGCTTGGGCGCCGGCTTCAGCCACGGCCCGGCGGCGAACAGCGCGGTTGCCGCGAGCAGCAGCCAGGGCACCAGGACGCGGAACGACGGATTGTCGAGCGCCAGAAGGATGAGCGCACCGGCCAGCGCGCCAAAAACCGAGATAAGGCCGAGCAGCAACGCGGTGCGCCAGAAATGCTTGATGTCGGACCAGTAGGCGAGCGTCGAGGTGATGTAGCCGGGAAATTGCGTCAGCGACGAGGTGGCGTTGGCGACGATCGGCGGCAAGCCGACCAGCGACATGGCGCCGAAGGTTATGAATGTCCCGCCGCCGGCTATGGCGTTGACGGCACCTGAGAGAAAGCCCGCGAAAAAGAGCAGGGCCGCATCGAGAACTGGCATGGAGGGTGTTGCCGCCGGAGGAAAGTCACGTTCTGCCCGACTTAAAAAGCTTGGGCCTTCAACGCAACCCCTGTGCCGGAAGATTGCGACGTTGACCAACGACCAAAAAAGAACGCGGCAAAGGCGTGACAAAGCGTCGAAATAGCTGTATGTGCGCGCCGAACCGGGAGAAAATCTGCCGGACCCGTCAACAATGACGGTGTAGTCGCCCCTGCCCGATGTTCTCGAACCCAGATGTTCTCGAACAAAGGGCATAGCCGAGCGGTCAATGGAACTGCAAGGCGAGTGTCGGACGCTCTGACTGTCGGAAGAACAAGAAGTGGATTTGTAGAGATGGATATCCTCCGTCAGCTCGAGGCCGAACAGGCCGCCAAGATCGAAGCCAAGCGCAAGCTTCCCGAATTCCAGCCCGGCGACACCGTACGCGTCCAGGTCCGCGTGACCGAAGGCACCCGCACCCGCGTCCAGGCCTATGAGGGCGTCGTCATCGCCCGCGCCGGCGCCGGTTTCCAGGAGAATTTCACCGTTCGCAAGATTTCCTACGGCGAAGGCGTGGAGCGCGTGTTCCCGGTCTTTTCGCCGATGGTCGAGGGCGTCGAGATCGTGCGCCGCGGCAAGGTGCGCCGCGCCAAACTCTATTACCTGCGCGATCGTCGCGGCAAGTCGGCCCGCATTTCGGAAAACACCGGCGTGCGCGCCCGCAAGCTGAACGATGAGGAGCGCGATGCGCTGAACGCCGAGAAGGCCCGCATCGAGGCCGAGAAGGTGGCAGCCGCCCAGGCGCTGGCCGCCGAGAAGGCCGCGCAGGAAGCCGCCGAGAAGAAGGCCGCCGACGAGGCCGCCAAGGCCGAGGAAGCCGCTGCCGCCGAATAAGGCGAATTCAAAAACCATGTTTCGGAAAGGCGGCTTCGGCCGCCTTTTTTGCCTCGCGGAATGGGTTTCGATTTTGCCGGGCCGCCGGTGCGCAATCGAAACGGATCGTTCCGTAATGCCGTGAAAGCATGGAATCCATTTTCGCGCGAAGCCGCATCAAGCCGGCTTGCAAGGCGCCTGCGGAAAGCTAAAGTCGGCGCCGGATTTCCTGCAAGCCTCGACCATGTCGAGGCCGTTCAAATGCTCGGGGTGTACCATGATCAAATCGAAACTGCTGTTGGCCGGCCTGTTGGCTCTGGTACTTGCGCCCGTCGCCGCCCTGGCGCAGGCGCTGCCCGATCTCGGCGGCAAGAAGGTGGTGGTGGTGACGGAAAACGCCTATCCGCCGCTGCAGTTCATCGACGCCAAAACCGGCAAGCAGATCGGCTGGGAATATGACGCGATGAACGAGATCGCCAAGCGGCTGAATTTCCAGGTCGAGTACCAGAACACCTCCTGGGACGCGATGATCCAGGCGGTTTCCGACAACCAGTACAACATCGGCATGACCGGCATCACCATCAAGGACGATCGCAAGCAGAAGGTGGATTTCTCCGACCCCTATATGCGCTCGGAACAGTTCATGCTGGTGCGCGGCGACGAGAAGCGCTTCACCGACGCCAAGACGCTCGGCGCTTTCAAGGACGGGTTGATTGGTGCGCAAGCCGGCACCACGCCGTTCTACACCGCTGTCTACAGCGTCCTCGACGGCAATGAGCAGAACCCGCGCATAAAACTTTTCGAGACGTTCGGCGCCACGGTGCAGGCGCTGAAGACCGGCGACGTCGATGTCGTGCTGACCGACGGCACTGCCGGCAAGGGCTATGTCGAGGCGTCCAATGGCGGGCTGAAGCTGATCGGCGGACCACTCGGCACCGAGGATTTCGGCTTTATTTTTCCGAAAGGCTCGGATCTGGTGAAACCGGTCAACGCAGCCATCGCCGCGCTGAAGGCCGACGGCACACTCGACGCGCTCAACAAGAAATGGTTCCTTGATTACAAGATGGGGCAGTAGGACTTTTGTCGCGGACGTTGCGGGACGCGCAGGAACTCGCGCTGACTCTGCGCCCGTGCACCCCCCTCTGGCCTGCCGGACATCTCCCCCTCAAGGGGGGAGATTGGCTTTCGCATCGGCTTTCGCCAATTTTCAGCGTTGCAGAATGGGCGGCGACGTCAAGGCTGCCGATCTCCCCCCTTGAGGGGGAGATGGCCGGCAGGCCAGAGGGGGGTGGCCTGGCGCGACATTGGTTCGTCGGCGCGCCCTGATGGCAACGCCCGCATCTTCAACCGCCAAGTCCGACTTCCCCTGGTGGCTCGCCGTGGCCGCGGCGCTCGCCCTGGCAGCGGCTATCTTCATCGCCGCAAGCGACCTCTATGCCCAGGTTTTCGCAACCGTTGCCAAGGGCATCGGCATCACCGTGTTCGTCACAATGGTCGCCTTCGCGCTGGCCTCGGCGATCGGGCTCGGCATTGCGCTGATGGGCCTGTCGGGGTCGCGCTGGCTGCGCCAGATCGCTCGCTTCTATGTCGAGATCATTCGCGGCGTGCCAATGCTGGTGCTGTTGTTCTGGATCGCCTTCGCCGGCGCGCCGGCCTTCGTCGCGGGATGGAACGCGCTGACGGCGCCGCTGCAAAGCGCCGGCCTGTTCGGCGAGCTAATGATACGCGACGTATCGTTGCTATGGCGCGCCATCATGGCGCTGACCATCGGCTATTCGGCCTTCATCTCGGAGGTCTTCCGCGCCGGCATCGAGGCGGTCGAGAAGGGCCAGATCGAGGCCGCGAAGGCGCTGGGGTTGACGCGCACCCAGCGTTTTCGGCTGATCGTCTTTCCGCAGGCGATCCGCACCATCCTGCCGCCGCTCGGCAATGATTTCGTCGCCATGGTCAAGGATTCCTCGCTGGTCTCGGTGCTCGGCGTCGCCGACATCACCCAGATGGGCAAGATCTATGCAGCCGGCTCGTTCCGCTTCTTCGAGACCTATTCGATCGTCGCCTATATCTATCTCATCCTGACGGTCGGCCTGTCGCTGGCCTTGCGGGCGCTGGAGAAGCGGCTGCGCCGCCAGCATGAGCAGTAACCGGCAGGCGAAGGCGGCGCTACGATTGCGGCCAATACGTTTTTGGGGGTCAGTTCCATGAACATCGACAAAGCCAATGCGGCGCTGGATGCGGTCTATACGGCCGACACGCCGGAAGCGCTTGCCAAGGCCTACGCTGCCTGGGCTGCGACCTATGACAGCGAAACCGCCGCGCTCGGCTACCTCCTGCCGTTCCTGGTCGCCGCCTGGGTGGCGCGCCATGTGCCGTCAGGCGAGGGGCCGCTGCTCGACGCCGGCTGCGGCACCGGCCTGTCAGGACCGTCGCTCAAGGCGCTGGGCTATGAGGACATCGCCGGGCTCGACCTGTCGGCTGAAATGCTGAAAATCGCCGGCAGCCGGCAGGCTTACAGCGAGCTGAAACAGGCGATGCTCGGCGATCCGCTGCCTTGGCCGGATGGGCATTTCCGCGCCTTCTTCTCGACCGGTGTGTTCACCATCAGCCATGCACCGGCCTCCGGCCTGCATGAACTGGTGCGCATCACCAGGAAGGGCGGCCACGCCATCTTCACCGTTCGCGACCAGGTTTTTGCGAGCGGCGGGTTTCAGGCGACGTTCCACGAACTGGAACAGGCGAAAAAATGGCGGCCGGTCGAAGAAAGCCCGTGGTTCCGCTGCTACGCGATCGCCGAGCCCGAGGCGCTGGTGAAGACATTTGTGTTCGAGGTGGTTTGAAGCGCCTTCTTCCTTCTCCCACAACAAGGGGAGAAGGCAGAGCCGCGCCAGGCAGCCGCAATTGCCGAAAAGTCAAAACATTGATATGAGCCACGCCATGGAACAGCTTTTTGGCGATCCGGCTTACAAGGGTTTTGTGCTGCAGGACAGAAAACGCCTGCCGTCGCGATTCTCGGCGCGCGTTTCCGGCGCTCTGACCAGCCGATTTCGCTAGGCCGTGTTCGCCGGCTAGCCGGCGCCAGTCACTTCCCATTTTCATATCCACGGATTTACGCACATGAGCGCACCGCGCACCCTCTACGACAAGATATTCGACGACCATGTCGTCGACCGCCAGGACGATGGCACCTGCCTGCTCTATATCGATCGTCACCTCGTCCATGAAGTGACCAGCCCGCAAGCTTTCGAAGGCCTGCGCATGACCGGCAGAAAGGTCCGCCATCCGGAAAAGACGCTGGCCGTGGTCGATCACAATGTGTCGACCTCGCCCGAGCGCAAGTTCGGCATCAAGAACGAGGAAAGCCGCATCCAGGTCGAGGCGCTGGCCAGGAACGCCAAGGATTTTGGCGTCGAATACTATTCCGAGAAGGATATCCGCCAGGGCATCGTCCACATCATCGGCCCGGAGCAGGGTTTTACGCTGCCCGGCATGACCATCGTCTGCGGCGACAGCCACACCTCGACGCATGGTGCTTTCGGCGCGTTGGCGCACGGCATCGGCACGTCGGAAGTCGAGCATGTGCTGGCCACGCAGACGCTGATCCAGCGCAAGGCCAAGAACATGCTGGTGCGCGTCGACGGCGTGCTGCCGGAAGGCGTCACCGCCAAGGACATTATTTTGGCGATCATCGGCGAGATCGGCACTGCCGGCGGCACCGGCTACGTCATCGAATATGCCGGCGAAGCGATCCGCGCGCTGTCCATGGAAGGCCGCATGACCATCTGCAACATGTCGATCGAGGGCGGCGCCCGGGCCGGCCTGATCGCGCCTGACGAGACGACCTTCGCCTATGTCAAGGACAAGCCGCGCGCGCCGAAGGGCGAGGCATGGGACGCCGCGCTCGCCTACTGGAAGACGCTGCAGTCCGACGAGGGCGCGCATTTCGACAAGGTGGTCGTGCTCGACGCGGCGAAACTGCCGCCGATCGTCTCCTGGGGCTCCTCGCCCGAGGACGTCGTCTCGGTCCAGGGCATCGTGCCGAACCCAGACGATATCACCGATGAGAACAAGCGTACGTCCAAGCAGCGCGCGCTCGACTATATGGGCCTGACCCCAGGCACCAAGATCACCGATATCGCGCTCGACCGCGTCTTCATCGGCTCCTGCACCAACGGCCGCATCGAGGATCTCCGCGCTGTCGCCAAGGTGGTCGAGGGCAAGAAAGTCAGCCCTCACGTCGATGCGATGATCGTGCCGGGCTCCGGTCTGGTCAAGGAGCAGGCGGAGGCCGAAGGTCTCGACAAGATCTTTGTCGCCGCCGGCTTCGACTGGCGCGAGCCGGGCTGCTCGATGTGCCTTGCCATGAACGACGACCGGCTGAAGCCGCATGAGCGCTGCGCCTCGACCTCGAACCGCAATTTCGAGGGCCGCCAGGGTTTTAAGGGCCGCACCCATCTGGTGTCGCCGGCGATGGCGGCGGCGGCGGCGATCGCCGGCCATTTCGTCGACATCCGCGAGTGGAAATAACTCGGGGCTGCCACAGTCCGTATTTGACGATATGCGAGAACCCCGAACCGCGATGCGGTTCGGGTTTTCTTCACCCCGGGCGCCTCACGATCTCATGGAATTGCTCACGCCGACCGGGTTGCTCCGCGGCGACCACCAGGGCCAGCTGCCGTTCGTCGAACAGCTTGAACCATTCGTCCCATTCGACCAGTTCGTAGCCGCCCGCGTTGACCGGGCGTTCGGCCTCATCCAGGTCCTGATAGGCATGCTGGCCGAAGACCAGCCTCAGCATAGCTTGCGTACCTGTTTCGGGCGACACGTCGACGATTGCCGGAAATCCAGCGCGCGCCGCGGCCCATGAGCGAATTGCCTCGTGGTCGGTCAGCATGATCGTATCGGCCATGAAAGTGTCTCCTGGTTGCTGCCGGAAAACGCCGGTCGCGGGTTCAAGTTCCGTGCAGCAGCTTCGTGGCGTCGATGGGCTTTCGCCCGGCACAAGAAGTAAACGCGAGCTTCGGGGTGGCGGCCCGAACCGGCGAGGAAGGGCTGGAGCCGCTGATGCGCCGCGCCAACGAGGCGCTTTACAGGGCCAAAAGGAACGGCCGCGACAGCGTGCGGCTATCTGATGAACGGCCTGCCTATGAACGGTCGGAAACGGTGCTCGTAGTGGAACCGCTCAAAGCCGGCTGATCATCTGCGCCTGGGGCCACGTTAACGTCTTTTTCGCCCGTTCGTGATTTGCTGTCGCTGGGAGTGATAGAACCACATGGGCGGCGCAGAGTTCATTCTTGCAATCAACCTGCTCGTCGCCGGCCTACTGGCGGCTGCCTTGATGATCATCTCGTTTTATGATGTGGCGCGCGCGTCGGCTCGCTGGCTGGTCTTCGGTTATCTGCTCGGGATGGCCTATTTCGCCATCGAGTTCAGCATTCCGCTCTTCGACAATGCGCGACCCGCAGTCGTCGCGGGCTTCGCCGTTTTCCTGGGTGCCACCATCGCCTTCAATGGCGGGCTTGCCCATAAATACGGCGTGGCGCCGCCGTGGGCGCCGATGCTCGTCTTCCTGTTGGCGGCCACCATGGCCGTGTATTTCGTGCAGGATCTGCCGCGCCAGTCGCTTGCCCGCATGATGGCCTACCAGCTTCCCTATGCCGCCATGCAGTTCGTCGGCGTCGGCATCGTCTGGTCGTCCAGGCAAAGACGCGACTGGCTCGACCATGCGCTGATCGCCGTACTGGCAGCCAGCGCCCTGCAATTCGTGAGCAAGCCGTTCATCGCTCATGCATTGGGCGGCTGGGGAGCCAATCCGCAGGCCTATCTGCAGAGCAATTACGCTCTGGTGTCGCAATCGCTCGGCACGGTGTTTGGCATGACAATCGCGCTTCTCATCCTGATCATACTGGTCCGCGACGTGCTCGCCGAAGCGACGTCGAAGTCGGAGACGGACACGCTGTCGAGGCTGCTCAACCGAGGCGGCTTCGAGCGTCATGCCGAACTCGCGATGCGTGACGCCGTGCGCAGGGGAATTCCGGTCGCGCTGGTCATCGCTGACCTCGACCATTTCAAGAGCATCAACGACAGTTTCGGCCACGCATCCGGCGACCGGGTCATCGAGGCCTTTGCCGGCTTCCTGCGTGATGCGGCCGCCGAGCATCACGTCGCCGGCCGCATCGGTGGTGAGGAATTCGCCATCATCCTGCCGGGAACCAACCTCGCCGCCGCGCGGCTCTTCGCCGAAGGCACGCGCAGCGCTTTCGGGGCGTTGCCGATCGACCGTCTGCCGGCGAACCATCGTTGCACCGCCAGCTTCGGCGTTGCCGAGCTCCACCCGACTGAGAATTTTTCCGACCTGCTGCGGCGCGCCGACGAAGCGCTCTACCAAGCGAAGGGCAGCGGACGCAATTGCGTGCGGATCTCGATAGGATCAATCGCCGCCCGGCAGCCGGCTGTCGCCAATGCCGGGCCGAAGATTAGCGGCAGGGGCTAAGCTCCGGCATCTCACCGTCGGAAAGCCCGTACATATAGCTGCGGCCCTTGACGAAAACCGGCGGCCTGTAGCAGTCGTGGCTGCTGACATCGTCCGGTTCGTCTTGATAGACGATTTTGGGCCGGCCGGCGCCGACGTAATCCGACATTTCCTTGGCCAATTCGCCCTCGCCAACGAGGATGCGCTTGTAGCCGGCGGCGCTCTCGATGACGAGGTTGCCGAAGGAATCGGCATAGACGCGGTCGCGCGTCCCGGCGCGTGCCGGCGCTGCGAATGCGAAGCCGATGGCCACCGCCACCAGGACGACGGCCATCGAGACGGGCGCCGGAAGGCGCGATCTGGCTGAATTCGAACGCATGGCGTCCCCATTTGTCAGAGGCCGAGTCTTGCTCGAATCACAAATTAACCTTTTCTTAACCATTGTTAAGAGGCCAGCCCTGCTGGCCGCCAGTTCTCGGCAAACATGGTTAATATCCGCGGCCATCTTTCGGCCATGCTTGCCATCACCATCGCGGCCGGCGCCGAGCGCGACATCGGTGATCTTGGCAAAGCATCGCGGCTGGATTGACGTGTAGGGAGACAGCACATGGCGTTAGGCCGGACGTTTCGGGTGACGCTGGCCCTTTGTCCATTGCTGACCACAATAGCCTGCGTGTCTCAGACCAATGCGCCGAAGGCCGGAAATCCGCTCGCCGATTCACCGCAGCCGCGCACCGCGACCTACACTTGCGCCGATGGCGCCAGGATCACCGTCGAAAATCTCGGCACCTCGGTGCGGGTGCTTGGCCCGGACGGCGCCAGCGAGGACCTGCCGGCCTCGCCAGCCAATCAAAACAGCCGCTTCGGCGTGGCGCATGACGCAATCGTGATCGACGGGCGCGACGCGCTGGTGATGAAGGGCGGGAGGACGCCGCTGACCTGCAAGCGCTAGGGGCATGCCGATATTCAGGTGAGGCCGGTCTGCAAACAGTGGTTTCCTGCGCTTCCGGTACTCACGTACCCAAAAGTACGCTCCGTTCCGGTTCTCGGAACCACTGTTTTCGCCACGGCCTGACCTGAATCTCAACATGCCCCCAGCCGCAGGATCGAAACCACATACCGCACCGCAGCGAACATTGCGCCGGCTTTGGGTCGCGCCCTAATCGATTGAAGCCAAACACCGCCTTTTGTCAGAATAAATTACGTTTTCGAAACGATTTTCCGGCTTTGACGCGGTGCAAAAAGAGCATTAGAAACCGGGCTGTCCAAAGTCGCAACCGGAAGCGGTAATGCCGCATTTCCACCTGGGGCTCCAGAGACGCCGAACTGGGGGAGCCATGAGCAAATCACCAGCCACCCGCGAATTTGCCAGACGTGAACGGCCGCTTTCGCCGCATCTGACCGTCTATCGACCGCCGATCACGATGACGATGTCGATCATCCATCGCATCACCGGCGGGGCGCTCTATTTCGGCACGCTGCTGGTCGCGCTGTGGCTGATGGCGGCGGCGAGCTCGCAATCCACCTTCGATGCCGTCAACTGGGCCTTCGGCTCGTGGCTGGGGCGGCTGGTGCTGTTGTTCTATACCTGGGCGCTGATGCACCACATGCTGGGCGGCGTGCGCCATCTGATCTGGGACACCGGGGCCGGTCTTGAAAAGGACACCGCCTCCAGGGTCGCCTGGGCGACGCTGGCCGGCTCGATCGTACTGACGCTGCTGATCTGGATCGCCGGCTACATGGCGCGGGGAGCCTGATCGTGAGCCACCACAACACCGACATGCGCACGCCGCTGGCCAAGGTCCGCGGCCTCGGCTCCGCCCGCGAGGGCACGGAGCATTTCTGGCGCCAGCGCCTGACGGCGATCGCCAACATTCCGCTGATCCTGTTCTTCGTCGGCTTTCTGATCGCGCTGAACGGCGCCGGCTATGCGCAAGTGCGCACCGCACTTGCCAACCCGTTCGTGGCGCTGGTCCTGGCCCTGGTGCTGTTGTCTGGGCTCTACCATATGCGGCTCGGCATGCAGGCGATCATCGAGGATTATGTGCATGGCGAGGGCATGAGGCTGGCGCTGCTCGCCCTCAACACATTCTTTCCCGTAGTGGTCGGCGTCGCCTCGATCTTCGCCCTGCTCAAACTGGCATTTGGAGGCTGAAATCTTGGCCAAGGACGCGAACAACGCCAACACGGCGTCCGCCTACAGCTATGTCGACCACAAATTCGACGTGGTTGTGGTCGGCGCCGGCGGCGCCGGCCTGCGTGCCACGCTCGGCATGGCCGAACAGGGCCTGCGCACCGCCTGCATCACCAAGGTTTTCCCGACGCGATCGCACACTGTCGCCGCTCAGGGCGGCATCGCCGCCTCGCTGTCCAACATGGGGCCCGATTCCTGGCAGTGGCACATGTACGATACCGTGAAAGGATCGGACTGGCTCGGCGACGTCGACGCCATGGAATATCTGGTGCGCGAAGCACCCGCCGCCGTCTACGAGCTCGAGCATTACGGCGTGCCGTTCTCGCGCACCGAAGAGGGCAAGATCTACCAGCGGCCGTTCGGCGGCCATATGATGAATTTCGGCGACGGCCCGCCGGTGCAGCGCACCTGTGCGGCCGCCGACCGCACCGGCCACGCCATCCTGCACACGCTCTACGGCCAGTCGCTGAAGAACAACGCGCAGTTCTTCATCGAGTATTTCGCGCTCGACCTGATCATGGAGCCGGACGGCACCTGCAGCGGCGTCGTCGCCTGGAACCTCGACGACGGCACCATCCACCGTTTTTCGGCAAAAATGGTGGTGCTGGCGACCGGCGGCTATGGCCGCGCCTATTTCTCGGCGACCTCGGCGCACACCTGCACCGGCGACGGCGGCGGCATGGCGGCGCGGGCCGGGCTGCCGCTGCAGGACATGGAATTCGTGCAGTTCCACCCGACCGGCATATACGGCGCCGGCTGCCTGATCACCGAGGGCGCGCGCGGCGAAGGCGGCTATCTCGTCAATTCCGAGGGCGAGCGCTTCATGGAGCGCTATGCGCCGTCGGCCAAGGACCTTGCCTCGCGTGACGTGGTCTCGCGCTGCATGACGCTGGAGATTCGCGAGGGACGCGGCGTCGGCAAGAACAAGGACCATATTTTTCTCCATCTCGACCACCTCGATCCGGCCGTCTTGCACGAGCGACTTCCGGGTATTTCGGAGTCGGCAAAGATCTTTGCCGGCGTCGATCTGACCAAAGAGCCGATCCCGGTGCTGCCGACGGTCCACTACAATATGGGCGGCGTGCCGACCAACTACTGGGGTGAGGTGCTCAACCCCACCGCCTTGAACCCGGACCAGGTGTCGCCCGGGCTGATGGCGGTCGGCGAAGCCGGCTGCGCCTCCGTCCACGGCGCCAACCGGCTGGGCTCCAACTCGCTGATCGATCTGGTGGTGTTCGGCCGCGCGGCGGCGATCCGGGCCGGCAAGGTGATCGATCGCAACGCAGCGATCCCGTCGCCCAACGAAGCCTCGGTCGACAAGATCATCGACCGCTTCGACCGGCTGCGCCACGCCAACGGCTCGACGCCGACGGCGGTTTTGCGCGAAAAGATGCAGAAGGCGATGCAGGACGATGCGGCGGTGTTCCGCTCCCAGGAATCGCTGCAAAGCGGCTGCAAGCGCATTTCGCAGATCTGGGGCGAGCTCAAGGACGTAAAAGTGTTCGATCGCTCGATGATCTGGAATTCCGACCTGGTCGAGACGCTGGAGCTGGAAAACCTGATGGCCAACGCCATCACCACGGTCTACGCCGCCGAGGCGCGCAAGGAGAGCCGTGGCGCACATGCGCGGGAGGATTTTTCGGCGCGCGACGACGCGAACTGGCGCAAGCACACGCTGTCCCGGCTCAGCGAGGCCGGCGGGGTGTCGCTCAGCTATCGGCCGGTGCACACCGAGCCGCTGCTCATGGAAGCAGACGGCGGCATCAACCTGGCCAAGATCGCGCCCAAGGCCAGGGTGTATTGATGATGGCCGCCGTAAACGGGACTTGGTCCGGGCTGAAGCTCGTCATCCGAAAGGACCTGAGATAATGGTCGAACTCACCCTTCCGAAAAACTCGAAGATCAAGGCCGGAAAAACCTGGCCGAAGCCGGAGGGTGCGACCAATCTGCGGGAATACCGCATCTACCGCTGGTCGCCGGACGATGACGAGAACCCGCGCATGGACACCTATTTCGTCGACATGGACGATTGCGGGCCGATGGTGCTCGACGCTCTGCTCTACATCAAGAACAAGGTCGACCCGACGCTGACGCTGCGCCGCTCCTGCCGCGAGGGTATTTGCGGCTCCTGCGCCATGAATATCGACGGTTCCAACACGCTGGCCTGCACCAAGGGCTGCGACGACATTTCCGGCGCGATCAAGGTCTATCCGCTGCCGCATATGCCGGTGGTCAAGGACCTGGTGCCAGACCTGACCAATTTCTACGCCCAGCACGCCTCGATCGAGCCGTGGCTGAAGACGGTGTCGCCCGAACCGGCCAAGGAATGGCTGCAGAGCCATGAGGACCGCGAAAAGCTCGACGGGCTATATGAATGCATCTTGTGCGCCTGCTGCTCGACCTCATGTCCGAGCTACTGGTGGAACGGTGACCGCTATCTCGGTCCGGCGACGCTGCTGCAGGCCTATCGCTGGCTGATCGATTCCCGGGACGAGGCCAAGGGCGAACGGCTCGACAATCTCGAAGACCCGTTCCGGCTCTATCGCTGCCACACCATCATGAACTGCGCCCAGACCTGTCCCAAGGGGCTGAACCCGGCCAAGGCGATCGCCGAGATCAAGAAGATGATGGTGGAGAGAAGGGTTTAGCTTCGGACGAGTTGCTGCAGGGATCATCTCGTCGGTAGTGATCCTTCGCGCCGGCGCTGTCCCGCCGACTTCAAAGGATAGCCGACCCATGACCGATACCGAACTCCCCATCCTCTCTCCCCTCGAAGCGCGCGTGCTCGGTTGCCTGATCGAAAAGAAGGAACTGACGCCCGACATCTACCCGCTGACGCTCAATGCGGCACTTGCCGCCGCCAACCAGAAGACGGCGCGCGAGCCGGTGATGTCGGTCGAGCTTGTCGAGGTGAGACGAGCGCTTGGCCAACTCGAGCACAAGGGGCTGGTCAGGCAGGTCTTTGCCTCGCGTGTCGAGCGCTACGAGCATGTCGTCGCGCAGCGCTTTTCGCTGACCTCGGCGCAGATTGCGCTGCTTGGGCTGCTGTTGCTGCGCGGTCCGCAAACCGCCTATGAATTGCTGGCGCGAAGCGAGCGCATGGCGCGATTGCCCTCCATCGACGAGCTTCGCAGCAACCTCGACCTGTTGATCGGCCGCAAGCCGCCGCTCGTTCAGCAGATCGATCGTGGTCCCGGCCAGCGTGAGGACCGCTATGTGCATCTCCTGGGCGGGCCGGTGCAGCTGTCGGCTGCCGCGGCCCCCTTGCAAGCGCCTTCGCCGGCCTCGGATCTCGAAGCGCGCGTGCAGGCTCTCGAGGAAGAGATCGCACAGCTGCGCGCACGCATCGACGCGCTGACCGGCGACGGACGCTGATGACCTTTTGAGGCGTTGGAGGGACGTGAAGGATCGCCTACGCCCCACAAATGAAAACGCCGGCCTTGGAGCGGGCGTTTATCACCTCATGCCATCTGCTCAGCCGAGCTTGGCGTCGAGCGAAACCTTTATGGCGCCGAGCGCCTTCGAGACCGGGCATTCGGCCTTGGCCTGTTCGGCCAGCTCCTGGAACTTCGCCGCATCGATGCCCGGCACCTTGCCGACCACCGTGAGCGCGCTGCCTGTGATCCCCGTGCCAGGGATCAGCGTCACCACCGCCTTGGCGTCGAGTTCGGTGGCGGGGGTGCCGTTCTCGGCCAGGAAGTGAGAGAACTGCATGGCGTAGCAGCCGGCATGCGCGGCGGCGATGAGTTCCTCCGGATTGGTGCCGGCCTTGCCGCTTTCATCCTCGAACCGCGCCTTGAACGAGTAGGGCGTGCCTTTCAGAGCCGCGCTCTGCGTGTCGAGCGTGCCCTTGCCCTCTTTCAGATTGCCTTTCCAGACGGCGTTTGCGGTGCGGTCCATGAAGTCCTCCTTGATTGTGGTGGCTGAGCCGTGATCGGCATCTGGTCGACTATAGCGCGCGCGGGCACGAAGGCCACCCGTGCTTTCGCGCCAATGGCGACGCGTAAAAAAATCCGCGTGCAAAAATGTCGACTTCCATCTGCCTCGGCCGTCCTGCGGGCGGCCACGGGTTTCGTGACCGAATGGAGGACACCATGGATAATCTGTTTTCTGCTCACTGGGGTGACACCGGCCGAAAGGCGGCTGAACAGGAACCTGACCGGTTGGATCGGCACCCTTCCGGTTTCGGTCGACTGCTTGCTGCGGTCGCCATGATAGGGGTTGCGGTATCCCTTCTCGATCATGCGGCGGTCAAAAGCCCGGCTCGGACCTTGGTCGCCAACAGTTCGTCCCAACAAGGAAGATGAGAGATGAAATATGTTTGCCTGGTTTATGGTGAGGAAAAAGACCTTTACGCAATGAGCCCGGAGAGGCTGGCCAGGCTCGACGCCGACTCGCTGGCCTATGACAAATCGGTGGAGCAAAGCGGCCGGCTGATCATCGCGCAGGCACTGCAGTCGGTAAAAACCTCGAAAACCGTGCGCCGGCGCAAGGGCAAGCGGCTGATCACCGATGGTCCCTTCGCCGAGACCAAGGAGCAATTGCTCGGCTTCGTCATAATCGAGGCGGGGGATATCGACGAGGCGCTGGAGATTGCCGGCGGGATTCCGCTGGCCGAAATCGGCACCATCGAGGTCAGGGCGATCTACAACGTGCCGGGATCTTGAACATTATTCCGGTTGCGTCCGGCGGAATCGATTTCTTCGGCGGGCGCAACTTTTGCGTGTTGAAGCGAGACAGCACTTCTCCTATCGTCGCTGCGGTTGGGGGATTTCGGGCATGCATATACTGATTGCTGCAATTGGGCTGTTGGGAGCGGCGGCGTTCTGGTGGTATCGGATGAAGGCCATGAACGATGCGGCGCGCGAGGTCGCGGACGTCGTCGGGCGTGTGCAAGGCAACATTCGGCGCAAGAGGTTGCGCAAGCAGGCGGCGCTCTCACCGCTGACGGCGATCGACGATCCGGTCGTGGCGGCCGCGACGCTGATCACCGCCATCATTGCCGAGAACGGCCCTGTCCTGTCGCAGCGCGAAGCCGTGATTCGGTCGGTGATTTCGGAGATTGCAGACGACAAGAAGGCCGATGAGGCCGTGGTCTACGCCAAATGGGCGGCGTCCCAGATCGACGATGCCACGATCGTCATCGACAAACTGGCGCCGTTCCTGCGCGAACGTCTCGATGTGACTGAGCGAAACGATTTGCTGCAGATGGTGAATCGCGCGGCGCAGGCTGGTGAGCAACCCCTAAAAATATCCGACCAGAGGATACTGCGGCTGCGCCAGAAGCTCGGGTTCGAGGTCAACTAAGGGTGTGCTGATATTCAGGTGATGCCGGCCCGTCAGTCGGGTTCAGATCGCCTCGCCCTTGAGCAGTTTCGGCGTGTCGCCGGACAGACCGGACGCCTGGCGGATGAAGAAATCCTTCAGCCGCGGCATGCGTTCGACGAGACCGAGGCCGATGTCGCGGACGGCGCGCAACGGGCCGATGTCGTTGGAAAACAGACGGTTCAGGACATCGGTGGTGATGCCCATCTGCAGCGTGTCGAAGCGCCGCCACTGCTGGTAGCGTTCGAGCACGTCGAGCGCACCGACATCCTGGCCGAGCCGGTCGGCCTCGACCACCACTTCGGCCAACGCCGCCACATCCTTGAAACCGAGATTGAGGCCCTGGCCGGCGATCGGGTGGATGCCGTGGGCGGCGTCGCCGGCGAGCGCAATGCGCGGCGCGACGAAATCGCGGGCGATGGTCAGGCCGAGCGGCCAGGCACGTGGCCTGTCGGCGACGCGAATTTCGCCGAGCTTCAGGCCAAACCGCTGTTCCAGCTCGTGCTCGAAGACGAGGTCGTCGCCGTCGACCAGTTTTTCGGCATCTTCCGACCGCTCGACCCAGACGATCGACGAGCGGTGGGTGCCGTCCTTGTCCGACTTGAGCGGCAGCGTGGCGAACGGGCCGGCTGGCAGAAAATGCTCTTCGGCGCGGCCATTATGCGGCCGTTCATGCGCGACGGTGCAGACGATGCCGGACTGGCCGTAGTCCCATTTCACCGTCTTGATGCCGGCCATGTCGCGCAGCTTCGAGTTGACGCCGTCGGCGGCGATCAGCAGCCGCGCCTTCAGCGTCGCGCCGTCGGCAAGATGCACGGTGATGCCGGCACCATTGACGTCGAAGGCACTGACGGCGACGCCTTCGATGATGTCGATGCCGAGTGTTTCAGCGCGCCGGCGCAAGGCGCCGTTCAAATCCCTGTTGGCGACCATATGCGCAAACGCTTCGCCAGGCGCGACCTCGCCATCGAACGTGAGAAACACCGGGCGCAGCGGATCGGAAGCGCGCGAATCGGTGACGATCATCTCGGTGATCGCCTGCGCCTCGGGGGCGATTTCGGCCCAGACGCCGAGTTGGTCGAGCATGCGGCAAGCGGCAGCGGCGATCGCCGAGGCGCGGCCGTCCTTTTTCCAGATGCCGGCGGGCGCGGCGTCGACGACAGCGACCGCGAGGCTCGGTCGTGCCTGTTTCAGCGATACGGCGGCGGCAAGGCCGACATAGCCGGCGCCGGCGACCAGAATGTCGAGCGCGGTTCGGTTTTTTGCATCCGCCTTGTCGAGCATGGCAAATTCCTTTCCGGCCAAATTCCTTTCCGGCCTTGACTGCCCGTCATTCCTGTCGGAAACCGCCATAACACTTTTGCGGCTTCTGAAGCTCGCTTCGAGTGAAATATCGAAATTAAGGCGAACTTCGGAATCAAAACGACACGAGGGCGCGAAACATGACGGCGGCCATGGACGAGCTTCTCGGCATTCTCGACCTCGAGCAGCTGGAACACAACCTGTACCGTGGTCGCAGCCCCAAACTCGACTGGCAGCGTGTCTTCGGCGGCCAGACCATCGCCCAGGCGCTGGTCGCCGCCCAGCGAACGGTCGAGCCCGAACGCCACGTGCATTCGCTGCACGGCTATTTCATGCGGCCGGGCGACACCAAGGTGCCGATCATCTACCAGGTCGACCGCATCCGCGACGGCGGCTCCTTCACCACGCGCCGTGTCGTGGCTGTCCAGCACGGCCAGGCGATCTTTTCGCTGGAAGCCTCGTTCCAGCAGGACGAGGTCGGTCTCGAGCACCAGGTTCCGATGCCGCTGGACGTGCCGGCGCCCGACACATTGCTGTCGCAGCGCGAATTGATCGGCAAGTTCGGCGCGGCCGTGCCCGACGGCATCAGGCGCTACTGGGAGCGTGACCGGCCGATCGAGATGAAGCCGGTGATGCTGGAGCATTACACCAGCCGGGAGAAGCTGGAGCCGAAGCAGAACATCTGGATCCGCACGACCGGCCCGGTTCCGGGCGATCGCGCCGCGCAGGCGGCCGTGCTTGCCTATCTTTCCGACATGACGCTGCTCGACACCTCGACCTTTGCGCATGGCCGCGCCATCTTCGATAGCGACATCCAGGCGGCGAGCCTCGATCACGCCATGTGGTTCCATCGCAGCCATCCACTCGACGACTGGATGCTCTACACGCAGGACAGCCCGTCGACGCAAGGGTCGCGGGGGTTCACGCGCGGGTCGCTGTTTGCCCGCGACGGCACGTTGATCGCCTCGGTTGCCCAGGAAGGCCTGATCAGGCTGAAGCGGCCGCCCGCGGAATAGGCAATTTTGCAAAATTGCCTACTTTTTAATCAGCCGCGCTGCCGCGACTATGAACAGTCAGCCGACAAACCTTCCCCAAGTCGTTATTTAACAGCAGCTTAACGCCCTGCTTCGGCAACTGGCACGGAGCTTGAATCCTAGCGGGCACTCTCCGGCTCTCATGGGGATCGGCGAAGTCATGCAAACGCGGGGGACCCGCAACAGTAAAGGGTGAAACCTTATGAAAATCGTGATGGCAATCATCAAGCCGTTCAAGCTCGACGAGGTGCGCGAAGCGCTCACCGCAGTCGGCATCCAGGGCCTGACCGTCACCGAAGTCAAAGGCTACGGGCGTCAGAAGGGACACACGGAAATCTATCGCGGGGCGGAATACGCGGTCAGCTTCCTGCCGAAGATCAAGATCGAAGTCGCGGTCGGCCTGGACATGGTCGACAAGGCCGTCGAAGCCATCACTGCGGCGGCCAAGACCGGTCAGATCGGCGACGGCAAGATCTTCGTTTTCGGCATCGACCAGGCGGTGCGCATTCGCACCGGCGAAACAGACACCGACGCGCTTTGAGCTGCGGAAACGTATTCCAATGGAGAGTTCAATGAATATTCCTTCTACTTTGAAGTCGGTGGCGCGCACCGCGCTGCTGGGCTCACTCGCTATCGCAGCGCTGGGCACGGTCGCCGCATTCGCGCAGGAAGCGGCGCCGGCCGCACCGGCCGCGCCAGCAGCGCCGGCCTTTACCGTCGACAAGGGCGACACGACGTGGATGATGATCTCCACCATCCTGGTGCTGCTGATGACCATTCCCGGCCTTGCCCTTTTCTACGGCGGCCTGGTTCGTGCCAAGAATATGCTGTCGGTGCTGATGCAGGTCTTCACCATCACCAGCGTGGTCATGATCGTCTGGGTTTTCTACGGCTACAGCCTTGCCTTCACCCCCGGCAACGCCTTCGTCGGCGGCCTTTCCAAGATGTTTCTCGCCGGCGTCGACGTGACGACGGTGTCGGAAACTTTTACCAAGGGCGTCGCCATTCCTGAACTGGTGTTCGTCATCTTCCAGATGAGCTTCGCCTGCATCACGCCTGCCCTGATCGTCGGCGCCTTCGCCGAACGCGTCAAGTTTTCGGCCGTGATCCTTTTCACCATCCTGTGGGTCACATTCGTCTACTTCCCGATCGCGCATATGGTCTGGTTCTGGGGCGGCCCGAGCGCTTACAGCGACCCGTCGGGGCTCATCTTCAGCTTCGGCGCCATCGACTTCGCCGGCGGCACCGTCGTTCACATCAATGCGGGCATCGCCGGCCTTGTCGGCGCGCTGATGATCGGCAAGCGCATCGGCTACAACAAGGACGTCATGGCGCCGCATTCGATGACACTGACCATGGTCGGCGCTTCGCTGCTGTGGGTCGGCTGGTTCGGCTTCAATGCCGGTTCGAACCTCGAAGCCAACGCCTATGCGGTGCTGGCCATGGTCAACACCTTCGTCGCCACAGCCGCGGCGGCAGTGACCTGGATCGTGCTTGAAACGCTGCTGCGTGGCAAAGCCTCCATGCTTGGCGCGGTTTCGGGCGCTGTTACCGGCCTTGTCGCCGTCACGCCCGCCGCCGGCTTTGGCGGACCGATGGGCGTCATCGTGCTCGGCATCGTCGCCAGCTGCGTCTGCTACTTCTTCGTCTCGGTCGTGAAGAACAAGTTCGGCTACGACGACAGCCTCGATGTCTTCGGCATCCACTGCGTCGGCGGCATCATCGGCGCGCTCGGCACCGGCATCCTGGTCAATCCCGCCCTCGGCGGCGCCGGCATCGTCGATTATTCGACGGCCGACTTCGCGGCCGGCTATGCCGGCACGGCGACCCAGTTGTGGTCGCAGTTCAAGGGTGTTCTGGTAACCGTCCTGTGGTCGGGCATCGGCAGCGCCATCCTCTACAAGATCGTCGATATGATCGTAGGCTTGCGCCCGACAGCCGATGCAGAGCGCGAAGGGCTCGACCTCACCGCGCATGGCGAAGCGGCCTATCACCCGTAAGCCAGGCCACCTGTGGGTCTTGTCTGGGGCGGCCTCGGTCGCCCAACACCTTCCCTCCCGTCGTGACGCTCCTGAAAAGGGCTCACGCATTGAGGCCCGGACCGGTTCCGGGCCTCTTTTTCGTGCGATGCCGCGCCGGTGGCAGTCCAGGCTCGGTCACAATCGCTTGATCGGGCGCCTGATCGATCTTGGGCGATGAAACATCGGCCGGGCCAGCGTGCCCGCCATTTGTGTGACCGGTTTCCACTCGGGGAGCGCCGGCACGCACCCATGGTTAATGCGGCCTTAACCTTCCCGCCGATAGTCTGGCATCCGAATCTGCCGGAGTGCGTCATGCGTCCGGCCAGTCCAAAACAGACGGGGAACGACGAATGCGTTCAGGGGCTTCAGCACCGCTTGCGCTGGCCGATACGGAGCACGGCATCAGGGCGTTCGCGCGGCGTCAGGTCGGCCGGCTGCTCGGCGCCGGCCTGTTTGCGCTGGTCGCCTTCGGCGTCGCCAGCCTCGCCACCTGGAATGTCGCCGACCCAAGCTTCTCCCATGCCACCGACAACATCGTCACCAACGCCATGGGCTATGTGGGCGCTGTCTTCTCCGACCTAGCCATGCAGTTCTTCGGCCTTGCTGCGGTCGCGGCGCTGGTGCCGGCGGTGGTGTGGGGATCTCTGCTGTTTTCGGCACGCGGCGTCGACAGGCTGCCGAAGCGCGGGCTCGCCTGGTTCGGCTACGCGGTGCTTGCCGCGGCCATGGCCGGCTGCGTGGTGCCGCCCAAGACCTGGCCGCTGCCGACCGGTCTCGGCGGCGTGTTCGGCGACATGGTGCTCAAGATTCCCGGGCTCGTCGTCGGCGGCTATCCGACCGGTCTCATCGCCAGTGTGCTCGCCGTGCTCCTGGCCGCGCCGGCACTGTGGCTGTTTGCCTACGGCTCGGCGCTGATTGCACGCAGGAATGGTTTCGCCGTCCTGGAGCAACCGGCCGCAGCCGATCCGAGGGACCAGGACGACCTGCTTTTCGACAATGATGAGGACGAGGGCGACGAGGGCATTCTGGCGCTAGGCGCGATCACGCATTGGTGGCTATCGTTGCGGGCCTATCTCCGCCGCCGCGCCGCCCGCCGCCGCGAGCGCGACGATTTCGAACCGGAGCCGCGCGCCAGCGCCTGGCGGCGCGCTGCCGAACGGGTCGAATCGGCCGAATTCGCCGAATCGCGGATGAGTGCCGATGGCCGCGCCCGCGTCGAGCCGGAATTCTTCGCCGCCATGGTCAACGACCGCAGCGCCTCGCTCGATCCCGACGACGCCGATGTTTTTGACGATGACGATGACATGGATTTTGCGCCGGAGCCCGCGGGCCGGCGCGCCGCTGCGCCCAATGCGAAGGTGCAGCCGTTCCGTTCCGATGCCGCCACCCGTGTCGCGGCGCCGGCGCCGCGGCCGGTTCCGGGCGCGCGCGTCCAGCGCGAAGCGCAGTCCTCGCTGATCGGCTCCGAACAATTCGAAATGCCGTCGCTGCATTTCCTGTCCGAGCCGAAGAACGTCGTGCGCGACGCCAGCCTGTCCAAAGATGCGCTCGAGCAGAATGCCCGCCTGCTCGAGGGCGTGCTGGAGGATTTCGGCGTCAAGGGCGAGATCATCCATGTCCGCCCCGGCCCGGTCGTCACGCTTTACGAGTTGGAACCGGCGCCCGGCATCAAATCGTCGCGGGTCATCGGCCTGTCTGACGACATCGCCCGCTCGATGAGCGCGATCGCCTGCCGCGTCGCCGTGGTGCCCGGCCGCAACGCCATCGGCATCGAACTGCCGAACGCCAAGCGCGAGACCGTCTATCTCAGGGAAATCATGGCCAGCCGCGATTTCGAGACCACCAAGGCCAAGTTGGCGCTGGCGCTCGGCAAGACCATCAACGGCGAGGCGGTCATCGTCGACATCGCCAAGATGCCGCACGTGCTGGTCGCCGGCACCACCGGCTCGGGCAAGTCGGTCGCCATCAACACCATGATCCTGTCACTGCTCTATCGACTGACGCCGCAGGACTGCCGGCTGATCATGATCGACCCGAAAATGCTGGAGCTCTCGGTCTATGACGGCATCCCGCATCTTTTGACGCCCGTCGTCACCGATCCGAAGAAGGCGGTGGTGGCGCTGAAATGGACCGTGCGCGAAATGGAGGACCGCTACCGCAAAATGTCGAAGGTCGGCGTCCGCAACATCGACGGTTTCAACGCGCGGGTGCAGCAGGCCGAGAAGAAGGGCGAAAAAATCTCGCGCACCGTGCAGACCGGCTTCGACCGGCAGACCGGCGAAGCGGTCTATGAGACGGAAAACCTCGATCTCGAGCCAATGCCCTACATCGTCGTCATCATCGACGAGATGGCCGATTTGATGATGGTCGCCGGCAAGGACATCGAAGGCGCGGTGCAGCGCCTGGCGCAGATGGCGCGCGCTGCCGGCATCCACGTCATCATGGCGACGCAGCGGCCGTCGGTCGACGTCATCACCGGCACGATCAAGGCCAACTTCCCGACCCGCATCTCCTTCCAGGTGACGTCGAAGATCGACAGCCGCACCATTCTGGGCGAACAGGGCGCCGAACAGCTGCTCGGCATGGGCGACATGCTCTACATGGCCGGCGGCGGCCGCATCCAGCGCGTGCACGGTCCCTTCGTTTCCGATGACGAGGTCGAGAAGATTGTCGCGCATCTGAAGCTGCAGGGCGTGCCGGAATATCTCGATGCCATTACCGAGGATGACGACGAGGACGACGATGAGCCGTCGGGCAAGGGTGGCTCGGGCGGTGGCGGCGGCAATTTCGAGGATTCCGACGATCCCTACGACCAGGCGGTTGCGGTGGTGCTGCGTGACGGCAAAGCCTCGACCAGCTACATCCAGCGCCGGCTCGGCATCGGCTACAACCGCGCCGCCTCGATCATCGAGAAGATGGAGAAGGAAGGCATTGTCGGGCCGGCCAACCATGCCGGAAAACGCGAAATTCTGGTGCCAACGGAGGACGACAAGTTCTGATCCGCCCGCCAAGCCGACAGGATTTTCGCGGCTGCAACCTGACGGCAGCAACTTTGAACCTTCTGGCGCGTTTGCAACGACCAAGCGCTGTTCGGCCGCCAAACTTAAGCCCAACTGGGGGGCCAAACACTGCGACAACAGATGAACCAGACGAGAGTAACCGGCATGAAAAACTCTTCTTTCGCCACGATCAGCGATTTTGCCCCGACCCGCCGCCAACTGCTTGGCCTCGGTCTGGTCCTGGCCGGCGCCGCGGCCATCAATGTCGTGCCCGGGGTCCAGTTGCTGGCGTCGGCGCAAGCGGCGGTGCCAGCCACCGCGCAGAAGATCGCCGACCATTTTTCCTCGGTCAAATCGATGGCCGGCGAATTCGTGCAGTTCGGACCCAAGGGCGAGCAGACCGGCGGCAAGTTCTTTCTGGAACGGCCGGGCAAGATACGCTTCAACTATGATGGGACGTCGAATTTCCGGGTGATTTCCGACGGCAAGTCGGTGGTCATCCTGAACAAGCGGCTGAAAACGTCCGATCTCTACCCACTGTCGAAAACGCCGCTCAAGCTGCTGCTCGACACCAGGATCGACCTCTCCGGCGGCCGCGTCAAAAGCGTCAAGGAAGAGAACGACGTCACTACCATCCAACTCGCCGACAAATCGGTGTTCGGCAGTTCGAAGATCACCATGATGTTCGATCCGAAAACCTACGAATTGCGCCAATGGACGATTACCGACGCGCAAGGCAAGGACACGACGGTGATGATCTTCAACGTCAGGGAAGGCGTAAGCTTCGCCCCCGACACTTTTGCCATCGACTATACGGCCAACCGCGAACTGAACACCAAGTCGCGGTAGGTTGCCAACGCTGTCGGAAGGTTCCAGGCGTTGGTGCTGCCCCTCACCTGCCTGCCGGCATCCTCTCCCCGTATAGGGACGGGGAGAGGGGACCCTTCATCAATGATTTCGCCAACCATTTGTCAGCGTAGCAAAACGAGCGCCAAGGGTGAGGTCAGCCCCTTCTCCCCGTCACAATACGGGGAGAAGTGCCCGGCAGGGCGATGAGGGGCGGCGCCGAGGTCGACCATGACATCAACAGGCCCGGCCAACCGCTGCCGGCTTGTTTTTGCGATGCGCGGCTGGCAGTAGTTTCCGGGATTGACTTTCCGTCGGAGCCATCTGGCGGACCTTGCGCTGTCCCGGAATCCCAAACATGCCCTTTTCGATCGCGACCTGGAACATCAATTCCGTCCGCCTGCGCATGCCGCTCGTCGAACGCCTGCTTGTCGAACAGGCACCGGACGTGCTCTGCCTGCAGGAAACCAAAGTTCCGGACGAACTGTTTCCCGAGAAGGCGTTTCGCAAGCTCGGCTATCAGCACATCGCCTTCCACGGCCAGAAGGGCTATCACGGCGTGGCGACGGTGGCGCGCCGGCCGATCGCGATTGTCGAAAAGCGCCGCTTCTGCGAGATCGAGGACTGCCGACATCTGTCGGTCACCGTGCGGGCCGGCGGCAAGGCAATCCTGCTGCACAATTTCTACGTTCCGGCCGGCGGCGACGAGCCCGATCCCATCATCAACCGCAAGTTCAAGCACAAGCTGGATTTCGTCGCCGAAATGAACGCCATCCGCGCCGAGCACGACGAAGTGTCCGGCTCGATCCTGGTCGGTGACCTCAACATCGCGCCGCTCGAGCACGATGTCTGGTCGCACAAGCAGCTCCTGAAAGTGGTCAGCCATACGCCGGTCGAGACGGAAAATTTCGAGGCGATGCGGCTCGCCGGCGACTGGGTCGACCTGATGCGGCTCAACGTGCCTTACGAGCAGAAGCTCTACACCTGGTGGAGCTATCGCGCGCAGGATTGGCAAGCGTCGGATCGCGGCCGGCGGCTCGACCATGTCTGGTCGTCGCCGAACCTGGTGCCGAGCTTTGCCGGCTACGAGATCCTGCGGCCGGCGCGCGGCTGGCAACGGCCGTCGGACCATGTGCCGGTGATCGCTCGGTTCGACCTGGATTAGGTGTATCGATATTCAGATGGGGCCGGCCTGCGAATGGTGGTCTCCTGCCCTTCCGGTGCTCACCTACCCAAAAGTACGCTCCGCTCCGGTTCTCGGATCCCATCATTCTCGGCTCGGCCTGATCTGAATGTCGACACACCTCAGCCCCTGTCGCCCCTGATCCGACTGGCTTTCACGGTCTGTTGCGAGAGCGAGTTGCAAAAGCATCCGGTGTCAGTCGTCGAAACGCGGCGCCAGCTTCTCGATGCGGCGGATCATTGCCAGAAAATCCTCGGAGATGCGCTGGTGCAGGTGGACCGCGATATCGGGATATTCCTCCAGGATGCGGTGGAACATCTTGCGGCTGAGCCGCAGCACTTCCGAATCGATCTCGGCGGATGCGCTGGTCAGCCGGTTGGTGTCGGCGATCAGCGCCAGTTCGCTCAGCATCGTACCGGGGCCGGCCGTGCCTATCGGGACACGGGAACCATCCTGCTCGCGATACAGCACGATGCGCCCGCTGACCACGATATAGGCGCAATCGGCCTCGTCGTCCTCGCGGTAAAGCTTGTGGTCGGCCTGCAGCCTGGTGGTTTCCGCGCCAAAGGCGAGCAGACGCAGCTGTTCCTCGGTGAAGCTCTCGAAGAGCCTCACGGCGGACAGGATGCGGATGTCGTCATCCAACGCCATCTAGCTGTGTCCCCGAACGGCCAGTCCAATCCCTCCATTGGAGCGCCGAGCGTTCCTTTGGACGCGGCAAAGGACGCTCTAAACGCTTTGAAATCGACGCATCGGGCTTTCCAAAAAACGAATCCGGTTTTTGGGCCGTTGCGTCAGCGAGCTCGATCCAGAACCACCTCCAGTCTCAGGATCGTACCCGAAAGCGGCGCCTCCCCTAACCGCTGATTGAATGATTAAATATTTAAGGAACCAGCTTGTAGCCACCACTTTCTGTCACAAGAATTTCTGCGTTGGAAGGATCGCGCTCGATCTTCTGGCGCAGCCGATAGACATGGGTTTCCAGCGTGTGCGTGGTGACGCCGGAATTGTAGCCCCACACTTCCTCGAGCAGCACGTCGCGCGTCACCACCTTCTGGTCGGCGCGATAGAGATACTTGATGATCGAGGCTTCCTTTTCGGTCAGCCGCACCTTGGCGCCGCGCTGGTCGATCAGAAGCTTCTGGCTAGGCTTGAAAGTGTAGGGGCCAACCGAAAAGGTGGCGTCTTCGCTCTGCTCATGCTGGCGAAGCTGGGCACGGATGCGGGCCAGGAGAACCGCGAAGCGGAACGGCTTGACCACATAGTCGTTGGCGCCGGCTTCGAGGCCGAGAATCGTGTCGGAATCGGTGTCGTGTCCCGTCAGCATGATGATAGGCGACTTGTAGCCGCCCTTGCGCAGCATCTTCACCGCCTCTCGGCCATCCATGTCGGGGAGGCCGACATCCATGATGAGCAGATCGATGATGCCGCCGCGGGCCGTGGCGATGCCTTTGGCGGCGGTTGATTCCTGCAGGACGTCGAATTCTTCATAGAGAGACAATTGCTCGACGAGCGTGCCGCGCAGGTCGTCATCGTCATCGACGATCAGAATGGTGCGTGAAGTCATGGATCAATCCGTTGTTTTGAAAAGAAAATTCAGTTGACCGCTGCCTGTTTATGCGGAAGCTGACCGGCACAACAGCCGATCACAATGATTTGTTCCGTGGCACGATCATACAAGAAAAAACGCGCGTGCAATGAGGCGAGCGCATTTTTGCGAAAAGGGCTTCGTGTTCTCACCGTGCGCGCCAGGCCCGGCCACCCCAGCCAGGGACTTCTGCAGGCTGGCAAACTGGTGTTTTCCTGTGCACTGGGGCGCGGCGGCATATCGGCCGGCAAGCGCGAAGGCGATGGCGCCACGCCGCTTGGGTCGATGCGGATACTGTCGGGATATTTCCGTAACGATCATTTTCCCGGCGGCCGCAAAACCCGGCTGGCGATGGCGCCGATCGGTCGCGATCTTGGCTGGTGCGAAGTGCCTGAGGACCGCAACTACAACCGTCCGGTCAAGATTCCCTATGGCGCCAGCCACGAGCGGATGCTGCGCGCCGACCGGCTTTATGACGCCTGCCTGGTGCTCGACTGGAACATTGCGCCGCGTCGCCGCGGACGCGGCAGCGCCATCTTCTTTCATTTGGCGCGCCCCGACTTCACACCGACGCAAGGCTGCGTCGCGGTGACAGCACGCACGATGGCCCGGCTGCTGCCGCTGCTGTCGGACCGCACGGTGATGAGGGTGGTGAGGTAAGGGAGGGCAATAGGGGAATAGGGGAATAGGGGAATAGGGGAATAGGGCAGGAAGAAAGTGTCAGTAGGATTGCGCGGACGCGCTGCTTCCTTTCGTTTTCGTACTCCCCTACTCCCCTACGTCCGCGGCCTCTGCCAGCCGATATCGAGCAGACCCAACCGGCCGAGTTCCCGGTCCATCGCGCGCGCGACATCCTTGCGCTCGGCGCCGATGTCGCGCAATTGCCGGTCCGAAAGGTCGTCGACGTTCTCGGGCGGGAGGTTGACCGCCATTTTTGCATGGCGGAACCAATCAGACACCGCGCGCAGCCAGGCCGGGCGGATGGTTACAGGACTCAAGACGATGTGAGACATGGTGCAATCCGGCTTCTCCGGACATCAAGTCCGGTTTGATGTTTGTTCGATGGTCACATCATGACGGATTGAAATTAAAACGAGAAACGAGTAGTTTTCTCTGCATCTTCAAGTTTTGTTTGAGGATTGAAAATGCTCGACCGACCTCTCCTCGTCCTATTCTGATGGCGCGCCTGCTGCCTGGAACCCGTGCCCTGAGGACGCTGGAAGCAGCCGCCCGGCACCTCAATTTCACCCGCGCCGCGGACGAACTTGGCTTGACCCCGGCCGCGGTCAGCCACCAGATCAAGGAAATCGAGGATCAGCTCGGCATCGTGCTGTTCACGCGCACCAGCCGCACCATCCGGCTGACCGAGGCGGGCGCGGTGCTGTTCGAGGCCTCGACCGACGCGCTCGACCTGCTTGGCCGCGCCGTCTCACGGGCGCACAAGCTGGCGCGTGGAACGGCGTTGCTGAAAGTGACACTCGACGCCCAGTTTGCGACAAAATGGCTGATGCGACGCGTCGATGATTTTCGCAAGCAGCGACCGGGCATCGAGCTCCGCTTCGACATTGCCTCTGAATTGCGCGATTTCGACCTGGATGACGTCGATGTCGGCATCCGTTTCGGCGCGGGAAAATATCCGGGACTTTGCACCCACCGGCTGTTCGACAACATCATCATCCCTGTGTGCAGCCCCAGCCTGCTGGCCTCCGGCCCGCCTCTGCGCGAGCCACGCGATCTCTTCCATCACACGCTCGCCCACATCGAGTGGGCGCGACAGGGCGTGACCTGGCCAAACTGGCGGATGTGGATGGCGGCGGCCGGCGTCGACGATTTCGACGACAGCCGGACGATCGTTTTCGGCACCTCGACCGACGCCGTTCAGGCCGCGCTCGACGGCAATGCCGTTGCGCTCGCCGATTTTGCCATGGTGGCGAACGACCTTTCCGAGGGCCGGCTGATCCGGCCCTTCGAACTTGGCATCAAGGTTCCGCCCGAATTCGCCTACTTCCTGGTCTATCCCGTCGCATCCGCCAATGATCCCAGGATCGTGGCGTTCAGGGATTGGCTGCTCAACGAAGTTCACAACCCGCAGCCGGAGCCGACGCTTGGATGAGCTTCAGGTCGCTCTGAGTGATCAGCTGGCAGTCGTCGACCTATCACCGCGCCGATGATAAGCAGCACGCCGAGCCAGTGGCCGCAGTCGATGATGGTCAAGTCCCAGTCGAACCCTTGGTAGCGATGATTGGCGGATAGCGTCGTGGCGACGAATCCGAACCAGAGAACGAAGCTGAAGACGAGCCCGGCAACGAGGCTCGGTTCGCCACCGGTCATCGCTGCGACGATCAGAGACATGACGAGCGCCATGACAATTTCCGCGACGAAGCTGATTACGAAGGGCAGCGGCGATTTACTCATGTTCGCCGGATCAAGCCTGGTGGCCTTTAGCCACGGCTTGCTCAGGCCCATGTACCAGGCAGCGCCGAACAACCACGCCACCACCGCGGCGACGATCACTGCCAGCCAGTTCACTGCTGAAAAATCCATGATTTCCTCCCCGGAAGCATATCGCTCAAAAGCATGCCCCCGGGCCCGAGCCGGGGTGCCCAGCGGTTTTGGGACAACGGCATGCGTATTCTCAAAATCGAAGCGTGATGGAACGCCTGTTCGGCGATGCCGTCAAGAAAACCGCCAGACGGTGGTGCGTTTGACCAGCGCGTCTTCCAGCGCCCGGGTTACCGCCACGTCGTAGACGGCGAGCGGCTCCAGTCCAGCTTTCGGCAGATAGGAGCGGCCGGGATCGCCAACGAGGATGTCGGCGCCACGCGCCTTGAGCGTCGCGAACCATGGCTTCAGCCGGTCGGCGAAGGATTTGTCGTAGAAGACGTCACCGGCCAGGACCACATCCCAGCCCGCATCGGTTCCGATGCAGTCGGTGCCAAGAAACATTATCCCGACGCCATTGGCCTCGGCGTTGAGGCGGATCGCGGTCGCACAGAACGGGTCGATGTCGGCGGCGATCACCTCTGCCGCGCCGGCCTTCACTGCCGCAATGGCGACAAGGCCGGAACCGGAGGCAAAGTCGAGCACGCGCTTGCCCTGCACATCAGACGGATTGTCGAGGATGTAGCGGGCAAGGCCCTGGCCGCCGGCCCAGGCGAAGGCCCAGAAAGGCGGCGGCAGACCGATTTCGGCCAGTTCGTCCTCTGTCCGCTGCCACAGATCATGCGCCTCGTCGGCCAGATGCAGCAGCATCTCCGGCACATGCGGCGGTGCCATCAGCGCCGTGTTGTCGAGGATGAAGTTTCTCGCGCTGTTTGGCGTCAGCGCCGTCACGGCGCCGGCGTCAGGTCGCCCATGCGGCAGACCTCTTTCCATTCGGCCGGCGTCACCGGCTGCACGGAAAGTCGTCCGAGCCGGACCAGCGCCATCTCGGCAAGCTTGGGGTTGGCCTTGACCTGCTCCAGCGTCACCGGCTTCGGCACATCCTTGACGGCGCGGATATCGACACATTCCCAGCGCGGATCGTCAGTAGTGGTGTCCTGATGGGCCAGCGCGCAGACCTCGACGATGCCGACCACGTCGAGCCCGTCGTTGGAATGGTAGAAGAAGCCGAGATCGCCGATCTGCATCGCCTTCATGTTGTTGCGCGCCGCATAGTTGCGCACGCCGTCCCATTGCGTGCCGGCCTTGCTCTTCGCCTTGAGGTCCTCGAAGGAGAAGACCGAGGGTTCGGATTTGAACAGCCAGTAGTTCATTTTTTGCTCCTCCGCGGCTGGAGATCAGCTGCAGCGCCGCGCGTCTTTCAGACGCGCAAAGGACGCTGTAGCACTTTGATTTTGCGCATGATCCTCTCCGAAAATCGATTCCGATTTTCGGAGTCATGCACTCACTGGCTTGTTGAAGGTCCAATTCCATTGCCGGATTTCGACGCTTTCGAACAGCCCTGCCCTGGCAAAGGGGTCTGCCGCCGATAGCGCTTCTGCCGCCTCCAGATCGGGCGCCTCAACCACGACGAGGCTGCCGTTCGGCTTGCCGTCGGCGTCGAGGAACGGACCGGCGAAGGCCAGCTTGTTCTCGCCGTTCAGTCCCTCCAAAAAGGCAACATGCTCGGGCCGCGTATCGAGCCGCACCTGCAGGCTTCCAGGCTTGTCCTTGCAAATCAGCGCAAACAGCATCTTTCCATCTCCGGATTGTTCAACATTACACGTCGGTTTCGGTCTTCAGCGGCCTTGTCATCAGCGCCGACACAGCCTGGCGGATGGTGATCGTGCCGTCCAGTATGGCGGCGACGGCGGTGATGATCGGCGCGTCGATGTTGCGCTCGGTGGCGATGCGGGCGGCGATCGCCGCCGTCGGCACCCCTTCGGCCAGGGGCAGCCCGGCAAGCGGCTTGCCTTGCCCCAGCGCCAGCCCGTAGGCGAAATTGCGCGACTGGGCGGACGAGCAGGTGAGCAACAGGTCGCCGAGACCGGAAAGTCCCATCAGCGTTTCCGGCCTGGCGCCGAAGGCGGCGCCGATGCGGCGCAATTCGACAAAGCCGCGCGTCACCATGGCGGCCTGGGCGCTGGCGCCGAGCTCGGCGCCGGTGACCGCACCGGCGGCAATGGCGAAGACGTTCTTCAGCGCGCCGCCGATCTCGACGCCGATGAGGTCGTCGCTCGAATAGCAGCGCAGATTCTGCGCCGAAAAGCGTGCGGCCAGGTCGGCCGCCAGACCCTCATTGCCGGCGGCGACCACCACGGCCGTCGGCAGCCCCCTGGCGACGTCAGTGGCGAAGCTCGGCCCGGACAGGGCGGCGACCGGATTTTCAGGCAGGGTCTCTCCAGCGACCGCCGACAGCAATGCGCCGGTGTCGCGCTCGATGCCCTTGGCGCAGAGGACCAGCGGGACGTCCTTCGGCATATGGGCTTTCGCGGTGGCCAGCATGGCGCGCAGCGACTGCGCCGGCGCCACCGCCAGAACGCAGTCGGCGCCGTCGAGCGCAGCCTCGATGTCGCTCGTTGCCACGATGCCGGCCTGGAGCGCGATGCCCGGCAGATAGCGCGGATTTTCGCCACGGTCGATCGCGGCGACGGTCTCCGGGTCGCGCGCATAAAGGCGGACGAAATGGCTGGCGCGCAGCATGGCCAGCGCCAGCGCCGTGCCCCAGGCACCGCCGCCGAGCACGGCAATGCGCCAGCCGCTTGGTACCTCGTGCCCGCTGCCGCTCATGCCTTGGCTCCGCGCCGGCCCGAGCCGACCATCGGAGCGGAGATGCTGTCCAGCGGCCAGCGCGAACGCGGCACGAAATCAGCGGTGTTTTCACCCGATATGCCGGCGCGCAGCCGCTCGATGCCGGCCCAGGCGATCATCGCCGCATTGTCGGTGCAGAGCTTGAGCGGCGGCGCGACGAAAGCAAAACCGGCCTTCTCGCACAGGGCTTCGAGTGTCGTCTTGATCGTCCGGTTGGCGGCGACACCGCCTGCAACGACGAGCGCAGGCTTCAGCTCGCTCGGAAACTCCTGGCGGAAACGGTTCAGCGTCCTCGAAACACGGTCATCCAGCGCATCCGCAACCGCCGCCTGGAAGGAGGCGCAGATGTCGGCGACGTCCTGGTCGCTCAAAGGGGCAATGGCCGTCGCTGCTTGGCGCACGGCGGTCTTCAGCCCGGAAAAGGAAAAATCGGGCTGCGCCGAGCCCTTCATCGGCCGCGGGAAGGCGAAGCGCGCGGCGTCGCCGGTCGCCGCCGCCTTCTCGACATTCGGCCCGCCTGGATAGGGCAGGCCGAGCATCTTGGCCGTCTTGTCAAAAGCTTCGCCGAGCGCATCGTCGATGGTCGTCGCCCAGCGCTGGTAGTCACCAACGCCGCGCACCGCGACGATCTGCGTGTGGCCGCCGGACACCAGCAGCAACAGATAGGGAAAGTCGAGCCCGTCGGTCAGCCGCGCGGTCAGCGCATGGCCTTCGAGGTGGTTGATGGCGATCAGCGGCTTGTTCGCCGCGGCTGCGATCGCCTTGGCCGTCATCAGCCCGACGATCAGACCGCCGACGAGGCCGGGGCCGGCGGTCGCAGCGATCGCGTCGATATCGGCGAGATCGACGCCTGAATCGGCAAGCGCGGCCTCGATGATGCCGTCCAGCGCCTCGACATGGGCGCGCGCGGCGATTTCCGGGACGACGCCGCCGAAGGCGGCATGCTCTTCGATCTGGCTGAGCACGATATCAGCCAGGATTTTCGGCGCGCCGCCGCCGTCCAGCGCTACCACGCTGGCGGCGGTCTCGTCGCAACTCGTCTCAATGCCCAGAACGCGGATCAATTCGTTGCCATCCCTGGAGATTGTGCAACCAGCCTTTCCCCGTTAGGAGAAAGCCCGGAAACGGCCTCGATCTGCCGGGGGTTATCACGGACAGCGCGCCATGCAAACAACCTTGAAAATCGGAACACGCGGCAGCCCGCTGGCGCTGGCGCAGGCGCATGAAACGCAGGCGCGGCTGATGGCCGCTCACGGCATGCCGGTTGAGGCATTCGAGGTGGTCGTCATCTCGACCAGCGGCGATCGCATCCAGGACCGGCCGCTGTCGGAAGCCGGCGGCAAGGGGCTGTTCACCAAGGAAATCGAGGAGGCGCTGCTGGCGCGCCGCATCGACATCGCCGTGCATTCGTCGAAGGACATGCCGACGGTGTTGCCCGACGGGCTGGAACTGTCTGCCTTCCTGCCGCGCGAGGATGCCCGCGACGCCTTCGTCGGCAAGGCGGCCAAAACGATCGCCGGATTGCCGCACGGCGCGAAGGTCGGTTCGTCGTCGCTCCGGCGTCAGGCGCTGATCCGGCGGATGCGGCCGGATCTCGACGTGGTGATGTTCCGCGGCAATGTGCAGACGCGGCTGCGCAAGCTCGACGAGGGCGTCGCCGACGGCACCATCCTTGCCTATGCCGGGCTGAAGCGGCTCGGGCTCGAAGATGTCGTCACCGACCTGATGCCGCTCGACAGCTTTCCGCCGGCGCCGGGGCAAGGCGCGATCTGCATCGAAAGCCGCATCGGCGACCTCGATGTGGAAAGAATGCTGACGGCAGTCCACGACGTGCCGACCGGGCAGGCGCTGGCCTGCGAACGCGCTTTCCTGGCGGCGCTCGACGGTTCCTGCCGCACGCCGATTGCCGGCCATGCGACGATATCGGCCGAAACGGTGTTCTTCGGCGGGCTGATCATCTCGCCGGACGGCGCGCAATCGCATGAGGTCAAGGCGGAAGGCCCGGCGCAGGATGCCGCGCGCATCGGCGACGATGCCGCCAGGACCGTGCGGGCCAAGGCCGGCGAAAAATTCTTCGACGGCTGGGCCTGATATGCGTCGCGTCCTGGTGACGAGGCCGGAGCCGGGCGCCTCGCGCACGGCACAGCGGCTTGAGGACCTGGGTTTTAAGCCGATCCTGCTGCCGCTGACCGAAACGGTGGCGCTGCCGGTTGATCCGGACAGGGTCGCAGCCAATACCGCGGCCGTTGCCGTCACCAGCGCCAATGCCGTGCGCCATGCGCCGAAAGAAATCAGCGCGGCGCTCGCCGGTTTGCCTTGCCATGCCGTCGGCAGACGGACAGCGCAGGCCGCCCGTGCGGCCGGGTTTCTGTCGGTCAGCGAAGGGCCGGGCGATGCCGAGGCGCTGGCGGATGCGCTTGCCGGCGATTGCGCCGGACAAACCATCGTCTATTTGTGCGGGCGGGTGCGTTATTCGGGTTTCGAGCAGCGGCTGCAGTCGGCAGGCGTTCAGGTTCGCGCCGTTGAGACCTATGACACTGTCGCGCTGGATTATTCCGATGAGGCCGTTCTTGCGCGCTTGTCCGGCCTGCCGGTCGAGGCGGTGCTGCTCTTTTCGGCCAAGGCCGCCACAGCGCTGCAGGCACTGGCTGGGCGGCCGGCGCTGCGTGAGCTTTTTAAAAAGACATGTTTTTTTGCGCTGTCCGGACGTATCGCCGCAGCCTTGGAGACGGTTGCCTCAGAACAGCTCCGCGTTGCGCCGGAGCCCAGCGAGGAGGCGCTGCTGGAGCTTTTGCGGACGTCGCCTTGACCCCGTGTCATCACGCCGCCCCTTTTCACCGCTTGGTGATGTGCTAGACCCTTCCTGAACCATCCCGAAGCGAAATTTGCGGAGCCCAAGCATGGTCAAGACGCCGAAGATGCGGCATTCGAAAAGCCGTCGCGAGCCGGTGACCATCGAGCTCGATCCCGGCGCTGTCTCGCGCGTTGCCGACGAGGATGCCGCCAACGGGCGGACCGACGAGGCGAAGGCGGAGGAGGCGGCAAGCGCGTCGCAGCCGGAAGCGCCTGAAGAACCCGTCCATGCCGACCAGACCGACATCGAGCCGTGGGAACATGCCGAAGCGGCCCCGCCGGACGGCTCGGAACAGCCGGCCGAGGGCGGTGCCAAAACTCCTGAAGGGCCCAAACCGACTTATCCGGCCGGCTCGGAGGCATCGGCGAAGCGGGCCTTCGACTACAGTTTCGACGACGCATCGGCCAAGGACGCTTCGGCCAAGGCGGGCGCCGCAGACGCGCCGAAGGAAACCCAGGCAGGGACTGAAGACATGGCAGCGCAGCCGAAGCGTGGCGGCATCAACGGCATTGCTGCCGGCATTATCGGCGGCGTCATCGCGCTGGCTGCCGCCGGAGGGCTGCAGTTTGCCGGCCTGCTCGGCGCGCCAGGGGTTGGCGATTTATCCTCGAGCGGCGTGTCGCTCGATGGCGTCAACAGCGAAATCGCTGCGCTGAAGAGCGAGATTGCCGGGCTCAAGGATACAGCCGGCAACAATGACGCCTCGGCCAAGGTGGACGGGCTGTCGTCAGCGCTGGATCAGGTCAAAACGGATGTCGCGGCGCTGAAATCGGCGATCGAGCAGGGCGGAGCAGGCGACACAGCCGGGCTTGCAGCCCTCGGCGACAAGGTCAGGCAGATCGAGACGGCGGTTGCGGCGCTTGGCCAGACCGGCAACACGGCGCCGGTCGATCTCGGACCGCTCAACGAAAAGCTGGCCGGGCTCGACGCGGCGGTGAAATCCGCCGGCGAGACGGCGAAGGCACAGGACGGCCGGCTTGCAGCGCTGGAACAGTCGGTGTCTCAGCTTTCCGGCAAGGTCGAGGCACAGGCCGGGCAGCCCAAGGTTGCGCTCGCCATCGCCGCATCGGCGCTGAAGGCAGCACTCGACCGTGGTGCGCCATTCGCCGCCGAACTCGAAACCTTTGCGGCGATTTCGCCGGATGCTCCAGAGATCGCAGCCTTGCGTCCCTACGCCGAAACGGGCGTTCCGACCCGGGCGGAGATCGCAACCGAAATGCCTGCCGCCGCCAATGCCATGGTCGCTGCCTCCGAGCCCGTCGACCCGAATGCCGGCTTCCTGCAAAACCTGCTGTCGAGCGCGCAATCGCTGGTCAAGGTCAGGCCGATCGGTGCAGTCGAAGGCGCTGGCGCTCCGGAAATCGTCGCTCGCATGGAGGTGGCGGTCGATCAGGGCGATTACGCCAAGGCGCTCAGCGAATACGATATGCTGCCCGAGGCGGTGAAGGCGGCCGGCGCCGATTTTGCCGGCAAACTGAAGGCGCGAATCGAGGTCGAGAAGCAGGTCGACGCGCTGATCGCCAGTGCGATGAAGGCGTGAGGGAAACCCGATGATTCGCATTCTGCTTTTCCTCGCCGTGGTTTTCGCGCTCGGGCTGGGCTTCGCCTGGCTGGCCGACCGGCCAGGCGAGATGGTCGTCACCTTCAGCGGCTATCAATACCAGGTCAGCCTGATGGTGGCAGCGGTGGCGGTCGTTGCCGTGGTTGCCGCGGTGATGATCGTCTGGTGGCTGCTCAAGGCGCTGTGGAACAGCCCCTACACCATCTCGCGCTATTTCCGCGTGCGCCGTCGCGATCGTGGCTATCAGGCGCTGTCGACCGGTATGATTGCCGCCGGCGCCGGTGACGGGGCGCTCGCCCGCAAGAAGACCAAGGAAGCGGCAAAGCTGATCCGCTCCGACCAGGAGCCGCTGATCCAATTGCTGGAGGCGCAAGCCTCGCTGCTCGAAGGCGACCATGAGGGTGCCCGCGAAAAGTTCGAGACCATGCTCGACGATCCCGAAATGCGGCTGCTCGGCCTGCGCGGGCTTTATCTCGAGGCCGAACGCCTCGGCGACCGCAACGCGGCGCGGCACTACGCCGGCCGCGCCGCGGCGATGGCGCCGCAGTTAGCCTGGGCCGCCGAATCGACGCTGGAAGACCTGACCGGGCGCGGCGACTGGGACGGCGCGCTGAAACTGGTCGAGGCGCAGAAATCGACGCGGCAGATCGAGCGCGATGCCGCCAACCGGCGTCGCGCCGTGCTGCTCACCGCCAAGGCGCAGGCGCTGATCGACAGCGATCCCAATGCCGCCAAAACCGCTGCTCTGGAGGCCAACCGGCTGCGGCCGGATTTCGCGCCGGCGGCGGGGATCGCAGCCAAACTGCTGTTCAGACAGAATGATGTGCGCAAGGGCGCGAAGATCCTCGAAACGGCGTGGAAAGCCGAGCCGCATCCAGAGATCGCCGAGCTTTACACCCACGCCCGGCCAGGCGATGCCGTGCTCGACCGGCTGAACCGGGCGAAGAAGCTGCAGGAGATGAAGAAGAACCACGCCGAATCGTCGCTGGCGGTGGCGCGCGCCGCGCTCGACGCGCAGGACTTTTCAACCGCCCGCAAAGAGGCCGAGGCGGCTATCCGCATGGATCGCCGCGAAGGCGCCTATCTGCTTCTGGCCGACATCGAGGAGGCAGAGACCGGCGATCAGGGCAAGGTGCGGCAGCTTTTGTCCAAGGCAGTGCGTGCACCGCGCGATCCGGCCTGGGTCGCCGACGGCGTCGTTTCCGAACGCTGGGCGCCGGTGTCGCCGATCACCGGCAAGCTCGACGCCTTCGAGTGGCGTGCGCCGATGGAGCGGCTCGGCCAACTCATCGACAGTGACGAGGATGCGCCGGACGCCGCGGTGCCGACAATTGCAGCGCCAACGAAGCCGGAAAAGGAAAATGTGATCGAGCTGAACCCCGCTGGTTCGGCCGAAAGACCGACCGCCGTGGCGGCATCGGAAACTGACGAAGACGATGTTGCGCCGGTCACCGCCACGGCGTCTGCCGCAGTGCCGCCGGATGGCGACGCTGCCGAACCGGCGGAGGAAATGGCCCGGTTGCCCGACGATCCCGGCGTCGATCCGGATGACGAAGAGCAAAAATCACCACGCAAGTTTCGATTGTTTTGATTTGGCTGAGCTTGAAAAGTTTGGCTGAGCTTGAAAGTTTTGGCGGATGGGAAGCAGGAATCACATGTTAGAACGCGTTCTGTCGTTTCTGAAGGACCTGCCGGCAGACGGCCGCGCCCGCAACAACGCCGATGATCCGCGCGTTGCTGCATCCGCCCTTCTCTACCATGTGATGAGTGCCGACGGCGTGCGTCAGGATGCCGAATGGGAGCGGTTCAAGGCGGTGCTGGCGGAAAGCTATTCGATCAGCGGCGACGAGCTCGACGCGCTTGCCGCTGCCGGCGAGCGGGCCGACAATGAGGCGATCGACCTCTACGCCTTCACCAGCGTTTTGAAGCGTCAGCTCGATCCGGACGCGCGAAAAGCCTTCATCGGCCTGATGTGGGAAATCGTCTATGCCGATGGCGAATTGCACGAGCTCGAGGACAATATCGTCTGGCGCGTCGCCGAGCTGATGGATGTCGAACGCCACGACCGCGTCGAGGCACGCCGCAAGGCGGCCGCCGAAGTGCCGGGCGCGGCTGGAACATCGAGCGACGAATAGACGGGATTTCCCCATGCCACCCACGCCGAGGCCGAGACCAAAAATCCTGATCGTGCTGCATCAGGAGAGTTCGAGCCCCGGGCGCGTCGGCCACATGCTTATCGAAGAAGGCTTCGACCTTGATCTCCGCTGCCCGCCGCTCGGCGACGCCTTGCCGGAAACACTGGACGGTCATGCCGGAACCGTGGTGTTCGGCGGACCGATGAGCGCCAATGACGAGGACGATTTCGTCCGCCGTGAGACCGACTGGCTAAAAGTGCCGCTCCGGGAGAACCGGCCGTTGCTCGGCATCTGCCTCGGCGCGCAGATGCTGGTCAACCATCTTGGCGGCAAGGTCGAGGGTCATGGCGAGGGGCTGGTCGAGATCGGCTGGTATCCGCTGACAGCGACCGAGGACGGCAAGAAGCTGATGCGCTGGCCTGAGATGGTCTATCAGTTTCACCGCGAGGGCTTTTCGCTGCCGAAGGACGCGACGCTGCTGGCGACGGCCGAAACCTATCCCAACCAGGCCTTTCGCTATGGCGACAATGCCTGGGGCATCCAGTTCCATGGCGAATTGACAAGGGCGATGATGCAGCGCTGGGTCGTTCGCGGCGCGCATCGCTTCGAGTTGCCCGGCGCGCAGCCCGGTCGCGATCATCTCGGCGGCCGGCTGATCTGGGACATGCATCTCAAGCGCTGGCTCGGCGAATTCCTGCAGACGATCTTCGGCAAGCCGGCGCTGTCCTGATCTGATCTAGTTTGCCCGGATCAGAGTGCCCTAGGATCAGTTTCGCCCGTTGAGGTGGCGCACCTTGCGCAACTGCGGGAACAGCACCGCCCACAGCCCGGCGACAACGACTGCGCCGACGCCGCCGATCACCACCGCGGGCACGGTGCCGATCAATGCCGCCATGGTGCCGGCGCGGAATTCGCCGAGTTCGTTGGAGGCGCCGACGAAAACCTGATTGACGGCGTTGACGCGGCCGCGAACCTTGTCCGGCGTCCACAGCTGGATCAGCGTCTCTCTGATGTAGACGCTGAACATGTCGGCGGCGCCGAGCAAGGCGAGCGCTGCGATCGACAGCCAGGTGATGGTGGAAAGGCCGAACAGCACCGTGAAGGCGCCGAACAGCGCGACGAAGCCGAGCATGACCACGCCGGCATGGTTGCGGATCGGATGTCCGGCCAGCCAGATGGCAACGCAGATGGCGCCGATGCCCGGCGCCGAACGCAACAGTCCCAGGCCCCAAGGGCCGAGTTCGAGGATGTCGCGCGCATAGACCGGCAGCAGCGCCGTGGCGCCGGACAAAAGCACGGCGAACAAATCGAGCGAAATGGCGCCGAGCACGATCTTCTCGCTCCAGATATAGCCGAAGCCGGCAAACAGGGTCTGCATCGTCGGCCTGTCGGTCTCGCTGCGCTGGGCAGGCTTTGGGATGGTGAAGACCAGCACCGCGGCGACAAACATCAGAACGGCAGCGGTGCCGTATGCCGCTTGCGCCGAGAGCCCGTAGAGCAGGCCGCCGGCGACCGGTCCGACGATGGTCGCCGTCTGCCAGGCGGACGAATTCCAGGCGATCGCGTTGCCGAAATCCTCCGGCGGCACGAGGTTGGCGAACAGCGACGCCGCTGCCGGTCCGAAGAAGGCGCGCGCGATGCCGAACATGGCGAGCACGCCGAAGATCAATCCCGGTCCGCTAAGACCGCGCAGCGTCAGCAGCAGCAGGGCCAGCGCGCAGATCGCCTCCAGCAGCACCATCAGTGCCATGATCAGGCGGCGGCCGAAACGGTCAGCGACCACCCCGGTGATCAGCACCAGCAGCAGCGAAGGCAGGAACTGGACAATGCCGACAAGGCCGAGATCGAACGGATCGCGGGTCAGGTCGTAGACCTGCCAGCCGACGGCGACGGATACGATCTGGGTGGCGAATGTGGCGAGGAAGCGTGCCGCCCAATAGCTCAGGAAGGGTTTGTGCCGGAAGGCGGCATAGCGCCGGTCGGGCGGTGCGTGAGGTTCGGGTGTCATGAATCAGGCCCCGTGGCAAGGAAGTCGGCCGGCGGGGCACTTCCACGAGGGCGCTGGTCCGACCACCGCGCTTTTAGCGCAGTTCGGTGCGAGGCGCGCGCAAAAATCGGCTCTGGATCAAGGATTTCCGGCTACCATGCTAATTGCACAGCTCGGCGGAGGTGGAAGGGTTATTAGGCGCGCAGGTCGAGTTCTCCCCGCGCCCCCTCTTGTCCTGCCGGACATCTCCCCCCAAGGGGGGAGATTGGACGTCGCGACGGCTTTCGCCAATCTCGAGCGTCAAAGGCGACTTCGAGCGCGTCAGACCGTGGCCTTGGGCTTCCTGGTCTTCTTGACCGGCGCCGGCGGGGCGGCCTTGCGGCCAAGGCCGATCGCCTTGGCCAACTGCGAGCGCGAGGCCGCATAGGTCGGGGCGACCATCGGATAGTCAGCCGGCAAGCCCCATTTGGCTCGGTAGGCATCCGGCGTCAGTCCGAAATGAACGCCGATATGGCGTTTCAGGGATTTGAACTTCTTGCCGTCTTCGAGGCAGATGATGTAATCCGGCGTCACCGATTTCTTGGGATTGACCGCCGGGATCAGCGGTGCTGCGACCGGAACGGCGGGCTGGCCGAGCCCACCTATCGACGCGCTGACGCTGGCGATGAGATCGCCGAGGCCGGAAGCGGGCAAGCGGTTCTTCTCGACGTAAGCGGACACGATGTGAGCGGTCAGCTCGAGAAGGTCGATGTCCTTGCGGGCTTTGTTGCTGTCGTCGGTCAATCTATTTTCTCCGTTAGTGGGGTCGCAGAATTCCTAGTCGGCAAATCTGCATAACGCAATGACGCCGCACCACGCTACACATTATTTTGAATAACAATACTAACGGCCGGGCCAGATCAACAGGTTTGGCCTCGAACCGCTATAATATCAGACAATCAGGGATTTGTCGCGCCACAGTCGAAATCCCCCTTCGAAGGCGCGTGTGTTGTCGCCACGCCTGCAACCGGCAGGCAATTCGTCGAGTTTGTCGACATTGCCGCCGCCGATGATCACATAGTCAGGCTGAAGGGCGGCGCGCAGCCGCTCGACGACGTCGAAAACGTGTTTGCGCCATTTCTTCTTGCCGCGCTTTTCAAGGCCGCTTTCGCCAACATAGTCCTCGAAGCTGCTGCCCTTCTTGTAGGGAAGATGCGCGAGTTCCATCGGCTGGGCGACGTTGTCGAGGATCATCGCAGCACCGAGTCCGGTTCCGAGACCCAGGAACAGCATGCGCCCGCCTTCATAGCTGCCGACGGCCTGCATCAGCGCGTCGTTGACCAGCTTCACCGGCTTGCCGAACTGCGTTGCGAAGTCAAATCCGACCCAACCCTTGCCGAGATTGGCGGGGTCGGCCAGTGGCCTGTTGTGGTGCACTGGGCCGGGATAACCGATCGAGACGACATCGTAGGGCAAGCCATCGGCGAGCGTCTGCACGACGGCGATCATCTGCTGCGGCGTCAGGCCGGGTCCGGAATCGGCTCTGCGCTCCTCGCCGCCGGCGCTGGTGAGGATCTTGACATGGGAGCCGCCGATATCGATCGCAAGCACGATCTTTTCGCTGTCCGGTGCTTGCTTTTTCGCCGCCTTGGCCATTGCGTCGCCTCCGAGTTCATTTCGCCGGGTTGATCCAGCCGTTCGGCGGTCCGAACCCGGCCATCGCATCGGCCGGACCCCATGCTCCCGGCTCATAGAGGTGTGGCGGCGTGGTATCGCCGAGCACCGGGCCGACGATCCGCCAGGCAAGCTCGCTGGCGTCCTGGCGGGTGAACAACTGGCCATTGCCGTTCATGGCGTCGCCGATCAGCCGCTCATAGGGCGGCATGTCGCCCTTGCTGTCGTCGAGCGCGGTGAGTTCGACCTGCTCGCCGATCATGTCGTCACCAGCGGCCTTGCGCTGGGCGCCGATCGAGATCGCCACCTGCGGGTCGATGCGGAAACGGACGTGATTCGCATCTCCGGGTTTGATCGGGTCGAAGACGTCGAGTGGCGGCCGATTCAGCCGCACGATGACCTCGGTGGCGTGCACCGGCATGCATTTGCCGGCGCGGATGAAGAAGGGCACGTCGCGCCAGCGCCAGGTGTCGACGAAGAAACGCACCGCCGCGAAGGTCTCGACCGGCGAATTCGGCGCGACGCCCGGCTCGCTGAGATAGCCTTTGAACTGGCCGCGCACGACATCGTCACTGGTCAGCGTCCGGATCGCCCGCAGCACCTGCACCTTCTCGTCGATCAGATCGTCGGCCGAGCGGCCAACGGGCGGCTCCATGGCCAGCAGCAGCAGGATGTTGAGCAGATGGTTCTCGATGACGTCGCGGATGCAGCCGACCTCGTCGTAGAAGCGGCCGCGGCCTTCGACGCCGAAATCCTCGGCCATGGTGATCTGCACGCTCTCGACGAAATTGCGGTTCCAGATCGGCTCGAGAAAGGAATTGGCGAAGCGGAAATAGAGCAGGTTCTGGATCGCCTCCTTGCCGAGATAATGGTCGATGCGAAAGATCGACTGCTCGTCGAACACCAGGTGAAGGACCCGGTTCAGCCAGCGCGCCGATTGCAGATCGTGACCGAACGGCTTTTCCACCATCAGGCGCGCGCCCTGGGCTGCGCCCGACTGTTCCAGGCCCTGGATGACCGTCTCGAACATGGTCGGCGGCACCGCCAGATAGTGCAGCGGGTGCTGCGCGGTCCCGAGCGCGCTTTTCAGCTTCTCGAATGTCGCGGCGCTGCGGTAGTCGCCGCTGACAAAGCGAAGCAGCGAGGCAAGTTTCGCGAATATCTTCTCGTCGACCTTGCCGATGGCCTTGACGATGCCGTCGTGGGCCCGCGCTTGCAACTGCTTCAGGTCCCAGGCGTCGAAAGCGACGCCGATCACCGGTTCGGTGAGCGTTCCCTTGGCGACCATGGCGTAAAGTGCCGGGAAGATTTTTTTGTGGGCGAGGTCGCCGGTCGCCCCGAAAAGCACCAGCGTGTCGGACCGTTCCTGGTTCATGAGCGTGTCTTCCCCGTCACGAGCCGATCTTCGGCTTTTCGACATGGCCGCCAAAGGCATAGCGCATGGCGGATAGCAGCTTGTCGGCGAATTCGGATTCGCCTTGCGAGGCGAACCGGTCGAACAGGGCCGAGGACAGAACCGGCGCCGGCACGCCGGTGTCGATCGCCGCCTTCAGCGTCCAGCGGCCTTCTCCGGAATCCGAAACCCGTCCGCCGAACTGCGTCAGTCCCGAATCGGCCTTCAATACGCCCGCCGTGAGGTCGAGCAGCCAGGAGCCGATGACGCTGCCATGCCGCCAGACCTCGGCAACCTCGGCGATATCGAAGTCGAACTGGTAATATTGCGGGTTTTCCAATGGACTGGTTTCAGCGTCGGCGGTCCGCTGTCGCTTGCCGGCATTCGCCGACTTCAGGATGTTCATGCCTTCGGCATAGGCGGCCATGACGCCGTACTCGATGCCGTTGTGGACCATCTTGACGAAATGACCGGCGCCACTCGGCCCGCAGTGGAGATAGCCGAACGGGGCGGTTTCGGCATCCTTGCCGGCGGCGGGCATCCCGGCATCGGCGCCCGGCGCCAGGGTGGCGAAGACCGGATCGAGATGCTGGACCGCGCTGTCGGGGCCGCCGATCATCAGACAATAGCCGCGCTCGAGGCCCCAGACGCCGCCACTGGTACCGACATCGACATAGTTCAGGCCTTTCAATGCCAGGCGCGCGGCGTGGTCGACAGCCTCGTGATAATATGAATTGCCGCCGTCGACGATGATGTCGCCCGGCTCCATCAGGTCGGCCACCTGGTCGACGATCCGGCTGGTGATCGCCGCCGGCAGCATCAGCCAGGCGCTGCGCGGCTTGGTCAGCTTGCCGACGAACTCCTCCATCGAAGCGGCTCCGATCGCGCCAGCCGTCACAAGGGCTTCAACGCTGGCCGGGTTGATGTCGTAGACCACGCATTCGTGGCCATCGCGCAGCAGGCGCCGCACCATGTTGGCGCCCATCCTGCCCAGTCCCATCATTCCGATCTGCATGTTTTTCGTCCTGCTTCTTGAGGGATAGAAGATCTACTGGCTCTATTGTTGGAGCATGATCTTTTCCGAAAACCGGTTTCCACTTTTCGCTAACGCGGACCTTCGGTTCGGGATCATGCTCTAGTCGGCTTGTCGATACCGACGGAAAAGTCGACATTCTCCCAACGGCCGGCATCGGGCCAGAAAAAAGTAAAGACGATCATATTGCCCGGCGGGACATCGGCAACGGGCAGGTCCGTGAGATGGATGCCGAAGGCGTTCTCGATCGTAGCGGCGTCATGGATGGTTGCCCAATCGTCGTTGCTCCAATGGACCACCGCCCGGGCCAGCAGTTCGACGCGCAGCAGCTTGCCGGCGGGCATGGCGCGGAGCTTGTGATTGAAGCGCCATGTCCGGCGCGGCGCCACGGTCCTGTCCTCGATGTAGCGTTTCACGCCTTGCGGCGGCATGTCGAAGACGGCGCCGTCATTGAGCGAGCGCAGCAGCTTGATATGCTCCGAATGCGCCCAGACCAGCGGCATGGCGCTGCCCGACGGTCCGCCGTGCCGCAGTTCGTGTTCGGCCATGTCGGGACCATCCCAGACCTGCTCCGGCAGCAGCCCGCCAGACCCGGCAGAATCCTCCAGGGTCCTTAACAGGCTCGCTGCCTTGTCCTTGCGGCCCGCCGCCAGTTCGTAATGGGCGCGCTCGCCGACCAGCAGCGGCCCGGGCCGGCCCTGGCCGGACCCGTCGAAGGGCGCGCCGTCGGCGTGCTCGCCATAGCCGTCGCTGGTATAGCGATACCAGACGGGCCCCTGCGGCAGGTCGCAGCGCAGCCGCGCATCGATGACCCTGACCGTGTCGACGATGCGCGGATCGTCGGCGGCCCTGAGGCCGAAGCGGACGAGCGCCAGCGCATCCGGGCTGACGATCGCCTCGGCCGGCCGGTCGCTATCGCCCGGCGGCCGGTTCTTGATCGGCACATAGCCGTCCTTCGGCGACGCCGCGCCGGCGGTGTCGGGCGGCGCGATGCGGACGTAATAGCCCTCGACGCCGACCTCTTCGCCGAGTGGAGTGCCGGTGACATAGGTCCAGCGCTCGATCTGGTCGTTCCAGACATCGGCGGTTTCCCGCAGATAATTTGCCGGCTCTGCTTTGCCGCAAGTTTCGAACAGGTCGGCCGCGGCCAGCAGGGCTGCGATCTCGACGGCCAGCGTGAACGGGCTGTAGCCGGCATCCTCTTCCCAGCGGTCTTCGCCGGTGACCGGACCGTTGCGCACGACGTAGGAAGCGGCGCGCTCGACCATCGGCATGAAGGAGCGCAACGCGGCGTCTGCCAGATGCCCAGCCCGGCGCAGCGCGTCTGCGAGCAGCAGCGGAAACGCGCATTCGTCCATCTGGATGCCCGGCCAATAGGCTGATCCGTCGAGCCAGGCGTTCTGCGGCCAATGCCCATCCGGCTGCTGGATCGAGCGGAGATAGGCGAGGATCTCAAGCGCTTGCGCCGGATCGCCGGCGGCGAGGAAACCGCCCGCGGTTTCGACCAGGTCGCGCGGCCAGACCAGATGATAGCCGCCGATATCGTCGTCGCCCTTGCTGAAGCCCCACGGGATCGACAGGCTGGCGACGGCCGCTCCGGTGGATGAGCGATGCGTTGCCAGAACTGCCGTGCTGACACGATACGTGTTGATCCCCGCACCACGCCGGTCCAGCGGCAGCAAGCCAGCCTGCCATTTGCGCCATTTTTCGATAAAGGATTTGGCCGCGGGCGCAAAGCCTCGCTTCAGGCTGGCCGAGGCATTTTCCGCCGCCTCTTGCGGCGTCGTTCCGAAACCCAGCGCCAGCAACGCCGTCGGGTTCGCAGCCGAAAAGCCGATCTCGCCGGTCAGCGCGACATTGCCGTCCTCGGCCCTGCGGCAAGCCGGGTCGAGTCGGCCGTCACGACGGAGTTGCTGCCAGCCGTCGGAGACACCGACATAGCCGGCCGAGCATGCTCCCCAAGGCAGCGACGAGGCGAGCGCCAGGCAAACGCCACGTCCCGATGCAAACAGGACAGGCCTTCCCTCGTGGTCGCCGACCCAGGCGGTGTTGGCCATGCCGGCGTTGACCAGATGCGGCGCCAGCAGCGCGTAGACGCGGTGGTTGGCGTATGTGCCGCTCAGCGGCGTGAAGCTGATTTCCTGCAGCAAAACAGGATGTTCCGGATCCGTAACGATGCGCTTTTCGATCCGGTAGGTGGCGGCGGTGTTGACCAGCCTGTAGGCGGGCACCCCATCCTCGAACGGCTCGAGGCTGTGCACGGCATCGCGCTTTTCTTCCGAGAAATAGAAGCCGGGGCCGGTGACGACCAGTCCCATGTCTCGGGTGCAGGCGCTGTCGAGGCGGGGATAATAGACCTCGTTGAGGATGCCGTGGCTGATCGTGAACCAGACAGGGCAGGCCGGCGAAAGCGCGGTTCCGACGCCGCTCTTGGTGCTCGACGTCCAGCGCGCCGGAATTCCGGGTGGGCCCAGCGCATCAGTCGGCGTCGCTGCCATCTTGATTTGGTCTCCTGCCCCATCCCTAGACCAGGAGCCGAAGCCTTTTCAATCATTGCACCGCAAGTTGATCGTCAAACCGTCATCGATCGCTGTTGACAAGTGCGCCCATCTAAATTTGTCTGACAATATTGAAACGAGGGTCGTCATAACAGCCGCCAGCAGCCAACAACGACCAGCAATCCATGGGAGGATAACAGATGAAGAAGATACTCGTCTTGAGTGCCCTTGCGGCGATGCTCGCATCAGGCGCCGCGTTTGCCGACACCAGCGACAAGAAGATCGCCTTTTCCAACAATTATGCCGGCAATTCGTGGCGGCAGGCGATGCTCGACAGCTATGCCATCGTCACCAAGAAGGCGGTCGCCGACGGGGTGGTCGCCGCCGCGGACATCTTCACGACGGCCGACAAGGAAGTGCCGACCCAGGCTGCCCAGGTTCAGAACCTGATCCTGCAAGGCTATGACGCCATCGTCATCAACGCCGCCTCGCCGGACGCGCTCAACGGCGCCGTCAAGCAGGCCTGCGATGCCGGCATCGTCGTCGTCTCCTTCGACGGCATCGTCACCGAGCCCTGCGCCTACCGCGTCGTCGTCGACTTCAAGGACATGGGCAGGCAGGAAGTCGAGCAGATGGCCAAGTTCCATCCCGAGGGCGGCAATCTGCTGGAAATCCGCGGCCTTGCCGGCACGTCGATCGACGACGCCATCCACGCCGGGATTCTGGAGGGCGTCGCCGCCCATCCCGAGTTCAAGATCGTCGGTTCGGTGACCGGCGACTGGGACCAGACCACAGCGCAGAAGGCGGTCGCGACGATCCTGCCGTCGCTGCCGGAAATCGTCGGCGTCGTCGATCAGGGCGGCGACGGCTATGGCGCGGCACAAGCCTTCGCCGCCGCCGGCAAACCGCGCCCGACCATCATCATGGGCAACCGCCAGGACGAATTGCAGTGGTGGAAGGAACAGAAGGACAAGGATGGCTACCAGACCTGGTCGGCGTCGATTGCGCCGGGCGTGTCGTCGCTGGCCTTCTGGGTGGCGCAGCAGGTGCTCGACGGCCGCACCGATGTGCCGCATGACCTGTTGGTGCCATACCTCGCCTTCACCCAGGACAATTTCGAGGCCGAGCTGCCGAACATCCCCAAGGGCGGCGTCGCCAGCCACGAATACACGCAGGAAGACGCCATCGCGGCGATCAAAGCCAACATCAAGTGAGCGTGGCACATCCAATGCCGCGCGCGTCGTCTTCCGGATTTCACTAGGGATGCCCGAGGCCGGTGTAGACATCATCAGACTGGACGGAGCCGAAAAACATTTCGGCGCCGCCACTGTCGACATCATCAGGCTGGACGGAGCCGAAAAACATTTCGGCGCCGTCCGGGCGCTCGCCGGGGTGGATTTCCACGTCGGCGCCGGCGAATGCGTCGGTCTCGTCGGCCACAATGGCGCGGGCAAGTCGACGCTCATGCATATGGTGGCGGGCACGCTCGTGCCCGACAGCGGTCGGATCGCGGTGCGTGGCGGCATCGAGGACAATTATTCGGTGCCGCGCGCCCAACAACTCGGCATACGCTGCGTATTCCAGGAACTGTCGCTGTGCCCGAACCTCAGCGTTGCCGAGAACACCCGAATCAACCACCCGGCGCTGCGCGGCCTCGGCTGGCGGCGCAAGGCGGCCGATCTGATCGCCGCCAAGCTCGACGAGATATTTCCGGGCCACAGCATCTCCGCCGCCGATATCGCCAGCGACCTTTCCATCGGCAGGCGGCAGATGGTCGAGGTGGCGCGCGCCTTCACGGTGACGCAGGATCCGCTCGAATTGGTCATCCTCGACGAGCCGACATCCTCGCTCGACGCGCACACGGCCGGCCAGTTGCTGGGTTTCGTCCGGCGCTTTGTCGCCGGGGGCAAGAGCTGCATTCTGATCTCGCATGTTCTGGGCGAGGTGCTCGGGAATGCCGACCGCATCGTGGTGATGCGCGACGGCAAGGTCGTCGCGTCGGATGCGGCTAAGGCTTTCGGTCGCGGCAGGCTGGTGACGACCATGGGCGGAGCGGCAGCGCGTGAGAAGATCGCGGCCGAAATCGCGACCCAAAAGCCGGAGACCGGCCCGTTGCGGGTCCGGGCCCGCCCAGCGCGGCAACAGGACGGCAACGAACTTGTGGCGCATGCCGGCGAGATCATCGGCCTTGCCGGGCTTGCCGGTCATGGCCAAACCGATCTGCTGCTGGCGATTTTCGCAGCCGCGGCGCGCACCAAAACCGGCATCGAGGTCACCGCGCCGGTGGCGCTGGTGGCCGGCGACCGCCAGTCTGACGGGATCTTTCCGCAATGGTCGATTGCGCAAAACATCGGCATCCGCTCGCTGGCGCGATTGCGCAACGGCCTGCTGATCTCGCCGCGGCGCGAAGCCGAGCTCGCCGACTTCTGGCAAAAGAAAATCGGCATCCGCACCCCCGACATGAACAACAACATCTTCTCGCTGTCCGGCGGCAACCAGCAGAAGGCCCTGTTTGCCCGGGCGCTCGGTTCCGACGCCAAGATCGTGCTGATGGACGACCCGATGCGCGGCGTCGACATCGGCACCAAGCTCGAGGTCTACGACCTTGTGCGCGAAGAGGCTGGCCGCGGCCGTACCTTCCTCTGGTACACCACGGAAACCGAAGAGCTCGACAATTGCCACCACGTCTATGTCTTCAAGAACGGCCGGATCGTCGCCAAGCTTGGTCGCGACGAGCTGACCGAGGAAAAGATCATCCAGTCCTCGTTCGGCGATGCGGCTTGAGATGACGGCAGCACCCGTCGAGAGCGGTCCCAAGAGTTCTTCCGAGCGAAGCGCGCTGGCGCGGGCGCGCCTGCTGCGCGGGCTGCTGCCTGCGATGTCGCTGGTGCTGGTGCTGCTGGCGATCGCCTGGCTCAACCCGCGCGCCATCAGCTATTTCGGCTTCAGCCTGATGCTCAACCTGGCAATCCCGATCGCATTGGCGACGATCGCGCAGATGTTCGTCATTGCCGGCAACGAGCTGGACCTGTCGATCGGCACCTTCGTCGGTTTCGTCGGCTGCGTCACGGCGACATGGCTGAAGGAGGCGCCGCTGGTCGGTGTCTTGATCCTCCTCGGGTCGATCGGCGTCTATGCGCTGCTCGGCGCGCTGATCCATCTGCGCAACCTGCCTTCAATCGTGGCGACGCTCGGCATGAGTTTTGTCTGGCAGGGCCTCGCCATCCTCATCCTGCCGAAGCCCGGCGGCAAAGCACCGGACTGGCTGCTGTCGCTTATGGCCTTCAAACCGCCCTTCGTTCCGTTCCCGATCATTGCGGCGCTGCTGATCGCGGCGGTCGTTCATTTCGGGTTGATGCGCACCTCGTATGGCGTCATCCTACGCGGATCGGGCGGCAATGCCGCGGCCCTCAGCCGTGCCGGCTGGTCGCTGCTCAAGACCAAGATCGTGCTGTTCGCGTTGACCGGTCTGTTCGGCGTTTTGTCCGGCATGGCCCTGATCGGCATCACCACCTCGGCCGATGCCAATATTGGCAATGGCTACACGCTGCTTTCGATTGCCGGCGTCATCCTCGGCGGCGGCGAATTTGTCGGCGGCCGGGTATCGCCGATCGGCGCGGTAATCGGCGCGCTGACGCTGGCGCTCGCCGCCTCGCCGCTGCTGACCTTCATGCACATCCCGCCCGATTGGCAGGTGGCCGCCAACGGCGCCATCCTCATCATCGTGCTGGCGGCCCGGGTGCTGATCAGCCGCAGGGAGAGGTGAGGGGATGGCATCGATGCGATTGCTGCTCGCAAAACCCTGGATATGGTCCTTCATCGGTGCGCTGCTGGTGTGGCTGGCGACGATCACCTTCACCGGCGGATATGGCGGCGGCGGCATGATCACGGCGGCACTTTCGCTCGCCGTCTTCACCGTCATCGTCGGTGTCGGCCAGATGTTCGTGATCACGCTCGGTCCCGGCAATGTCGACCTGTCGCTGCCCGCCAATATCGGCCTCGCCAGCGCCGTCGCCATGAAGGTGATGGACGGCAATGATTCAATGATCGCGGTCGGGCTGCTGGCGGCGCTGGCCTGCGGCATGGCGATCGGCGCCGCCAATTATCTGTTGATCTGGGCGCTGCGCATTCCACCGATCATCGCCACACTGTCGGCGAGCTTCATCATCCAGTCGATCGACATCAGCTATGGCCGCGGCTTGCAGATCAAGCCGCCGCCGGGCTTTGCCAGTTTCACCAACTGGCAGATTCTTGGCATTCCGGTGCTGGCGATCCTCACCGTGCTGTTCTCCATCGGCGCTGCGATCGCGCTGCAGCGCATGATCTATGGCCGTTCGGTGCTGGCGATCGGCCAGAACATCCGCGCGGCGTGGCTGGCCGGCGTCAATGTCGGCCGCATCCGCTTTCTTACCTACACGCTGTCGGGCGCGCTCGGCGGCCTCGACGGGGCGCTGCTCGCCGGCTATTTCCGCGGCGCCAATGTCGATATCGGCAATGAGTACCTGCTGGCCTCGATCGCCGTCGTCGTCATCGGCGGCACGTCGGTAGCCGGCGGCAAGGCCAATGTGCCGGGTGTATGGGGCGCGGCCCTGTTCCTGGTGCTGCTTTTGACCATGCTCAACACGTTCGGCGTCAGCGCCGGCGTCCGTCTGTTGCTGACCGGGCTGATCATCGTCGGCGTCATCACTGCCGCTGGCGGGCAGAAAGCGCTGCGCTAGCAAGCGGCGGCGCTTGGCGGCGCTGACCCTGTGTCATCTCATACGTGCTTGCGGCCGCCGGATTCGCGGAACCAGCTGTCGGGATAGGGATACCACCAGCCCTGGATCGCCGGTTTGTGGTCGATGATCACCATCTTCGAACGGCGGAAGGCATCGAGCCCCTGGCGTCCCAGTTCGCGGCCAAGGCCGGACGCCTTCCAGCCACCGAACGGTAGCGCGTCATTGTCGATCAGCGGATTGTTGACCCAGACCATGCCGGCCTCAAGCCGCTCCGCAGCCTCATGCGCCTCGGCGAGATCGGTGGTGAACACCGAGGCGCCGAGCCCGAACGGGCTGTCGTTGGCAAGCTCTATCGCCTCGTCGAAATCCTTGACCCGGCAGATCGCGGCGACTGGTCCGAAACATTCTTCACGCACGATCGCCATGTCGGGGGTGACGCCGGTCAGGATCGTCGGCTCGTAGAACCAGCCGACATTGTGCGCCGGCGGGATACGCCCGCCGGTGATCGCCCTGGCACCGCTGCGCACGGCATCGTCGACCAGCCGCATGACTTTCGCCCGCGCCGCCTCGCTGACCAGCGGTCCGATCTCGGTCTTGTCGAGACCGTTGCCGATGCGCAGCGCCCGTGTCTTCTGCGCAAACAGCTCGACAAAGCGGTCGTGAACGGCATCGACGACGAAAAAGCGTTCGGCCGAGGTGCAGACCTGGCCGGTGAGATGGAACGCGGCGGTGACGCTGCCGGCGGCCGCGAGGTCGAGCGGGGCGTGCCGGCTGATGATCAGCGGGTCGCTGCCGCCGGCCTCGATGACGCAAGGCTTCATGCGCTCGGCGCAGGCGACGGCGACAGCCTTGCCGGCTGCGACCGAACCGGTGAAGGCGACCGCATGGGTGCGGTCGGAGGCGATCAAAGCCTGCGCCGTGGCCGCCGCGCCGGGCAGGCAGGAAACTAGGTCCTCAGGCAGGGAGCGGAACACTGTCATGTACTCCAGCGTCGACAGTGTCGTCGCTTCGGCCGGCTTGATGACGCAGGCATTGCCGGCGGCGAGCGAGGCGGCGACGGTCCAGCACATCAACAGGATCGGGAAATTGTAGGGCATGATGTGCACCGACGTGCCGTAGGGCTCGTAGCGCGCATACTGGAACGATCCGGCCTGCGTCGTGCCGGCGATCTTGCCGGCATCGTCACGCGCCATCTCGGCGTAGTAGCGGAAGATCGGCGCGCAATTGGCGATCTCGCCGATTGCTTCCGGATAGGGCTTGCCCATCTCGCGCACCATAAGCTCGGCGCAGCGCGTGAAGTCGGCCGCCTCGATGGCGTTGGCGACTGCATGCAGATGCCCGGCGCGGCTCTTGGCGTCGAGCTTTTTCCAGGCAGCTTGCGCCCTGGCCGCAGCGGTGAGCACGGCGTCGATCTCGCCGTCGGTTGCAGCCGCGATGACGCCGACGGTTTCCAGCGTCGCCGGATCGATCACCGGTTTTGCCGCGCCGGTCATCGGCCGATAATCCGGATTGACGAAGAAGGCCGGCCGGTCAGGTGAGAAGTCCATGGTCATCCTTTCAAGTCGCTCAGCGGATCATGTAGACCTTCTTGATGGTCTCGTGGACGGTGCAGACGCCCTTCCAGTCCTGCGGAAAGAACGCCGCGGTGTCGGGTTCGATCTCGATCACCTCGCCAGATTCGTGGACATAGGTGCAGCGGCCCTCTAGGAAATGGCAGAATTCGTCGCGGGTGACGTGGCAGTGCCATTTGCCTGGCGTGCAGACCCACAGCCCGCATTCGGAGCGGCCTTCCGGCCCCTTGTGCAGCAATTTGCCGGAGGTATGGGAGTCGCCCTCGATCATCGTGGGGATGACGCCCCAGTCGACGAGGTCGGTGAGGGCAAGCGGCGATTTCATGATCGGTGTCGGCATGTCGTGAAGCTCCAGTGGCTGGCTTCAGGCCAGCATGTAAATGTTGCGGATGGTCTCGTGGACGGTGCATTCGCCGGTCCAGCCGGCCGGGAACATGACCACCGTGGCAGCGGAGACTTCTATCACCTCGCCGTTGTCCGATCGGTAGGTCGCGCGGCCGGCAACGAAATGGCACAGTTCGTCGCGCGGGATCGCCAGCCGCCAGCGGCCGGGCGTGCAGACCCAGATGCCGGATTCCGGCTGGTTGTTCGGCCCCTTGTGGACGAGCCTGCCGGTGGAGTGCGAAGCACCTTCCAGCGCATTGGACTGTGCGCCCCAGTCGACGAGGTCGGTGCGGGTCGAGGCTTGGTGGAGATGTGGCACAGAGGAGGTCATGTGGGTGCTCCGCCGGCGCGATGCATGACTTCGCGATCGTCTCGCTCTACGGCGCCCCCCTCTGTCCTGCCGGACATCTCCCCCACGAGGGGGGAGATTGGCAGCTCTGGCGGCGGCACTCTTCTTGCGACATTTGTGATTGGCGAAATCAGTGATGACGGCCAATCTCCCCCCAAGTGGGGGAGATGTCCGGTAGGACAGAGGGGGGCGCGAAGGAACGCCATACCCATCCGCCCGGTCACAGCAGCTCCTCCAGCAGCCCGGCCGCCTTCTCCGGGCCGTTCTGCGATTGCATCTGGGCCGACGTCTTCGCCAGCTTGATCTTGATTGCCGGGTCGGTCAGGCAGGTTTCGATCTTGGCGATTAGCTCGGCGTCGCTCCAGTCGTAGCGCGGCATGCCGAAGCCGTGGCCGGTTTCCTCGACCCGCGTCGCGTTGTCGTGGCCATCCCAGACATAGGGCATGATGATCGCCGGCTTGCCGAAGTAGAGACACTCGGTGAACGAGTTGTTGCCGCCATGGTGGATAACCGCGTCGACCTGCGGGATCACCGAGGGCTGCGGAAACCAGCTCTCGACGATGACATTGCCGGGCACTTGCGCGTATTGGTCCTTGTAGCCGCCGACATTGACCAGCGCTCGGTAGCGAGTCTCGGCCAGCGACGCGATGATGCGCTTCAGGAGATCGACATCGCCGGCGCCAAGGCTGCCGAACGAGACGTAGAGCAGCGGCCCGTCATTATTCTCAGCAAAGGTCGGCACGGTGTAGGGCTTCTCCTGCCGCACGCAGCCTTCCAGATACTGGAATTTTGCCGGGTCGAGCGGATGGCGGCGCTTGAACTTTGCCGCCTCGGGATAAAGCAGCAGGTTGAGGTAAGGCGAGGCCTCGAAGAACTGGCCGATCGGATACGGCGCTTCGTTGTTGGCTTTCAAAAACGTATTGAAGTCGTCATGGATCGGCTTGATTACCGCGTTGAAATGGTCGCGGTAGCGCTGATGGCAGGCGTGGTCGTTCTCGCCGCAGCCGGACAGATGCGGCGGGATGTCCTCGTCCTCTATCTCGTTTTCCGAGCAGGAGATGACGCGCACCCATGGCTTGCCATACTGCTTGATCGCCGGGAACAGGATGACGTTGTCGACGCAGATGACGTCGGGCTTGATCGTCGCAAGCACGCCGGGCAGGTCCTTCTCAGCCCATTTGGCGCTGTCGACGATCGCCGTCCAGCAGTCCTTCACGTAATTGTCGACCTGGTCGTAGGGCGATTTGCGAAAATTCGGGATGTGGCCGTTGATGAAGTCTTCCCAGAACTTGGCCATCTGCTCGGGCGGCATCGGCTCGGACAGGTTCACCGGATGGGCCTCGAAGCCGTAGCCCTTGTAGACGTCGACGAAGCCGGGGTCCGACAGGAACACCGCTCTGTGGCCGCGCGCCTCGACCGCCTGGGCGATACCGACGGAGTTGAGCGCCGGGCCGTAGGCCGCTTCCGGAAAAAACGCGATGGTCTTCTGCGCCATGAAAGTTCTCCTTCAATCAATCTGCGAAAATTCTGACGTCGGCGGCATCCCAGCCGAGCTCGACCGCATCGCCCGACGCGACCGGTCGGCGGTCGGCGGCGTCGGCGGTGACGCGCACCAGGAACGGTTTTTGTGACAGAGCGGTGCGGACATGCAGCTGCAGGTCGAGCCCGTGATAGGCGAGCGCCTCGACGATGCCGGCAACACGGTTGGCCGTCTCTGGCGGCGGGAACAGCCGGATGCGCTCTGGCCGCACCGAAGCGACCGCCGCAGCGCCGGGCGAAAGTATTTCGGGAACCATGCCTGATATCCGCGCACCATTGGCTGCCAGCACGCCATCGTTGGCGGCTTTGCCCGGCACGAAATTCATGACGCCAATGAAGTCGGCGACGAAACGGTCGGCCGGATGTTCGTAGACCGCATGCGGCGTGTCGCATTGCAGCAGCTTGCCGTCCCTCAGCACCGCCATGCGGTCGGCCATAACGAGCGATTCCTCCTGGTCATGGGTGACGATGACGAAGGTGATGCCGACTTCGTGCTGCAGCCGCTTCAGCTCCAGTTGCATGGCGCCGCGCAATTTCTTGTCGAGCGCACCGAGCGGCTCGTCGAGCAGCAGCAGCCGCGGCCGCTTGACCAGCGCCCGGGCAAGCGCGACGCGCTGCTTCTGGCCGCCCGACAATTGCTCCGGCTTGCGGTCGGCGAAGGCGACAAGCTCGGTCGTCGCCAGGATGGCGTCGACGCGGGAGCAGATTTCGTTTGCCGGCAAGCGCTCCATTTCAAGGCCGTAGGAAACATTGGCCCGGACGCTCATATGCGGAAACAGCGCGTAGGACTGGAACATCAGGTTGACCGGCCGCCTGTTGGGCGGGGTTTTGGCGATGTCGCGGCCGTCGAGCAGGATGCGCCCCTCATTGGGCGTCTCGAAACCGGCCAGCATGCGCAGCAGCGTGGTCTTGCCGCAGCCGGAAGGTCCGAGCAAGGCGAAGAACTCGTTCTCGCGGATATCGAGCGAGATGCCGTCGACGGCCGTCACCCGGCCGAAGTTCTTCGACACCTTGTCGATCGCCAGCAGCGTGCGGGGCTCGCTCATTGGCCGATGACTCCGCGGTTGAGCCGCTGCGACAGGGTTAGCGCGGTGATTGAGACCGCCATGACGATGGTCGCCAATGCATTGATCTCCGGCGTGATGCCGAAGCGGATCATCGAATAGATCTGCATCGGCAGCGTAGTCGAGGCGCGGCCGGCGCCGGCGGTGAAGAAGGCGATGATGAACTCGTCGACCGAAAGGGTGAAGGCGAGCAGCGCGCCGGCGACGACCGCAGGCAGGATGACCGGCAATGTCACCCGCCTGAAGGTGGTGAGCGCGGAAGCGCCGAGATCGGCGGAGGCCTCGACGATCGACCAGTCGAAGCTTTTTAGCCGCGCGCGCACCACCGAGCAGACGAAGGCGAGGTTGAAGACGACATGGGCGAGGATGATGGTGTGCAGGCCGAGCGTGAAATCGAGCATAGAAAAGAAGCTGAGCAGCGCCACCGCCAGCACGATGTCGGGAATGATCATCGGCGCAAAGATCAGCGCCTCGAGGCCGCTTCCGTACTGCCGGCGCATTTCGACGCCGATGGCCAGCAAGGTGCCGAGCAGCGTGGCGATGGCTGTCGAGACCAGCGCCACGATCAGCGTGTTGAGGGCGGCGGAAAGGATCGCGGCGTTTCCGGCGAGCGAGGCATACCATTTCAGCGAAAAGCCCGACCAGACGGTCGGCAGCCCGCCTTGGTTGAACGACAGCGCCACCAGTACGGCGATCGGAATGTAGAGGAAGGCGAAGACGAGCGTCAGCACGAGCCAGAGCGTACGCCGTGTGGCGGGCGAGCGCTCAGTCATCGGCGCCTCCTTTCGCTTCGGCGATACGGCCCGCGGCGCGATCGGCAGCCAGGGCCTGCGCCGTCAGCACCAAAAGCATGATGGCGATCAGCGCCATCGCCAGCGCTGCGCCGAACGGCCAGTCATTGGCGGTCAGGAACTGGTCGTAGACAAGATTGCCGATCATCTGGAAGCGGCCGCCGCCGAGCAGTGCCGGCGTGACGAAATTGCCGATCGACAGCACGAAGACGAAAACCGCCCCGGCGGCGATGCCCGGCACCGTCAGCGGCAGTATAACCCGGCGAAATGTGGTCATGGCCGAAGCGCCGAGATCGCGCGAGGCCTCGGCCAGCTCCGGATTGAGCCGAGACAGCGGCGCGTAGCAGGCGAGGATGACGAAAGGCAGGTAATTGTAGACCAGACCGGCGATGACGGCGCCTTCGGTATAGAGCATCGACGGCGGCTCGCCGGTATAGCCGAACCAGCGCAAGAGCTGGGTGATCAGGCCTTCGCGGTTGAGCAGCACGATCCATGCATAGGTGCGGATCAGATAATTGGACCAGAAAGGCAAGACGGCGAAGAACAGGAACACCGGCTGCCACCGGCGCGGTGCTGCCGCGATCGCATAGGCGGCGGCATAGCCGATCACCACCGCGATCAGCGTTGCCGTGCCGGCGATGCGCGCCGAATTGAGGAAGATGCCGGCATAGAGCGGGTCGAGCACCAGCCCGAAATTCTCCAGCGTGAAGCTGTATTCGATGCCGCCATAAATGCCGCGCCGGAAGAAGGCGAGCGCCAGCACCAGCGCGCATGGCACCACCATCAAGGCGGTGAGCCAGGCCAGCGCCGGCGCCATCAGCAAGGAGGAGCGAGAAGGTGCGAACGATCTCATGTCGCACCCTCCTCTGGCCTTGAGGCCATCTCAAAGGCATCGAAATTGTGTTTGGACAAGCGCCCCCTCACCCGGATTGCCAACCGAATTGCGAAGGGCAATTCGGGGCAATCCGACCTCTCTCCGAGGGGAGAGGAGGTCGCCGACCTTGGCGTCAGCCTCTTCTCCCCAGCGGGGAGAAGGTGGCCGCGAAGCGGCCGGATGAGGGGGTGCTGCGCCGGAGATTGGCGAGCGGCTGCAATCCAGCCGATCTCCCCCCTTGAGGGGGAGATGGCCGGCAGGCCAGAGGGGGGCGTGAAGGAACGCAAGCCTGATTCCAGATGCCGAAACTACTGCGCCGCCTTGATCTCGCTGACGATCTTCGAATAGTCGCGCTGGGCGTCGCCGACGTCGCGCAACTGCTCGAACTTGACTAGTTCGGCCACAGGCATGTTCATATTTGGGAATTTGGCGAGGAAATCCGCCGGCAGGCTTTCCATAGCCGGCTTGTTCGGCACCTTGTAATCGATGTTCTGAGCCGCCCAGGCGTGGTTCTTGGCGTCCAGCATGAAGTTGATGAACTGGAAGGCGGCGTCCTTGTTGGCCGATGCCTTCATCACCACCATCGTATCGACCCACAGGTCCGAGCCTTCCTTGGGTATGGTGTATTTAATCTGCGGATTCTCGGCGATGCCATAGTTGCACCAGCCATCCCATGCCTGCACCATCAGCGCCTCGCCCGAAACCAGCTTCGAATAGAAGGTGGTGTCGTCATAGGCGAGCAAGGTCTTCTTGGCCGAGATCAGCAGGTCCTTGACCTCGGCGAGCTTGGCCGGATCGGTTTCGTTGACCGAATAGCCCTTGGCGAGCTGCCCGGCGGCAAGCAGCCAGCGGTCGGTCGCCAGCATCGTGGTCTTGCCCTTGAGCGCCTCGGACGGGGCGAGAAGATCGTTCCAGCTGGCCGGCTCGGTCTTCACCAGATCCGAGCGGTAGCAGAGGCCGGTGGTGCCCCAGGTGTAAGGCACGGAAAAATTGTTGCCGACATCGTGCGGCAGCTTGGCCGCCTCAGGATAGAGATTGGCGAGATTGGGGATCTTGGCGTGGTCGATCGTCTCGATCAGGCCGAGATTGTTCAGCACTTCTGCGAACGACGAGGAAACGAAGACCACGTCATAGCCCTTGCCGCCCGAAGCAACGAGCTTGCCCATGATCTCCTCATTGGTGGCGTGAACGACGACCTCGCCGGAAACGCCGGTCGCTGCTTTGAAGGCGGCCATGACGTCCGGCGCCATGTAGCCGTCCCAGTTGGAAATGACGAGGTCGGCGGCGGCCGCCGGCGCCGACAGCGCCATAGCGAGGCCAAGCGCGACCGCGGAAGTTTTTAACGAACGGTGCCGCAGGGTGGTGGCGGTCATGACAGACTCCCATTCTGGTTGATCGTCGAATTCAATCAATCGTCGGACCAGCGCTTGCGACCATGCCGCCGCTTCGATCCTGTTCCCCGGTCTTTTTATTGCCGATTGAACCCACAGTACTATTGCGGAAAAAAGTACGTCAATCCATAATTTGGAAAATCGCGGCGAAATCCAGCCGATCGCGCCCGCAAGGGCAATTGGTAAAACCGCAGCGGTCGAGCCCGTTCACGAGAAACGCCATGCAAGCCGTTGCCAAACGCCCGCGCACCAATCATCTTGATCTCGCGCAGCGCATTCTCGATGTAGCCCGGCAGCGCGGCTTCGAGGCCGGCGCCCATCTCCCGGAACAGCAGATCGCCTCGCTCTGCAACGTCTCGCGGACTCCGGTGCGGGCCGCGCTGCGCCTGCTCACCGAAAAAGGCGTCGTGCGATGGGAAGCCGAATCCGGCTATCGCCTGGCCGTTGACCTCACCAAGCAGGCGACGCTTGCCACTGACCTGCCAAGCGCCGAGGAGGACGAACTCGCGGAGATGATCCTGCGCGATCGGTCGGCACGTCGGTTGGATCAGACTGTGACCATCGGCGCGTTGATGCGGCGCTACAGTGCCGAACGAAGGACAGTACTAAAAGCGCTAAAGAAACTGACAGACGAAAATCTTCTGGATCGCGCACCGGGACAGTCCTGGCTGTTCAGGCGAGCGCCAGACGATCCGGAGGCACAAGGGGAAAGCTATGAGTTCCGCCTGATGCTGGAACCCGCCGCCATTCTGGCGCCTGGCTTTCGGCTGGACGGGACCCGCGCGGCAGCGTTGCGCCAGGGCATGGAGGCGCTGCTGGCGCTGCACGACGCCACATTCGATATCAGAGAGTTCCAGCGGCTGGACATCGACTTTCACGGCCTAATCGCCGGCGGCTCCAGCAACCGGTTCGTCGCCGACGCGCTGTCGGACCATCTCAGGCTGCGCCGGCTGCCGGGGACCTATGCCGGCGTCAACGTCTTCCGGCTGAAGCAATCGCTGCGCGAGCACCTGACCATACTCGACCAACTGGAAAGCCGGCAGTATGAGGTTGCAGCCGATCTGCTTCGCGTCCATCTGCGATTGTCCCGCAGCCAGCGACCGCAGGCGGCCAGTCGCGGCGCCCCCGCGTTGTTCGGCATGATCAGCCGGCCGGATTGACGAGGACCACGAGAACAGTGACGCGCAAAACCAGCCCGACTATCGCGTTGTTTCCCGAAGCGAGCTTCGGTGCCGCGCTCAATTGCGTCGGCATCGCGCAGGCCTTGCGCGCAAGGGGTGCGCGGCCGGTGTTTATCTGTCACGCCGGCTTTTCCGGCGTGTTCGCCGACTACGGGTTTCAGGAATACCAGTTGCCGACCGACGATCCGCTGACCGACAGCGAACGCCAGAGCTATTGGCAGGCCTTCGTGCGCCGGCATCTGCCGCATTTCAGGCTGAGCCCGATCGACCAGCTCGAAACCTACGTCGCCCCGACCTGGCAAGCGATCGTCGATACCGCGGTCAATGCCGAGGCGCCGCTGCGCAAATTGCTGACCCGGTTGAAGCCGGACGCCGTGGTGCTCGACAACGTCGTCATGTTTCCAGCACTTGCTGCCGCCGGTTGCCCATGGGTGCGCGTCGTCTCCTGCGCCGAGACCGAGCTGCCCGACGCCGATGTACCGCCCTATCTGTCCGGTCTCGCCGCCGACGACCCCGGTCGCGCGGCCTTCGAGGCGCGCTACCTGGCAGCCGTCGCTCCGGCACATGACCGGTTCAACCGGCTTCGGACCGACGCCGGCCTTGCGCCCTTGCCGGAGGGGCTTTTTCTCGAAGCTTCGCCCGATCTCAATCTGCTGCTGACCCCAACCATCGTGCGCAGGCAGCGCGCCGAGCCGCTCGACCCGGCCCGCTTCGTCTATCTCGAAGGCTGCGTCCGTTCGGAAGGGCCGTTCGACGTGCCGGTCTTTCCACGCAATGACGGGCCGCTGGTCTATCTCAGCTTCGGCAGCCTGGGCGCGATGGATGTCGGGCTGATCGAGCGCATGCTCGCCGTGTTCGACCGGCTTCCGGCCCGCTTCATCGTCAATGTCGGCGGTCTGCGCGACAGCTATCGCGCGGTTCCGGACAATGTCTATCTCGACGCCTGGTTTCCGCAACCGTCGGTTGTCGCCAAGTCCGATCTCTTCATCCATCACGGCGGCAACAACAGCTTTTGCGAAGCGCTGCGTTTCGGCGTGCCGTCGCTGATCATGCCCTATTGCTGGGACGGGCACGACAATGCGCAACGCGCCGAGGAAACCGGCGGCGGCCGCTACCTCAGCCGCGATGGCTGGAGCGACGACGAACTGGAACAGGCTATCCTTGGCCTAATGGCCGACGGCGAGATGCGCTTTCGCCTCAAGGAGAATGCGGCCACCATGGCGCGGGCGCCGGGAACTGACGCCGCCGCCGAAGCCATTCTCGCCCTCGCAAGGACGTGACCTGATGCTCAACACCACGACAACGGATGCACCGCAAATGACCCCGACGGACGATCCGAAGCGATGGCTGGAGCAGCAGGGGATCAGGGAAGTCGAGTGCCTGGTGCCGGACGTAAACGGCGTCTTGCGCGGCAAGGCGTTGCCAACGGCCAAGTTCCTGAAGTCGCTCGAAGACCGCGCGCTCTACCTGCCGAGCAGCGCCTTCCTGGTCTGCATAGACGGCCGCTATTCCGGTTCCAACGACGAGGGCTTCGCCTATCAGGATCCCGACATGCGGATGGTGCCGGATGTCGCGACGCTCTGCCTTGCGCCCGGCGCTGGAGCTGAAAAGGCCTATGTCTTCACCGATGCGTTTCACATGGACGACCGGCCGTGGATGGCCTCGCCACGTCATGTGTTGAGGGCCGTGCTCGATCTCTATCACCAGCGCGGCTGGCGGGCAGTGGTGGCGCCGGAGCTCGAATTCTACCTGACCGCGCCCAATCCCGATCCCGATCGGCCGTTGATCGCGCCGGTCGGGCGCAATGGCCGCTCCGAAACCGTGCAGCACCCCTATGACATGGCGGCGCTGGAGGAATTCGAGCCGGTGATCCAGCGGCTCTACGACTATGCCGCAAAGGCCGGGCTGCCGCTCGATACGCTGATCCACGAGTCAGGCACGGCGCAGTTGGAGATCAATTTCCTGCATGGCGACGCGCTGCCGCTGGCCGACAAGGTGCTGCTGTTCAAGCGGATGACGCGCCGGGCCGCGCAGGATAATGGCATGCATGCGACCTTCATGGCCAAGCCGATCGCCGCACAAGCCGGCAGCTCCATGCATCTCCACATGTCGGTCATCGACGAGGCCGGGAATACGCTGTTCGCCGGGCGTGACGATGCCGACACCGAGATGTTCGGGCATTTCATCGGCGGCCTGCAGAAATACATTCCGGAGGTGATGCCGCTGTTTGCGCCGAACGTGAATTCGTTCCGCCGCATCCGGCCGAACCACAGCGCCCCCGCCAACATCGAGTGGTCGCATGACAATCGCTCCTGCGGCCTGCGCGTGCCGGCCGGCGGGCGGGCCGCACGGCGGGTGGAAAACCGTCTGCCCGGCGCCGATGCCAACCCCTATCTGGCGATGGCCGGCTCGCTGCTCTGCGGCTATCTCGGCGTCGAGGAAAAGCTCTCGCGTTCGCCCGAGGCATCGGGCAACGCCTATCGCAGCAAGAGCACGCTGCCGAAAACCATGGAGGAGGCGCTCGACCGTTTCGCCGCCTGCAGTCCGGTTCGGGACTTGCTCGGCGAGGATTTCGTCCAGACCTATTTGCGCGTCAAAAGCGTCGAGCTCGACCTGTTCCAGAGCGTCGTCACCAGTTGGGAACGCGACCACCTGCTGCTCAAGGTCTGATGATGGGCTTCAATTCCGGACTGGACATCGGCAAATCCTACTATGTCGCGACCGCCAATCCGGCGCATGATCATCCGGCGCTGCAGGGCGACGTCGACGTCGATCTGGTGGTGGTCGGCGGCGGCTGCACCGGACTGTCCGCAGCCCTTCATGCGGCCGAGCGCGGGCTGAAGGTGGTTCTCCTCGAAGGCGGCAAGATCGGCTGGGGGGCGTCGGGGCGCAATGGCGGCCAGATCATCCCCGGCCTGCGCAAGGGCGCCAAGGGCCTGGTCAAATTTTATGGGCCCGAACGGGCGCGGGCGCTTTTCGCTCTCGCCCTCGAGGCGCGCGGGCTGGTGCTCGACCTGATCGAGCGCCATGCCATCGATTGCGACCTCCGGCTCACCGGCCATCTGGCCGGTGCGGTCAACGGCTCCGACCTGCGCGACCTCGAGGAAGAGGCCGAGTGCCTTGCCAGCGTGATGAACTTTCATGACGTCGAGATGCTGTCGGCGGCGCAGGCGCGTGAAATGGTGAACACACCCTATCACGGCGCCATGTACGAGAAGCTCGGCGGCCATATGCATCCGCTGAACTACACGCTGGGTCTTGCCCGCGCCACGGCAGCGGCAGGCGTCACCATCCACGAGAATTCGGTAGCGCTGCGGCTGGAGCGGAAACCTTCCATCCGGGTTTCCACGGCCAAGGGCTCGGTCCGGGCCAGACATGTTGTGTTGGCCGGCGACGCCCTGCTTCAGGGGCTCGAACCGCGCGTCAACAGCCGCATCATGCCGGTCGGCAATTACATCATCGCCACCGAGCCGCTGGACGACACCAGCGACGTCATCCCAAGCAACGCCGCCGTTTCCGACACACGCTTCGTCGTCAACTACTACCGGCTGTCGGCGGACGGCCGCCTGCTGTTCGGCGGTGGCGAGCGCTACACGCCGTCGCCGCCCGCCGACATTGCCGGCTTCGTGCGGCCGCATATGGAAAAGACCTTTCCGCAATTGCGCGGCCGCCGCATCGATCATGCCTGGGGCGGGCTGGTCTCGGTGACGACGTCGCGCCTGCCGGATGTCGGCCACTATGGCGAAGTCTATTTTGCGCATGGCTATTCCGGCAAGGGCGTGATCCTGTCGACGCTGTCGGGAAAGCTGCTTGCCGAGGCGATCACCGGCGATGCGTCGCGGCTCGATCTGTTCTCGACGCTGAAGCCAATGCCGTTTCCCGGCGGTACCGCCCTGCGCGGCCCGCTCTATGTGCTCGGCATGCTCTGGTACGCCATGCGCGATCGCATCAAGCATTGAGCAAGCAATCCACTGCCGCCGTGGTCTTGCGAGGAGGGCAGCCGGCTGCAGCTTCCCGACAAATTTGACCATGTGGACAAAGGTCGGATGCCGTTCCATAGTTCCCTCGCCTGATATCCAAAGAAACAGCCGGCTCGACACGGCGCCAATCAGAGGGGCATGCAATGGAAAACGGGAAGAGCAAAATCCAATCGAAACGCGGAGGGCTTTCGCGACGCGATTTGCTGGAACTCGGCGCGCTCGGCCTGGCGGCAACCATGCTGCCGGGCCAGGTCTTGGCGCAGGACAAGAAGCTGAAGGTGGCGGCGATCTTCGCCACGCCGACCGAGGAGCCATGGGTCCACCAGATCCATGTCGCCCTGCAGAGGGCCGAGAAGGAACTCGGCATCGAATACAAATGGTCGGAGAAGGTGCAGACGGCCGATTTCAGCCGTGTGATGCGCGAATATGCGCAAGGCGGCTATGAGCTAGTGCTGGGCGATGCGTTCGCTGCCGAACGCGAATCCCGCCGCACCGCCAAGCAGTTTCCGAAGGTCGCCTTCCTGTTCGGCTCCGGCGCCGGGCCGGCCGAGCCGAATTTCGCTGTCTTCGACAATTGGATCCACGAGCCCGCCTATCTCTCCGGCCTGATCGCCGGAAAGATGTCGAAATCAGGCACGATCGGCGCCGTTGCGGCGATGGGCATTCCGGAAGTGAACCGGCTGGTCAATGCCTTCTTCGCCGGCGCCCGCGAGGTCAATCCTGACATCAAGAGGAAGGTCGCATTCATCGGCTCTTTCTTCGACCCGCCAAAGGCCAAGGAAGCGGCTATCGCCCAGATCGACGCCGGCGTCGACGTGATCTATGCCGAACGTTTCGGCGTCATCGAAGCGGCAGTCGAGAGGAAGATCCTCGCCATCTCCAACATGTCCGACCAGTCCAACCTCGGCCCGGACACGGTGATCACCGGCCCGGTCTGGGACATGTATCCGACGGTCGAGCATGCGATCAAACTGGTCAAGGCCGGCGTCTTCACCGCGCAGGACTATGGCGATTTCTCGCGCATGGCCAAGGGCGGCTCCTTTCTGGCGCCCTACCACAAATTCGACAAGACGCTGCCCGCCGACGTCAAGGAGCTGGTCGAGAAGAAGAAGGCCGAAATCCTCGACGGCAATTTCCGTGTCGTCGTCGACGAGAACACGCCGGTTTCGGATTGAGCGGCGCAGCCCTCCCCCTTGAGGGGAGGGTGCCGAGCGAAGCGAGGCGGGTGGGGTCACCTCAGCTGCCTCGAGCTTTAGACCGATAAGGATGGAGCGCGTCACAGCGGACCCCACCCGGCCCTTCGGGCCACCCTCCCCTCGAGGGGGAGGGATATCAGCGCCATCTCCCACCAGGAGCACCCTCGCCTTTGCCCGCCCCTCTCATCGAAATGCGCGGCATCTCCAAGAGCTTCGGCGCCGTCATGGCGAACGAGGCCGTCGATCTTAGCGTCGCACCCGGCGAAATTCTCGGGCTGCTGGGTGAAAACGGCGCCGGCAAGACGACGCTGATGAACGTGCTGTTCGGCGCCTATGCCCCCGACGCCGGCGAGATCCTGGTTCAGGGCCGGCCGGTGACGATCAACAACTCGGCCGATGCGCTCGCCGCCGGCATCGGCATGGTGCACCAGCATTTTCATCTGGCGCCGCGGCTTTCGGTGCTGGAAAACCTGCTGATAGGCATTCCCGGCAAATCGGGCCGGATCGACCGCGCCGGCGGGCTGGCGCGACTGGCGGAGATCGGCCGCCAGCATGGCCTCACGCTCGATCCGGACCTTCCCGTCTCGGCGCTGTCGATCGGCGAGCAGCAGCGGCTCGAAATCGTCAAGGCGCTGTTTCGCGGTGCAAGGCTGCTGATCCTCGACGAGCCGACGGCGGTGCTGGCGCCGACAGAGGTCGACGGGCTGTTTTCGGCGCTGCGGTCGATGGCTGCCCAGGGTCTCGGCATCATCTTCATCTCGCACAAGCTCAACGAGGTCAGGGCGTTGACCCATCGCTGCGTCGTGCTGCGGCATGGCCGCGTGACCGGGCGCGTCGACGCACCTGCCAGCACGACATCCTCGGAGATGGCGCGGCTGATGTGCGGCCACGAGATCGTTCCGCCGGCCAGGGGACCGTCGACACCGGGTGCCGCGGTGCTGACCCTGGACGGCATCTCGACGTCGCGCCATTCCGGCATGGCGCTGCGCGATGTCTCGCTTTTGGTGCGCGCCGGCGAGATCCTCGGCATTGCCGGTGTCTCGGGCAACGGCCAGCGGGCGCTTGCCGAGGTGATCTCCGGCGTTCGCGCGCCCGATGCCGGCCGGATGACGATAACCGGCAAAGCTGTCTCGCGGTTCTCGCCGCGGGAGGTGCAGGCGCTCGGTCTCGGGCGCATCCCGGAAGACCGGATGACGACGGGACTGGTCACCAACCTGCCGCTTGCCGATTCGATGGTGCTGCCGCGTATCGGCACGGCGGCGTTCAGCCGCAACGGACTGCTCAGGCCGGATGCGATCCGCGCCTTCGCCGAGGCGCAGATCAAGGCGTATGACATACGCTGCCCCGGGCCGATGACGCGGGCCGGAGCGCTGTCCGGCGGCAATCTGCAAAAGGCGCTGCTGGCGCGTGAGCTCGCCTTCGACCCCAAGGTGCTGATCGTGTCGCAGCCGACGCGCGGCCTCGACATTGGTGCGGCGCGCTTCATCCACGAAAAGTTCCTCGACATGCGTGCCAGGGGCTGCGGCATCGTCGTCATCGGCGAAGACCTCGAAGAGCTGCTGATGCTCTGCGACCGCATCGCGGTGATGTATGAGGGGCGCATTGCCGGCACGCTGGCCAGCGCCGACGCCACCATCGCGCGGCTCGGCCTGATGATGACCGGGGCGGAGGGCCATGGTTGATGTTCCGCCTCGAAGCCCGCACCTCAACGCCCGCCTGGTTCAACCTGGCTCTGCCGTTGCTGGCCATCGGCGCGACATTGGTGCTGTGCAGCGGCCTCATCGCGCTGGCCGGCGCCGGGGTGATCGAGGCCTATGGCGTGATGTTCGCGGCGTCGCTGGGCGACAGCTACGCGATCACCGAAACGCTCGTGCGTGCAACACCGATGATCTTCACCGGGCTTGCCGTGGCGGTCGCCTTCCGCGCCAAATTCTGGAATATCGGCGCCGAGGGGCAGTTGCTTGCCGGTGCGGTGGCGAGCTGTGCCGTCGGCGCCATTCCGATGCCGGGGCCGCTCGCCATGCTGCTGATGGCGCTCGCCGGCGCCGCCGCAGGTGCTGCGGTCGCCCTGATCCCGGCGACGCTGCGGGTGAAATTCAAAGTCGATGATGTCGTTAGTTCACTGCTGCTCAACTCGGTCATCTTCTACGCGTTGATGGCACTGATTGAAGGCCCTTGGAAAGACAGCTTCAGCGGCTACCCGATCTCGCCGCCGATCGAGGATTCAGCGAATTTCCCGGTGCTGCTCGAAGGCACGCGGCTGCATCTCGGCGTCGTGGCGGCTTTCGTGGCCGCACCGGTCATCTGGTTCCTGATTGCGCGCACGACGCTCGGCTTCAGGATCAGGGTGATCGGCGAAAATCCCGAGGCCGCGCGCTATGGCGGCATCCATGTCGAGCGGGTGCTGATCTCGACGGCGCTGCTGTCCGGGGCGCTCGCCGGCCTTGCCGGCGTCAGCGAAGTCGGCGGCGTCCACTTCCAGGTGATGAGCGACATCTCGCCGGGCTATGGCTATTCCGGCATCGTCGTCGCCATGCTGGCGAGGCTCAACCCGCTTGGCGTGATGCCGGCGGCGCTGTTCCTCGCCGCCGTCATGACCGGCGCCGAGGCGATGTCGCGGGCCACCGGCGTTCCGGCCTTCCTCAGCGACGTCATCCAGGGCACCGCGCTGCTCGCCATGCTGGTGGCGCTGCTGTTCACGGCCTATCGCATCCGCCGCGTCGGAGCCGCATGATGAGCGTCGTGCTCGAACAGATTTTTCAGGTCGGCTTCCTCGCCGCGATCATCCGCATCGCCACGCCTTTGGCTTTCGCGACGCTGGGCGAGATGTTTTCGGAGCGGGCCGGCGTGCTCAATCTCGGCATCGAAGGCATCATGCTGTTGTCGGCGATGACCGGCTTCACCGCGACCAGCCTCAGCGGCAGCCTGTGGCTCGGCGTGCTTGCGGCGGTGCTGACCGGTGCGCTGATGGGTGCCGTGCATGCGCTGTTCACGGTGGCTCTCGGCCTCAGCCAGCATGTCTGCGGCATCGGCGTGACGCTGTTCTCGTCGGGCCTCGCCTATTTCCTTTACCGGCTGATCTTCGGCCAGCAATCGGTGCCGCCCAGCATCAAGAGTTTCGAAACGCTGCCGATCCCTGTTCTCTCCGACATCCCGGTGCTCGGACCAGCGGTGTTCAACCAGTTTTCGCTGGTCTACATGGCGATGGCAGCCGTTCCCCTTGCCGCCTTCGTGCTCTATCGGACGCCGTGGGGCCTGTCGGTGCGCATGGTCGGCGAAAATCCGCGCGCCGCCGATTCGGCCGGCGTCGGCGTCATCGCCACGCGCTTCCAGGCGGTGATCCTTGGCGGTGCCCTGATGGGGCTGGCCGGGGCTTTCCTGTCGATGGTGCAGTTCAACGCCTTCACCTTCGGCCTCGTCTCCGGGCGTGGCTGGGTGGCGATCGCGCTCGTCGTCTTCGGCCGCTGGGATCCCTGGCGTTCGGCAGGGGCCGCCCTGCTGTTCGCCTTCGTCGATGCCCTGCAACTGCGCATGCAGGCGAGCGGGCTCGGCCATATCCCCTATGAGGCGTTCCTGATGCTGCCCTTCATCTTCACCATCGTCGCCATGGCGGTGATGTCACGCAACGCCGTCGCGCCTTCGGCGCTGCTCAAGCCGTTCCGCCGCGAAGAACGCTGACAGGCCGGGGATGGGAATTCTCAGCCACTGCTTAGCGCCCGCATCACATTCGGCAGCGCCGGCAGCGTCAGCAAAACCGTGCCGGCAAGCCAGATCGACGCGACGACGATGCTCCTGGGGCGCGCCGACCAGCGCTCATAGAGCGCGGCCGGCACGCCGGCGAGCATGATGGTCATCGTCGACAGGATCAGCGCACTTGCCATGTAGACGATCTGGCTCAGGGGAGGCGCCCAGCCCGGATACCAGATCGGATAGAACAGGAACACCATCAGCACCCACGGCGAAAAGATGCCGTTGACGATGGCGACCGCCATGACCGGGACAAGAGCGTTTTTGTCCATTGCCTCAACCCCCCTGCGAAGCCATCGGCGCAATGCCGAAATTGATCAGAAAGACGAGGTAGAACACGCGCAAGGCCATAAGCCAGAGCACGCTGAAGACGATCACCACCGGCTGGGTCAGGATCGACGGCGTAATGCCCCGCACGACCCGCAGGAACGGGTCCGTGACAGTCTTGAAGAAGCGCCAGATGTAGTTGTCCCAGCTTTCGGGCACGAAGAGGCCGAGCACGAGACGCCCGATCAGCGTGTATATCACCGCGGCAAGGATGAAGTTCGGGATGTGGAAATACCAATAGGACCAGAAATCGTTCACGTGGGAGTTTCCAAGCAGCGGCGCGCCGCGTTATGCCAGCGACGCCTCCAAAATGAAAGCGGGGTCCGTCACCGGACCCCGCCTTGAGCGCCGATCGCTATGCGCGATCAGGCAGTCTTTTCTTCCATCATCTGCTTGCCACGCGGCACACGGATTTCCTCGATGAAATCCTGCATATCCCGGGACGGCGCCCTGGTGAGAAGGCTGACGATGATCATAACGGCGAAGCCCACCGGCAGACCGAAGGCCGCCGACGAAATGTTCTTCACGCCCCACCACAGTTCCATATTCGGCGTCGCCTTGTCGAAGTCGGCGCCGTACTGGGTCATGACAAGGTAGAAGATGGTGATGCCGAAGCCCGCGATCATGCCGGCGACCGCACCGGCCGAGTTCGCCCGCTTCCACCAGACGCCGAGCACCAGCGCCGGGAACAGCCCGCCTGCCGCAAGCGAGAACGCCCACGACACCATCGACAGGATGTCGGACGGCTTGGTCGACGCGACGTAGGCGGCCAGCACGGCGACCATAACCAGCAGGATGCGGGACACGATCAGGCGCCGCGACGTGGGCGCATTCTGGTCGATCATCTTGTAGTAGATGTCGTGGCTGAGTGCGTTGGCGATGGCCAGCAGCAGGCCGTCCGCCGTCGACAGCGCGGCGGCAAGACCGCCGGCGGCGACGAGGCCCGAGATGACGTAAGGCATGCCGGCCATTTCCGGCGTCGCCAGCACGATCATGTCGGCGTTGAGGTTGATGTCGGCAAACGAAAGTGCCGTCACGCCCTTTTCGGCGCAGGCCGCGACGATCGCCGCGGTGTCTGTCGCCGCCTTGCCGCAGATCTGCACGAGCGTATTGTCGGCAGCGGCCCAGCGCATCATCCATCCGGCTTTCTCGGCGATGTTTTCGGGCGTAAGGCCCGACGCCACCAGGTCGAGCATCGTCCACTTGGCGAACGCCGCATAGGCCGGCGCGGTGAAGTAGAGGATGAAGATGAACAGCAGCGACCAGGCGACCGAGACACGCGCTTCACGCACCGACGGGGTGGTGAAGTAGCGCATCAGGACGTGCGGCAATGACGCCGTTCCGACCATCAGGCAGAGGATGAGCAGAAAGTAGTTCTTGGCATCATAGCCGCCATGCGCAAATGGGGTGATGTGATGCAACGTGATGCCCTGCGCCGTCTCAAGCGCGGTGATGTTCGCCAGCGCCTGGCCTTGCATCAATTGTGGGATCGGCACGCCGGTTTTCACCGTCGACATCCAGATGACAGGGATGAGATAGGCGATGATCAGCACGATGTACTGGGCGACCTGCGTCCAGGTGACGGCGCGCATGCCGCCCAACATGGAGCACACCAGGATGCCGGCCAGTCCGACATAGACCGCGACGTTGAAGTCGATGCCAAGGAAGCGGGCCGAGATCAGCCCGGTGCCGAAAATCTGCGCGACCACATAGGTAAATGAACAGGAGAACAGAACGATCACGCCGATGAAGCGGGCAAGATTGCCGCCGTAGCGCGCCGACAGGAAGTCGGGAACGGTGTAAGCGCCGAACTTGCGCAGATAGGGCGCAACGAGGATGGCCACGAGCACGTAGCCGCCGGTCCAGCCGAGCACGAAGCCGAGACCATCATAGCCGAGCAGATAGAGCGAGCCAGCCATGCCGATGAAGGAGGCCGCCGACATCCAGTCGGCGCCGGTCGCCATGCCGTTGTAGAGCGCCGGTACGCGACGCCCGGCGACGTAATATTCACCAACGTGCATGGTGCGGCTCAGGACGCCGATCACCGCGTAGATGACGATGGTGAAGCCCATGAACAGGTAGCCGATGACAACATTCTCGACGCCCATGGCGCTCAAGACAGCCATCAGGATGATGAAGGCTATGAAGCCGCCGGTGTAGATGCCGTAGATGCGGCCGAGATTGGAGGTGAAGTCGCCTCCGCCTGCGGTGGTGGATGTCGTGTTAGCCATTGAAGTTCCCCCGATCAATCTTCATGGACGCCATGCTCTTCGTCGATCGCGTTCTGGCGCCGTGCGAACCAGAACAGCATGACGACGAAGGCGATGAGCGAACCCTGAGCGGCCATGTAGAAGCCGAGCGGAAAGCCAAAAATGACGATGGTGTTGAGTTGCTCCACGAACATGTGGATGACGTAACCGAAGAACACCCATAGGCCGAGCATGACGAACATGAGGCTCTTGGTCTTGTTCCAATAACTTATGCGGTCTGGCGTCGCCATAGCGTTGAACCCTCCCTAGGTTGGCAGCTTGCGAACCGTCTCGACCGCAAGGCGCCGTTTAAAGCTTGCCTCTTCCGCTGACGCGGAAGCCCTCCGGCATATGTCGCGGCCAAGCATAGAATCAGCCGACCGTAACTGTGGAGGAGTATCACTTTTTGTCGCGGCTGTTCATACGACTTTAGAATCGGTGAAAGGACTGGAGAATCGGTGAGAGGACTTGAATCGGCAAGAGGCTGGCGGTGCGGCATCGCGGAGGCTAAACGGTCAACGGTTGGAACCGAAGGGAGAGCGCCATGGGCCTGCTGAACGACCTGTTGCCCGCGTTCCTGCGCAAGCCGCAGCCGATCGGCCGCGTCGGCGAACTGGCTGACTTCATGGATTCGCGCGCCGCCTTCCTGGCGCAGAAAAGCATCGTCGAGTTCTGCCGCGTCAGGGCAGGGGTATACTGGCAGAAGCTGTTCAGCGAGAAGGAGTTCCAGGCGGCGCTCAACCATTCGCGCTGGCGCGCCTATCCTGCGTGTTACGCGATGGTGGCGGAAATGGTGGAGGGTGCGCTGCGCGAACCCGCCGGCTTGCGCCAGCGAGGCCTGCCAGCGGCGCTGGAAAAAGTCGCCCTGGCAAGCTTCTCCAAATATGCCGTTCCGGCGGGCTCGCCCGCCACTTTCTGGGAGGACGCCGCCGAACTCACACGTCAGCGCCTCGCCGCCACCCAGATCGGCCCGCCGCGCCCGGTGCGCGAGATCCCCGAGCCGCTGGCGCGAACGGTTTTCGAGATGGTCCCGATCCACCCCAATCTGCTGACCAACGATTACGACTATATCTTCAATTTCCTGAGAATGAATCTGCTGCGCGCGCATGAGGATTTCCTGGTGCAGGCCGACCGCAGCGCTCTCGTCGACCAACTGCTTGGCGCCGCGCGCAGCTGAGTTTGTTTACTGTCCGAGCGTCGCCGGCGATGCGAACATCAGGTCCCGCACCAGGTCGGGTGCCGACTGAAAGCGCTTGATGAGGCTCTTGAGCTGTGCCTGCTGATCGCGCGCCAGCGCATTGATCTCGACGCGGTTGGATACCGGTATACCGGCGTAGATGTCACGCGTCTGCTGAGCGAGCAGCAAGCCGACCAGCATGGCGTGGCCGGCCAGCATCGCCTTCATGTCGGGCTCGCCGCCAATATTCAGGGCGATCAGTTGCTCGAGCCGGGCACGGGTGCTCCGCTCGCGGATGCCGTGGCGAATTGCAAGCGTGCGTGCGGTCGCGACGATTGGAAAAAGGCCATGCTTCTTGATGTCCAGCCGGCCATTTTCAAGCTGAAAGCCGCCAAAGACAGTGAAGGGACTGCCGGTCGTCATCTGCTCGCCGAGCAGCTTCGCGAACACCGGCTCGGCGTGGGCACGGTCATAGGCATATTCGACGAACTGCGCGGCCAGCGTCGTGTCGCCATGCACCGGTCGCAGGTCGTAGACGATATCGACGTTGAGCAGGTCCTGAGGCCGCAGGCGGCGAACCCAATCCTCGACGCGCCGCTTCCAGGTGGAGAGGCTACCGCGGAATGCGGCATTCGAGGCCATTACCCCGCCTTTGCAATACGGCACGCCTGAGATGTCGAGCATGTCGGCGAGCCTGGCGCCGAGTTTCTTGAACCAGCGGTCTTCGGGCCCATCCGGCTCGCCATCTGCGAAGACGATTGCGTTGTCCTGGTCGGGGGCCATCAGGCTTTCGCCACGGCCGCCTGAGCCGAGCACGAGCACGGCATAGGCGCAGGGCGGCGGGCCGTGACCTTCGATCTGCATCTGCTGTTCGGCAAGCACGGCGGCGCGGCGGGTAAGCGAGCAAAGTTCGTCGCTGATGATTTCCGCCACCACGCGCGGGTCGATCGCTTCGCCGATGAGCGAACGCACCACGCCCGGCAGCATCGACCAGCTGGCCGCCAGTTCGGCGCCATCCCTGGCATGTTCGATCGTGTCGTCGAGATCGATGGCAGCGGCGGCGCGGAGCCTCAAAAGGTCACGCGACGAAAGCACGCCGACCAGCATGCCGCCGTCGTCGCGGACGGCGAGGTGGCGGACTTTCAGCCGATCCATGCGGCCGATCGCCCGATAAGCGAAGGCGGCGGCGCGGATGCTTACCAACGGTCGCGTTGCGAGGCTTGCGACCGGCATGTCAAAAGCCCGCTCGGCGTCGGACGACATGCGGCGCAGCAGGTCACGCTCGGTAACGATGCCATACGCCTCGATCGCTTGATCCGGCGTTCCACGCTCGGACACGAGGACCGAGCTGATCTTGCGCTTGACCATGAGGTCGATGACCTGCCTTGTCGGTTTGGTCGACTTCACCACAATTGGTGGGCTGCTCATGAGGCTGCCGACGCGATGGCGATAGGCATAGGGATCAACCGGCTGAAACGCGGGAGCCTGGGGTCGCGACACCGGCTCGGCCCAGCCGGCGCGATGGCCGGCTTCGAGAGCGTCCGAAAGGGCAAGGCAGGCAACCTCGGCCTCTCCAAGTGTTCGGATGTTGCGTTTGCGCAACTCCGGAATCAACGCGGCAAAGATGTCTCCGGCCGCAATCGCATCGCCCAGAGCCGAATGCCGGCCGGTTATCTTCAGGCGAAGCCATCCGGCGATCGTTTCCAGCGAATGGTCTGCCAGATTGGGATTTGCTATGGTTGCAAGAAGCCGGACGCACAGCGCCCGAGGCTTTTTCCAGGGCAATCGGGCGCGTCGGCATTCGCGCTCCAATACCGCCAGGTCGAAGCCGATCGAATGGCCGACGAGGATGCGGTCGCCGACGAACTCCTGGAATTGTGCCCATGCATCCGGGAAGCTGCCGGCTCCGTCAACATCGGCATCGGTGATGCCGTGGACGAGCGAAGCCTCGGACGGGATTGCTTCACCGGGATCGATGAGGAGATCGAGCTGAGTTTCCCGGACGACCTTGCCATGCGCGATGCCGATCGCGCCAATCTGGACCACGCGCGCCTTGGTGGCGTCGGGCCCGGTTGTTTCAGTGTCGACGGCGGCAGCCGCAATTGCTATCAGCGGTGTCGCGCCGCTCGGCGGCTTCAATTCCGTCTCCTTCGGCATAGCCGATAGCCTTCCTCTGCCGGATGTCTTGCCCAGACAATGCCTGTCCGAGGCAGCGCCTGTCGGTGCGGAAAGGTTCGATCCGGCTTGCCATGCAACATAGAGCGCGCCGGCCGGCCGCGTCGATGGCCGTATTTCAGGCTGTTGGGTTCGCAAAGTTGCGCTGCCTGCACGCCCATGCTGAATCCCCAGAGGTATACCCGTCCTGGCGGCACATTCGCCTTAAAGTGATTTGATACGGTCGCAGCGCTCGCACATTGTCGGCGAGCTTGCTGCCGAGGGCGCCGATGGATGAGATCAGGCGGGTTGCTGTGGGGTGCATCGGGCGCGCCGTCATGTTCGGCTCGCTTGCCATTGGCTGTGTCATGGTCGGATTCTCCTTCAACCCGGTGTCTGCATTTCGCTCCGGCGCGTTCCTCACGCTGACCATGGTTCTGGCGCTGATGTGGAAAGCCACGACCGCAGCCTTCAAAAATCCCAAGCACACCGAAGTCTGGCTCTACCTCGATGAGAAATCGCGCCCAGCCGATGCCTCGGCACGACGGGTGTTCGGCACCATCATGGGCGACGTTTATAGACTCTACGCCCGGATCGCGCTCGGCGTCGCGGTCGGGTTCTTCCTGGTGTCGCTCGTGCTGATGCTGTTCGGCCTGGAAGCTTACAGGCCGCCCGCCAACTAGGCGGCCGCTCCGCCCATCCCTGCCCGCCCGCACGACCGGGCGTTTTGCCATCGGGCCGATCGACCTCGGAAAGTGCCGCGCTAAGCAGCAAACAAACCAAATTGTCCTCAGGTTGGAGAAAAACATTCTAAGGATCGCTGGAAAATAGCACTCGACAAAGTCTACTGATTTAATAGATTAACTGCCGAGACGGAGGTCGATGTGTCCTATTTCCAGAACGCCCACACTGCCCGCAAAGGCCAAAGGCTCGGTTCCGAGCAGACTTGGCGGCCGGCCTATGCGGGCGCCTTTGCCTATCTCGTCTTTGCCCTTGCGTTCGTGTTCACCGGGGCGGTCGTTCTGGGTTTTGTTCCCTGACTATGGAGCCCGCGAGTCATCGGGCCTGACTAAAGGGATAGCTGTCTCCCGTTTCGCGATATCGGAGTTGAATGAACCGAGTCCCGGTGCGCTTTATCGCGCCCCTTGCCCCAACGTGATGGAGGAGATGGCAATGCCGATCGAGTTCACGCATGTTCCCGGTAAAACTCACCCGGCCGACCCAACCGCGCCGTTTTTCTACGATTTCGCGGAAACAGCGACAAAGCTGTCGCTGATCGAGGACATCGGTTTCCAGAAAATCGTCGTCGACGATCCGGCCGGGCTGCTGACCAATATGGATATTGCCGCCCGGGCGCTGGACCGCACTTCTTCGCTCGAGATCGTTCTCACGCATTGGGCTGGTGTGATCGAGCCGACGGTGGCGGCACGGCAATTGGCGGCGCTCGACGCGAAAAGCGGCGGTCGGCTGTCGCTCAGGATGCTCAGCGAGCCGCTGAACGACGACGATGCGGAAACGCGTCCGGTCGGTCATACGGTCGTCTGGCAGCGCGTCGATGAATATCTGGTGCTGCTGAAACGGTTGTGGTCGAACGACAGGCCGTTCGATCATGAAGGCGCCTTCTACAGCGTCAGCGGCGGCTATGTGCCGCGCAAGGGGCCGCGTAGCGCCGGCGTGAGCATCCGCATGGGCGGACGGTCCGGAACGGCGCTCAGGGTCGCCGGGCGGCATGCCGATGTCTTCGAGCTGACACCGGGTTCGCTCGACGAGATCCGGCAGTTGATGGAGCGGGTGCGCAATGCCGCCGCCGAACACGGTCGGGCCGGCAAGCTGCGTTTCGCGCTCCCCGTCCGGATCCGTTCGGAGGGCAACGCTTCCGGCCAGAAGGCGGTCGAATTTGTCGGACCACCGGCACAAGTCGCGCTTTCCCTGCTTCCTTATGCTGCCCTGGGAATCGAGGAATTCATGATCGTCGGCGTCGACAGGCCACGCGAGATCGCAATGGCTGGCCGTGAAACGATCGCGCTGCTGCGCAACACTCTGGCGCGCCGCGAGGCTCCACCGCCCGGGGCGTTTGCGCCTCGCGTGATCCGCGAAGCACGCGCCGGCTGAGCGCGTGCAATGCGCTTTGTGGTCGCCAACCCGAAGCGGGGCCGCTCATTGCCGGCCTTTCCACATCAGCACCATGAAGTAAGGCCCGCCAACCAGGGCAGCAAGCAAACCCGCCGGAATCTGCCACGGGAAAATCAGCATCCGGCCGGCCCAGTCGGCCGAGACAAGCATTATCCCGCCAAGCATCGCGGAAGTGAAAAGCTGCGGCAAGGCGCGTTGAAGGCCGAGCATGCGGGCCAGGTGCGGCGCCATCAATCCGACGAAACTCAGCGGCCCGATGACCAGCGTGGCTATTGTCGTCGGCACCGAGATAAGCACCAGGAGCACGACCCGCACGCGAAACAGGCCAAGCCCGAGCCCGCGCGAGGCGGCTTCTCCAAGCGGCAGGATTTCCAGCCAGCGGCTGGTGAGGGGCACGATGGCGAGCAGAGCAGTCGCCGTCACGGCGGCGATTGTGGCATCGGCGGCGGTGGCCCGGTAGGTGGAGCCGGACAGCCAGCCGATCAGCGTATCGAGCCGAGGATCGCCGCTGGCGAGCATCACCGCCGAGAATGCCGACGCCATCGTCGCCACGGCGACCCCGGAAAGCAGCAACCGATCAGGCGCGAGGGGCTGCTGGCGGCCGGTCGGCGAAACCATCGCCAGGCTGACCAGCGCCCCGACGAGACCGGCCGCGATCATCGCCGGACGGTTGACATCAGAAGTCGCGACGAAGAGCAGCAGGATGCCTAGCGAGGCGCCGCCTGAGATACCCAGCACCTCGGGCGCCGCCATCGGATTGCCGGTCATCCGCTGCATCAGCGTGCCGACCACGCCCAGCATCATACCAGCGCAAACCGCGACGACGATGCGAGGCGCCCTGAGCGGCAGCAGGTCGGCAAGTTCGGCGGCCGAGGCGACGTGCCAGCCGGCCGCGCCTCGCCCGATGACAAGCGCGGCGCAGAGAAGAAGCGCCATCGCGACGAGCCCGAGCAGCAGACAGGGCCACCCGCTGCGCTTGCGCACGGAAGACAGCATGGCGCCGTCCCGGTCCGGGCTGGTGCGCAATTTCGGCAGGAGAAGAAACAGCAGCGGCGCACCGAGGAAAGCAGTCGCCACACCTGCCGGGATTTCGGAGGCAAACGGCAGGACCTGCACCAGCCGGTCGGTCAGCCACAACAGCGCGGCGCCAGCAAGCGGCGCCCAGATCATGCGCTGGCGCAGGGTCCGTGCGCCGGCGAGCCTGACCAGCGCCGGCGCCGCAAGCGCCACGAAGCTGAGGACGCCGACGGCTGCGACCACCATGCTGCTCAGCGCGACGGCGACAGTCATCCCGGCCAGCCGTGTCACCGAGGGATTCGTTCCGAGGCTTTCGGCTCCCTCGTCGCTCAGGTCGAGAAGCCGCAGCGGCCGGAGCAGAAGGAAGGCGGCAATGCCGGCCATCGCCAGCCATGGCGCGAACCCGAGCACCACGGCATCGCCGTTCTGGATCAGCGAACCGCTCTGCCAGATGAAGAGTTCCTCGGAATATTCGCGATTGACCGCCATTAGCAGGGCGCTCGCCGAACTGCATGTGAGGCTGACCACCAGGCCGGAAATGATGATCGCGACCGGCGAGAAACTCCGGCCCCGGGCCAGAGCCAGAACCGCCAGCGTCGACAGGGCGCCGCCGGCGAGCGCCACCCATTCGCGACCTTGCTCCAGCATCCACGGCGCGTAGAGCGTGGCGATCGTCAGGGCGACGGTGGCGCCTGCATTTGTGCCGATGGTCGTCGGCTCGGCGAGCGGATTGCGCAGCAGCTGCTGGAGCAGCGCGCCGGTCAGGCCGAGCGCCGCGCCGGCCAGCAGACTGATCGCCAGGCGCGGCAGGAAGGCATGCCGGTAAAGCAGCTGCCGCGGATCGGAAAAGTCGGTCGCCACGAGCGACTGCCACCACATGTCGGCGGGCAACAGGCGCAAAAGCCCGGCAGCGGTGAGATAGGCGGCGAGCATCGCCGGCACGCCGACGAGGGCGACGAGCATCCCTGCCTTGAAACGAGCACGACGGCCGGCCGTGGACTGCATGATGGTCATGCCCGGGCCAAAAACGTCGCAAAACGGGTAGCGGCGGCTAGCCCGCCAAACGGCCATACCGGCGGGATTGTCCTGATGTTGCCGGCTTTGACGCAGGGAAGGTTGGCCCAGAGGCTGCTCTGGTCGATCCTGATCTTCACATGCGGCGGGATCGGATCGAGCGAAATCACGCGGGCCTCGCCGATCGCAACCAGCTCTTCGATGCCCAGCATGGAAAAGCCCCAGCTATCGGTCGGCGCCGTCCAGGCGTTGGTGAGGCTCAACCTGTCGAGCACGTCCTGGAACAGACTGCCCTTGCCGTAGACACGGACGTGACGATCGTCGAACATGCTGACCACCGCGAGCGGCTGGTCTGCCCGCCCTGAAAATCGTGCCCTGATCTGGGCGATTGCCGCCGCCGTTTCCTGGACAAGGCGCAGAGCCTCAGCCTCGCGGCCGAGCTGTGAGCCAAGTTTCAGCGTCTCATTCTCGGCCTGGCGATAAGGCGCTTCGGTGCCATCGTAGAAGGGCACCGTATGCAGCGGCGCGATCCGCCTGAACGGAGCTTCGTCCAGCCCATAGCCATAGGCGCCGGTGATAAGATCGGGCTTGAGTTCCAGGAGCAGTTCGAGATTGGGCTCGCCGCGCGAGCCGAGATCGAGGCAGCCGGCAGGAAGAGCCGGTCCCGCGACCCAGTCGCGGTAACCTTTTGAGTCGGCGACCGCCACCGGGCCGATCCCGAGCGAGACGACCATCTCGGCCGAGGTCCATTCGAGGCAGGCGATGCGCGGCAGCGGAGCGGCATGCGCCGGGTCGCCGCGCAGGCCTAGGCTCGTCGCGGCCAAGCCGGCCAGGCACCGGCGCCGCGTCAGTGGCGCCAATTGGGTCCGGGCCTGCATGCGCGGGTCACCATGTGTACTTCACCGAGCCGTTGATCCGGCGACCCTCGCCATAAAAGCAGCCGAAGCTTTCCGCGTAGCAGGAGGCGACATAGCGCTTGTCGAACAGATTGCTGACATTGAGGTTCAGCTCGGCGTTCCTCCATTCGTAGTGGAGTGCGGCATCGACAAGCGTGACTGCCGGCACTTTGAAAGTGTTGGCGTCGTCGCCGAAGGTCGAGCCGACATAGCGGATGCCGGCGCCGAGCCCGAAGCCTTCCAATTTGCCGCTGCCGACAGTGTAATTCGCCCACAGCGAAGCCGCATGCTCCGGCACGCCGAACGGCGTGTTGCCTTCATCGCTGACCGTCTCGCCACTATCGTCATCAACGGTGATCGAGGTGGCCTTGGTGATCTCGGTGTCGAGCCAGGTATAGGCCGCCCGGAAATCGAAGCCTGAATCGAGGCTCGCAACAGCTTCCAGCTCGATGCCGCGCGACCTGATCTCGCCGGTCTGGAAGATGTCGTTGGGCGCGCCAACACCGCCATAGCGTACGACATTCTGCCGGGCCAGGTCGAACGCCGAAACGGTGACGAAAGCGTTCCAGCCGACAGGCTGGTATTTCAGCCCGACCTCGTACTGCTTGCCGGTTTCGGGCACGAGCGGATTGCCGTTGCTGTCGGGGCCGGACACCGGCTGGAACGATTCGGAATAGCTGACATAAGGGGCAAGGCCGTTGTCGGCGAGATAAAGCAGACCGGCGCGGCTGGTGAAGGCGTCGTCCTTCTGGCGAGGATCGAAAGCGCCGGCCAGATTGTCGTGGACTTTCGCGTCGGCCCAGTCCTGGCGGCCGCCCAGCGTCAGCCGCCAGTTGCCCAGCTTGATCTGGTCCTGCGCGTAGAGGCCGACCTGCGATTGGGTGGTGTCGGTATCTGTATAGGGCGTCATTTCGCCGACCGGATAGCCATAGACCGGGTCGAAAATATTGAAATGATCGTCGATCATATCGTTGCTGGCGGCATAGTCGCGGTAGGTGTAGCGCTTGTAGTCGAGGCCGAGAAGCAGCGTGTGGGCGAGCGGCCCGGTGTCGAAATCGGCCTGCGCCTGATTGTCGATGGTCACGCCGCTGAGCCTGCTGCCGCCGGCATCGGCATAGCGGGAATAGTCGCCCTCATCATTCAGAAGCCCGCCGCCGAAGACGCCTTCCTCATAGTGCTTCAGATAGACGTAGCGGGCATGCTGGCGAACCTGCCACGTCTCGTTGAAGCGGTGATCCAACTCGTAACCGATCGACGCCTGGTCGTTGTCGTAGGTGTCGAAGCCCGGTTCGCCGACGAACATGCTGTTCGGCAGGTATTTTCCGTCCCTGCCCGGCCTGATCGTGCCGTATGCCGGCAGATACTGCATCGCCCAGCCGGACCGGTCGCGCTGATAGTTGGCGAGGATGGTCAGGCTGGTATCGGCATCGGGCTGCCAGGTCAGCGCCGGCGCGATGAAGATGCGGTCGTCCTCGACGAAGTCTGTCTGCGTATCGCCGGTGTGGGCGGCGCCGGTGAGGCGGAACAGCAGCGACTTGTCGGCGTTGACAGCCCCGCTGAAGTCGAACTTTCCTTCATAGCGGTCGAAGCTTCCGGCGCCGAGCTCAACCTCGCGGAGGTTCTCCTCGGTCGGACGCTTGCTGACATAGTTGATGATGCCGCCGGGACTTGCCTGGCCGTAAAGAACCGATGCCGGCCCGCGCAGGATTTCGTAGCGTTCGGCACCGTAGGAATCGAGCGCCGTGAACAGCGTGAAATTGCTTTCCTTGAGCTGCAGCCCGTCCTTGTAGAAGACGCCGCTGGAGTTCGAAATGCCGCGTATCTGCAAGCCGTGGCCACGATTGTCGGTGCCGTAGAGATTGCCGGTTGCGCCTGGCGTATACCGCAGCGCGCTGTTCAGGCTGTCCACCGCCTGCGCTTCCATCTGGTCTTTGGTGATGACCGATATCGACTGCGGCGTCTCGATCAGTGGTGTTTCGGTCTTGGTAGCGGTGGAGCCCTGGGTGGCGACATAGCCGTCGACCGTCCCAAAGGCGCTTTCGACGCGTTCCTGAATGTTGATCGGGTCGAGAGTGGTGGTCGCCTCCTGCGCGACGGCGTGACCGCCGCCAAGCAGCACCGGCAGCGACATCGCCGCGACCAGCAGGTTTCGGCGCGCAGTCACTTCGCTTTGAGTTCTTCCGCGACCTGAACCAACGGCCATCTCGGCGCGCTCCACATATCGGGTTTCGACGCAAATCCGGCGCGTCACGACATTTTGTTGATTCAAAAAGTCATCTTCATTGTTGACTAGTAAACTCATGTTTCATAGTCAACCGGACATCGGCGCCCGCAAACCGGATTGCCGAAAACGGATTTCGAAATGCGCGCAAAGCTGGAGTGAGGCCGAGACCGTGGCAGGAATTCATGCCCAGACTGCCTTCCATGTCGAAGCGGTGCGGTTCGCCATCGGCGAGCGGACGCTGCTCGGTCCGGTTACACTCGAGTTTCAACGCTCGCGCGTCTATGGGCTGATCGGGCACAACGGCTCGGGCAAGTCGACGCTGATCAAGCTCCTGGCGCGCCAGCAGCCGGCAAGCTCGGGCGGCATAACCTTCGCGCAGCGGCCGCTGGTGCAGTGGGGCGCGCGCGAACTGGCGCGCGCGCTCGCCTATCTGCCGAAGACGACGCCGGCGGCGACCGGCCTGACGGTGCGCGAACTGGCGACGCTCGGCCGCTATCCCTGGCATGGCGCGCTCGGTCGTTTCGGGCATGAGGACAGGCGCCATGTCGAGGAGGCGCTTGTCCTGACCGATATGGCTGACTTCACCAACCGGCTGGTCGACGAATTATCCGGCGGCGAGCGCCAGCGCGCATGGCTGGCCATGCTGGTGGCGCAGAGTGCCGGCGTCATGCTGCTCGACGAGCCGATCTCGGCGCTCGACATCGCCCATCAGGTCGAGGTGCTGGGGCTGGTCAGGGACCTCAGCCGCAAGCGCGACCTGTGCGTCGTCGTCGTGCTGCACGATCCCAACATGGCGGCGCGCTACTGCGACGAATTGATCGCGCTGAAGGACGGCAGGCTGCTGACGCGCGGCACGCCGGACCAGATCATGCAGGGCGACGTGCTCAAAGGAATTTTCGGTGTCGAGATGGGCGTGTTTGCGCACCCCGTCACCGGCCAGCCCATCGGCTATGTGCAATGAGGCCACTGTGAGAATAAGGAAGAAGCCCTTGTCCAGACATGGTTTGTTCGCGGCGTTGCTCGCATCCGCCATCCTGTCGGCCGGCGGCGCAGCCGCCCAGGAGCAACCGGAGGCAGCCGCCCAGGAGCAACCGGGCGCGGCCCCGGCGATCGAGGCGCCGGCTCCAGTGCCTGGGCAGGCTGCGCCAGACGCCGCCGCGCCACCGGCGACGCAGCCCGGCGTGACAACACCTATCGAGACAACGCCTACCGAGACTGGCCCTTCGACGGCAACGTCCCTGACCCTGCCGCGTGACCTGTCGCCATGGGGCATGTTCATGGCGGCCGACATCGTCGTGAAAGCGGTGATGATCGGGTTGGCTTTTGCGTCCTTCGTCACCTGGACGATATGGCTGGCCAAATCGCTGGAGATCCTTGGCGGCAAGCTGCGCGCCCGCCGCGCGGCACAAGCGATCGGCAATGCCGCGACGTTGAACCAGGCCGGGCGCGCGCTTGGCCATAATAACGGTCCTGGCGCCCTGCTGGTGCGGGCAGCCGAGGAAGAGACCGCGCTTTCGGCCGGCTCGCTCGACCATGTGTCCGGCGACGGGCTGAAGGAACGGGTCACCTCGCGCCTGTCGCGTATCGAGGCGGCGGCGGCGCGGCGCATGTCGCGCGGCACCGGCGTGCTGGCGACAATCGGCTCGACCGCGCCCTTCGTCGGCCTGTTCGGCACCGTCTGGGGCATCATGAACGCCTTCATCGGCATCTCGCAGGCGCAGACCACCAACCTCGCCGTCGTTGCCCCGGGCATTGCGGAAGCCTTGCTGGCCACGGCGATGGGCCTTGTCGCGGCGATCCCTGCGGTGGTCATCTACAACGTCTTCGCGCGATCGATAGCCGGCTACAGGCAGATCCTTGCCGATGCGTCGGCAGGGGTCGAGCGGCTGGTCAGCCGGGATCTGGATTTGCGCACGGTCGCGCCGGCAAAGCAGATGGCCGCGGAATAAACACGGAGCGACGCCATGGCGGCTAGAATTCGAGAGAACGTCGACGGCGATCTCGAGGAAAATCACGAGATCAACGTCACGCCGTTCATCGACGTGATCCTGGTTCTGCTGATCATCTTCATGGTCGCGGCGCCGCTGGCGACCGTGGATGTCAATGTCGACCTGCCGGGCTCGACCGCAACGCCTGCGCCTCGACCGGAGACGCCGCTGTTCCTGACGCTGAAGAACGATCTCAGCCTGGCGATCGGCAACGACAGCGTGCCGCGCGCAGCCTTCGCCGCCGCGCTGGTCGGCAGGACAAAAGGCGACAGGCAGACGCGCATCTTCCTGCGCGCCGACAAGGCGGTCGGCTACGGCGAACTGATGGAGGTGCTGAACCTTTTGCGCGGCGCCGGCTATCTGAAGATCGCGCTGGTTGGCCTCGAGACCGCGCCCGGCGATGCCGCGGCGCCGCAAGTCGGAACCGGCCAATAATGTCGCCGGCGGCCGCCCTGCCGATGGCCGATCAGCGGCGTTTCGGCGCGCGCGAGATCGCCTGGTGGGCGGGCGCGGCTGCGCTGGTCCTGATGGCGCATGCCGCGGTCGGCTATGCGATGCAGAGCTGGCGCCCGGCCGAGCCCGATGGCGGGCCGCCGCAGGCGCAGGTGATCGAGCTGTCGCCAATGGCGCTCACGCCGGCCGAGCCGGCGCCGATATCGGATGAGATAGCGCCCGATCAGCCGGACCCGGCCGAGCAGCCCGAGATAACCGAAACGGAGCCTCCGCCCGAACCGCCCGTCGAGCAGGCCGAGCCGGTCACCGAGCCATCGGAGGCCGCTCCGGCCGACACGGTCGAGCCGACCCCGCCGACAGTGGCCGAACGGGTCGACCAGCCGCCGCTCGAGGAGGTCGTGCCCGAAATTGCCGAACCCGTCACGCCGGAAGTGGTCGTTCCGCTGCCGCAGCCGAAACCGGTCGACAAACCCGTCGAGGCCAAGCCAAAGAAACAGGCAAAGACTGAGGTAAAGGAGCCGGCTGAGGTCAAGGCGAAGAAGCCTGTCAAAGAAGCCAAAAAGCGTCCGAAAAAGGAAAAGGCCGCACTGCCGCGGACGACTGCCAGTGTCGCTGCGACATCCGCAGCCAGGGCGGCCGCCCCGAAATCGACCAAAGCAGCGGCTGCGAGATCCGGCGTGAGTCCGGACAGGTGGAATTCGCGGTTGCGTGCATGGATAAGACGGCACACAAACTATCCAAGGGCGGCGAAGGCCCGGCGCGCTGAAGGCAGTCCGAGCGTGACCTTCACGATCGACGGATCCGGCCGGGTCCTGTCCGCCCGGCTGGCTCGTTCCTCTGGCGATCCAGACCTCGATAGCGCGGCGCTCAGCGCATTACAGGGCGCGTCGGTGCCGGAGCCGCCGCCGGAACTCGGCTCCCGCATAACCCGCACCGCGCCATTCTCGTTCGCCCTGCGCAACTAAGTTCCTCGGCACAGTGATTTTGACAGGTCTGGGCCGGCAGCGAACGTCGACAATTCGGTCCAGTGGCAAACCGCCAACCTCTAGGATTAGCCGAATCATCCTCCACTTCGTCATCCCAGGGCGGAGCAAGGAGCGAAGCGACGCGGCGCAGACCCTGGGATCCATTCCGTGACATCAGCCGAAGAATGCAGCGGCTCAGAAGTGGCCGGCCTCTTGCCTATGTCATCTGACTGTCACATGCCGGCCATATACATCGATAATTCCGGATTCCAGGATACATGGATAAGAACACCGCTCTTCTCGCATTGGCAGCGCTTGGCCAGGACACAAGGCTCGAAGTGTTTCGCCTGCTGGTGCGGGCGGGCGCAGATGGTGTTCCCGCCGGCGAGATCGCCGCGCGCCTCGGTGCGGTGCAGAACACCGTGTCGGCGCATCTGAAGGTTCTCGACCATGCCGGCCTGGTCCGCGCCGAGCGCGATGGCCGAACGATCCGCTACGTCGCCGACATGACCGGCTTTCGCGATCTGCTTGCCTATCTCATGGAGGATTGCTGCAACGGCGCGCCGGAACTCTGCCAGCCGGTCATTCAGGCCGTGACTTGCTGCTAGAAGGGAGGACCACCCCATGAATGACCCATACAACGTGCTTTTCCTGTGCACCGGCAATTCGGCACGGTCGATCCTCGCCGAAGCGATCCTCAACCGTGTCGGCGCCGGCACGTCCAGGGCCTATTCGGCCGGATCTCGGCCGAAGGGAGATGTCCATCCCTACGCGCTCCAGCTGTTGAAAACCCTCAACCACGACCCGTCCTTCGCCCGCTCAAAAGACTGGCAGGAATTCGCGGCTCCTGGCGCCCCGGAGATGAATTTCGTTTTCACGGTGTGCGACAACGCGGCCAATGAAGCCTGCCCGGTCTGGCCGGGACAGCCGATGACGGCGCATTGGGGGGTGCTCGACCCGGCCGTCGTGGACGGCACCGACGCCGAAAAGCATCTGGCCTTTGCCGAAGCCTATCGCATGCTCAACAACCGGATCTCGATCTTCGTCAGCCTGCCGATGAACACCATCGACAAGCTCGCCCTGCAGAAACGGCTCGATGAAATCGGCCGCGATCTGCCGAAGGCCGGCTGATATCATGGCGGCCGACCTGTCCCGCCGCATCGTCGCGGAAGCGCTCGGCACGGCGATGCTCGTTGCGACGGTCGTCGGGTCCGGCATCATGGCGGATCGTCTGACGGATGATGTGGGTCTCTCCCTGCTCGGCAACACGCTGCCGACTGGAGCGATTTTGGTGGTGCTGATCACCATACTCGGACCGATTTCCGGGGCGCATTTCAATCCGGCGGTGACGCTGGTTTTTGCGCTGCGGCGGGAAATCGAAGCGAACGCTGCCCTGACCTATGTGATCGCCCAGATTGTCGGCGGCGCCGCCGGAACGCTGCTGGCGCACGCCATGTTCGAACTGCCGATCCTACAAATCTCGCAAACCGTGCGGACCGGAAACGGACAATGGATTGCGGAGTTGGTGGCCGCCTTCGGCCTGGTCTTCACCATTCTGGCCGGCCTTCGCTTCCATTCGGATGCCATCCCCTGGCTGGTCGGCCTCTACATCACCGCGGCCTATTGGTTCACGGCCTCGACCTCGTTTGCCAATCCGGCAGTCGCCATCGCGCGGGCGGTTTCCAACACCTTCGCGGGCATCCGGCCGATAGACCTGCCGGCGTTCATCGTCGCCGAGCTGCTGGGCGCGCTGCTTGCCATGGGCTTGGCAGGATGGCTGCTCGCTGAGCCCAAACCAATCAGACAGATGAGGGCCGCGAAATGACCATCACCATCTACCACAACCCCGACTGCGGCACCTCGCGCAACACGTTGGCGATCATTCGGCAGTCCGGCGAAGAGCCTGATGTGATCGAATATCTGAAAAACCCGCCGTCGCGCGAGCGGCTGGTCGAGCTGATCAAGGCGATGGGGATGACGCCGCGCGAATTGCTGCGCGAGAAGGGCACGCCGTACGCCGAGCTCAATCTCGGCGACCCCAAATGGACCGACGACGAGATCGTCGATTTCATGCTGGCGCATCCGATCCTGATCAACCGGCCGATCGTGGTGACGCCGCTTGGCACTATGCTTGCTCGGCCGTCCGAAGCGGTTCTCGACATCCTGCCCAATCCTGAGATCGGGCCGTTCGCCAAGGAAGACGGCGAAGTCGTCATCGATGCGCAGGGCAAGCGCGTTGCCTGACCTAGTGCCCGAAGACTCGCTTCCGAACGTCGACGAAGACCAGTTCCGGCCGATCGACCTGCCGGCGCTGCTCGACGTGCCGCGGTCGATCCACAAACCTCGCGTGCTGATGCTCTACGGCTCCCTGCGCGAGCGGTCCTATTCGCGGCTCGCGACGGAGGAGGCGGCTCGCATTTTGCGCCGCCTGGGCGCCGAGGTGCGCATCTACAATCCCTCCGGCCTGCCACTGCCGGATTCGACCTCGGCCGACCACGCCAAAGTCCAGGAGCTGCGAAACCTGTCGATCTGGTCGGAAGCGCAGGTCTGGTGCTCGCCGGAGCGGCATGGCTCGATGACCGGAGTGATGAAGGCGCAGATCGACTGGCTGCCGCTGTCGGCCGGCGGCGTCAGGACGACGCAGGGCCGCACGCTCGCGGTGATGCAGGTGTCTGGCGGCTCGCAGAGTTTCAACGCCGTCAACCAGCTTCGTATCCTCGGCCGCTGGATGCGAATGGTCACCATCCCCAACCAGTCGTCGGTAGCCAAGGCTTTCAACGAGTTCGACGAGGCCGGCCGGATGAAGCCGTCGTCGTACTATAACAGGATCGTCGACGTCATGGAGGAGCTGATGAAGTTCACGCTGCTGCTGCGCGATCGGTCCGCCTATCTCACGGACCGTTATTCAGAGCGTGTCGAAAGCGCCGAAGCGGTTGCCGAGCGGGTCAATCAGCGGTCGATTTGAGAGCGGGTGTGGTTGCTTGTTTTATGCATGTCGTTATCGCAAAACCGCTGCACACTTTTGCGCGACATGCATTAATTCGAAAATTTTCGAAATAATATTGACGCGGCGTTGTCTCAGCGCTACCTTATTTCCATGAAGCTCGAACAAGCAGCAAAACAGCTTGAAGCGCTCGGCAATCCGACGCGGCTGAAGCTTTATCGCACGCTGGTGCGGGCAGGCGAAACCGGGAGACCGGTCGGTTATCTGCAGGAAAGCCTCGGCATCGCTGCGTCGACGCTGTCGCATCATCTGCACCGGCTCATACTGACCGGCCTGGTCACCCAGGAACGCCAGGCAACGACGCTGATTTGCCGTGCCAATTACCCTGTGATGAACGATCTCCTTGGCTTTCTTGCCGATGAATGTTGTGCCGATGCCGCATGCGGCCCGGCTGTCGGTGAGGCGGCTGCATAACTCTTTTTTTGACTGGTATTTCTATAATCCTAGAAACATAGAAGGGGTGTCATGGTTTCTGAAAACGATCTCCCGATCGCTATCATCGGCGGCGGACCTGTTGGCCTGGCGGCGGCCGCCCAACTGGTCAGCCGTGGCCTTCCGGTTAGGGTTTACGAGGCTGGTTCTTCTGTCGGCTCGAACCTTCGGGATTGGGGTCATGTCCGGGTTTTCACGCCATGGCGCTATTGTGTCGATGCGGTCGCCCGAAAACTTCTCGAGAGCCACGGCTGGCAAATGCCCGAGCCGGAGGCGTTCCCCACAGCGGATGAAATCGTCGACCAATATCTCGCGCCGCTGGCAAAGCTTGCCGAACTTGCGCCGTCGATCGAGACCAGTGCCCGCGTTGTCGCCATTTCCCGCTGGGGAGCCGACAAGGTTCTGAGCAAGGCGCGGGAGACGCGGCCGTTCATGCTGCTGGTCGAAACGGCGAACGGCACGCGCCGGGACAGCGCGCGTGCCGTCATCGATGCGTCCGGCACCTGGCAGACGCCGAACCCGCTTGGCGCCGGCGGCTTGCCGGCCGAAGGCGAGAGGGAATTTGGCGACCGCTTCGCCTACGGCATCCCAAATGTTCTCGGCCGCGACCGTCATCTCTATGCAGGTCGCACGACATTGGTGGTCGGCGCCGGCCATTCCGCTGCCAATGCCTTGCTGGAATTGGCGGAGCTTGCGCAAACCGAACCGGGCACTTCGGCACTATGGGTGACGCGCAGCACCGACCTTGTCCGCATCTATGGCGGCGGCGATGCCGACGCCCTGCCGGCGCGCGGCGAACTTGGCTCCGATGTGCGACAACTCGCTGAGAGCGGCCGCGTGCGGCTGGTGACCGGCTTTGCCATTGTTGCAATCCGTGAGGTCGACGGCCGTCTCGCTGTCGAAGGCCGGACAAAGGATGGGTTGCGCACGCTCGGACCCGTCGACCGGATCATCGCCGCGACGGGGCAGCGCCCCGATCTCGCCTTGACCCGGGAGCTCCGGCTGGACCTCGATCCGTGGCTCGAAGGCGTCAAGGCGCTCGGACCGCTCATCGATCCCAACGAGCACTCATGCGGCGATGTCCCGCCGCATGGTCATCGCGAGCTCAGCCACCCCGAGCCCGATTTCTACACGGTCGGCGTCAAAAGCTACGGCCGGGCGCCGACATTCCTGCTGCTGACCGGCTATGAGCAGGTCCGCTCGGTCGCCGCGGCGCTCGCCGGCGACATGGCGGCCGCCGATGCCGTGCAGCTGGTGTTGCCCAAAACCGGCGTCTGCACGGTGCCGGTATCACTGTCAGGCGTGTCGTCCCAAAATTGCTGCGGCGGACCGGCGCCGGCTGCTGTCGACGCCTGCTGTGTCGACGATTCCAAGGCAAAGGCGAGCGGCAAGTCGGGCTGCGGCTGCGGCAGCACGCAAGCAGTGCGCAGCGACGATCTCGAGATCGCCGCTCAATGAGCGACCGGAAAATCCCGGCTGCCGCGCTCTGGGCGTTGGGGCTGACGCAGATCATCGGCTACGGTACGCTCTATTACAGTTTTAGCATCCTGGTGCCGTCGATCGCGCGTGAGCTCGCCTGGCCGGAACAATGGGTTTTCGGCGCCTTGTCGGCGTCGCTGCTGGTGGGTGGACTGTTTGCGCCGACAGCGGGGCGCTGGGCCGATCGTTTCGGCGCCGGCCGCGTGATGACCTTTGGCTCGCTTGCTGCCGCAGCAGCGCTTGTGGCTTGCGCGGTTGCACCCGGCCGGGTGAGCTTCGTGCTGGCCTTGATGGCGATGGAACTGGCGTCTGCCTTCGTGCTCTACAGCGCCGCTTTCGTCGCGATCGTCCAGATCGGCGGCGCCAGGGCGCAGCGCAGCATCACCCATCTGACGCTGATCGCCGGCTTCGCCTCCACCCTGTTCTGGCCGCTGACGGCAGCACTGCACGAATACCTGAGCTGGCGCGAGGTCTATCTGGCCTTTGCGTTCATCAATGTCGCCATCTGCCTGCCCATCCATGCCTGGCTGGCGCGGCTGTCTCGTCGGGCGGACAAAAACGCTTCGGCGACACCTGCTGCCGCCGGCCCGGCGGGCGGACCGGTTGCCTTCGCCGCGCGCGACCGCAGCAAAGTGTTTCTGCTCATGCTTGGCGGCTTCGCGATCGAGGGTTTCGTGCTGTCGTCGATCCTCGTTCACATGGTGCCGCTGACGGCGGCGCTCGGGCTTGGCTCCGCCGCGCTTGTCGTCACCACGCTTTTCGGCCCGTCCCAGGTGGCAAGCCGGCTGATCAACATGCTGTTCGGCGGCCGGCTTGCGCAGACCTGGCTCGCGGTGATCGGCGCGACATCGTTGCCGCTCGGCCTTGTCGTCCTGCTGGCGACGACACCGTCGGTGGCCGGCGCCATCGCCTTCGTCATCCTGTTTGGATTGGGCTCGGGCCTCGCCAGCATCGTCGGCGGCACGCTGCCGCTGGAACTGTTCGGACGGGAGCGCTACGGCGCCCGGCTCGGCTGGGTGACGGCCGCGCGTCAGTTCTCTTCAGCCCTTGCGCCATTTGCCCTTGCCATGGCGATGGCAGGCTTGGGCGTCCAGCCATCGCTCTGGTTCACCGCTGCAGCAGGCATGCTCGGCATACTGGCTTTTTTCGCCATCATCCTGATCAGACGGCAGCCCCTCGCGCCTGTGATGCTTACGTCAACGAACTGACGCCGCGCGCCGCGTCGAGCTGTGCGCAACACCGAGCCGCCGGCCATCGGCGCTCGACGGGCTGTGATGCGGTTGATAAGCCCTCTCCTCAAGGAGAGTCGAGACATGACCGTTGCGATCGAGATGGGCCACACGACCGCAGGCGCTCCGGCGGCACTGGATCTTGAGGAGCTGCTGGCGACGCGCCTACTGGTGCAGGGCAATTCGGGCTCCGGCAAATCCCATCTGCTGCGCCGGCTGCTGGAGCAGAGTGCGCCCTGGGTGCAGCAGACCATCATCGACCCCGAAGGCGACTTCGTCTCGCTGGGCGACCGTTTCGGCCATTTGGTGATCGACGCCGAGGAGCATACCGAGCGCGGCCTGCAGAGCGCCGGCGAGCGGGCTCGCATCCACCGCGTCTCGACGGTTCTCAATCTCGAGGGGCTCGACGCTGAGAACCAGATGCGGCGCGCCGCCGCCTTCCTCGGCGGGCTTTTCGAGGTCGCCCGCGACCACTGGTATCCGATGCTGGTGGTGGTGGACGAGGCGCAGCTGTTCGCGCCGGCAGTGGCCGGCGAGGTTTCCGACGAGGCGCGCAAACTCTCGCTCGGCGCTATGACCAATTTGATGTGCCGTGGCCGCAAACGCGGGCTTGCCGGTATCATCGCAACCCAGCGGCTGGCCAAGCTCGCCAAGAACGTCGCCGCCGAGGCTTCCAATTTCCTCATGGGGCGGACCTTTCTCGACATCGACATGGCGCGCGCCGCCGACCTTTTGGGCATGGAGCGGCGACAGGCGGAGGCTTTTCGCGACCTGGAGCGCGGCCAGTTCATGGCGCTCGGCCCGGCGCTGTCGCGCCGTCCGCTCGGCTTGCGCATCGGCCCGACCGATACAAGTCCGCGCAACGGCACCCCGCGGCTGATGCCGCTGCCGGAAGCGGCATTGGAGGACGCCCGCGCCATCATCCTGGCAGCACCGCCGCCGGAAACTGTCCGGCCGCAGCGCCGGTCGTCGCCGGACCTTCTCGATCAGCTGATGGCGGCGAAGTCGGCGGCGCTGGAAATCCGCCCCGAACCGTCGGAGCCGCCGATCAGCGCCGAGGATCTGGCGGAGCGGCGTGAGCGCGTCGACCGTGTCCTGCACGCCGTTCTGGCGCAGCCCGACGCGGGCTTCCGGGTCATCGGCGTGCTTTATCAGGAGTTCGTGGTCCGCTGCCGGATAGAAGGCCTCGCCTCGGTGGTGCCGGACCTGCCCGCCTTTCGCCGCATGCTGACGCGCGCCCGCGCCGGCCTCGGCTCCGACATGGCAGGGGATGACGCCTGGCAAGACGTCTCGGCGCGCGCCTCGCTGCTGCCCGAGGATATGCAGGGCGTGTTCATGATGATCGCCCGCGCGGCGAAGGAGGGCTGGCCCTGCCCGAGCGACGCGGCGATCGCCCGCGCCTACGGCTCGCACTCGCTGCGCCGCGCCCGGCGCCTGCTGACTTATATCGAGGAGCAAGGCCTGATCGTCTGCCAGCTCGACGGGGTTGGAAGGCGGACAGTAACGCTGGTCGAACTGGCCTGGGCGACGGCGCCGGGGGATCCCGGTGCTGCGGAGGTGGAGCAGGGGCGTTTGGCTGTGTGAGGCGGCGGCCGAGCGCGCAAGGGAAATGCCACGCATCAAGGCGATGTATGGCCAAGCGGCAGGTACAGCGGCGAGTCTTTTTTGCGCAGCTAGGGCCCTGGCCCGCCACAGCTCTTCTGCCCGGTCTTCATCATACGCCGACGATTGGCGCGACGCAGATCCGCCTATTGTAAATTGTTCGACGCTACAGCACTCCCTCCTGCCGACGGCGCTTCACATATCTTCTAAATTACCGCGAGTCGGTTTGCTAATGAAGAGATCAGCCCCGATCAACTGACGAAGGACAAGAAATACGGCAGGACTGTAGCGCAAATAGCCGCCGAAACTACGCTACCGCCGCCGATTACCCCCTTCGGTTCATTCTGTTGACATCTCCTGCTTCTGGAGAGATGGTAAGATACTACGCGGCGGCCCTTTTTCCGAAGATTTTATTCTGCAGCTTCCTCAAAGGATTTCGGCAATGCGTTTGTCTCGATCGCGCCGACTTATGGCCATCGCTTTGACGGCAATCGCAGCCGTCACCCTTCCCTCTTATGGACATACCGAGGACAAGCTGCTGACGGAAGCGGTGCAGTTCAACGGTACGATCCTGTATCTCTCCACCGAAGTGCCTGGCCTGATCTTCGGCGCCGTGCGCAACGGCGAGACGGCCCTGGCCGGTTTCGGCAAGATTGCCGACGGGAGTGAAAAAGTGCCCGACGGCGACACAATGTTCCGCATCGCATCCGTGAGCAAGGTGTTCTGCGGCAGTGTGCTTTCCTCGCTGGCGATCGACGGCAAGGTACAGCTCACCGACCGGCTGCAGGATCGCCTTGGCTGGGACGTCACGCTCCCTGAGAAGGATGGCCGCGCCCTTCGCCTGATCGATCTCGTCGCGCAAGCTTCCGGCCTTCCGCGGGAGGTGCCAGTGGCCGAGGCGCCCCCCTCCGACCCCTTCTCTACGAACACCAAAGAGGCGCAGATTGCCGCCCTCAAGGACAATCCGCTGCTGTTCGCGCCGGGCACCGCCGTTCTCTATTCGAACTTCGGATACGACCTCCTTGGAGCGGCGCTCGCGAATGTCTCTGGAAAGCCGTATGCCGAGCTCCTTCGGGAGCGTGTCCTCGATCCTCTCGGCATGAAAGACACGGTTTTCAACGCAAGACCGGAGGACGAGCCGCGCCTGATGCAGGGCCATAACTTCGACGGCAGCGCGATGCCCATCGTGCCGACGAGCACAGCCATGGAGTGCGCCGGTGGATTGTACTCGACCGCGGACGACCTGCTGCGCTGGATGAACTGGCATGTCGAGAACAAGCCTTCTGCGGCCGATGCCGAGCTGCGGCTTTTGAACCACGCGGCTTTTTTGTACCGGGACGGGCTCGCGTCGGTGGTGGGGCTGGATGACGGCGGCCCGATGGACGCCATGGGTCTCGGATGGGTCATCATGCTCCCCACCGAGCATAGCCCGCTCATCCTCCAGAAGAGCGGCGGCCTGCAAGGGATGTTTCTCTATGTTGCGATTGCACCGACACGCGGCGTCGGCGCTTTCTTCGTCATGAACGAATTCAATGCCGCCGGCTTCATGGCGGGGGTCAAGACGACGAACGATCTCGTCGCAGAGATCGCTCCACGCTGATTTTCGCGCTGATCAGGGGGAACGTGCGCGATGATTAACGCTGGGGAGGGGCCTGACGGACCGCATGTTTGGTGGCCAGGCAAGCTCGACATCGGCTATTTCCGGCCGACGGCTTAGCTATCCCCTCCTGAGGACGACCACCGCATGATAGGTCGCCGCGTGCAAAGTCAGGCCCAAGCGGCGCTTTTGATCTCAAATGTGGAGCTCTCTGGCTCGACTGTTCTGAGCTTGAAAGGGTCGATTGACCAAGCTCAGATTGAGCCGTAGCTTCAGATAAGCGTGCGGCCTCGTTGTTTCAGCAGAGGCTCGCCTTGAGGGTACCGATGGCTGGCAGTGACGATGCGCGTCCGCCCAAGCAGGTAGGTGAGCCGGCGCCGCATCATTCTGCGCCGGCAACAGTGCGGCGACGCGAGCTTCTCATTGCCGTCTCGACGCTCGCCGCATTCTTCGGATTGCCCGCCGCGGCCCGTAGCCAGGTCGCCTTGAGCAGCGCGATCGACCTCGGCGCGTTTCGCGAATTGACAGGCATACTGACGGGCATGTCGCCGAGCGACGCCACGCTTCCGGAATTGTTCCTGCAGGCATTCTCCGCTGACGCCGCCGATCTCGGAAAACTGCATGCGATCGTGACGGAACAGCCCGAGACAGAATGGGACAGCGCGGTTGCGTCGGCGGGGCTGAAACCGCTGTCGGAATCGCTCATCCAAGCCTGGTATACGGGTAGCATCATGCACGGCTCGGAAGAACGCGTCCTTACCTATCTCGATGCGTTCGTCTGGCATGCCTGCGGTTACACCAAGCCGCCGACGCGATGCGACACGAATTTTGGCGCGTGGGCGAACGCACCGCCGCCCGGACGGTTTTCCGAATGACCGCGCCGGCGTCCGCCGATGTCGTGTTTGTCGGTTCAGGCGTAGCCGCGGCGCTTGCCGGCGCGGCTATCGCGAAAGCAGGCTTCAGCGTGCTGTTCCTCGAGGCGGGACCGCGCGTCGATCGCGGCACCGCTGTGACACGATTCCAGTACTCGTCCGCGAAGGGCCAGAATTCGCCTTACCCCGACCAGCCCTATGCGCCGCAGCCGGAAGAATCCGACTTCTCCGCCTACTATGTCGAGGCTGGGCCGGACACGTTTAGGGGACAGCAGGCGAGGATCGTCGGCGGCACCACGTGGCACTGGGGCGGGCTCGCCGCGCGGTTCCGGCCAAACGATTTCAAGATGCACTCGAAGTTCGGCGTCGGCGTCGATTGGCCTATCGCCTATGGCGACATGGAGCCGTGGTATCAGGCCGCCGAGGAAGAGATCGGCGTCGCGGGCGACGACACCGCCGATTTCGGGGCGCCGCGCTCAAAGTCGTTTCCGATGCCACCGATCCCCATGACCTATGCCGACAAGCAGGTCGGCATCGCTGCCAAGGCGCTCGGCTACTCGGTGTTGCCATTTCCACAGGCGCGCAATTCGGTGTGGCGGGATGGCCGCCCGCAATGCTGCGGCAATGCGAGCTGCGTGCCGATCTGCCCCATCCAGGCGAAGTACGACGCGACGCATCATCTCGCCATCGCGGAGCGCGCCAGCGCGCATGTCGAGCCGCAGGCCGTGGTGCACGAGCTAGTCGTCGGTCCGGACAAACGCATTGCCGAAGTGCGTTACCGTCGCCCGGATCGCAGCGAGGGCAGCGCGACCGGAAAAATTGTGGTCATCGCGGCGCATACTATTGAGACGCCAAAGCTGCTACTGCTTTCGACGGGAGACAATGCGCCGACGGGCGTGGCGAACAGTTCCGACCAGGTCGGCCGCAATCTGCTGTCGCAGATCGATGTCGGCATTCAGGGACTGACCAGGGATCCCGTGTTCACCTATCGCGGACCGGTCTCGACCGGTGGCATTGCCGAGCTTCGGGACGGCGATTTCCGCAACGAGCGTGCGGCCATCGGCATCTCGCCTTCCAACGAGGGCTGGGCGCGGGCGGTCGGTCCGTTCCAGGCTGCGACGACCTTCATCAAACAGGGCCTGCGCGGCGATGCGTTGAAGGCGGCAGTCCGTTCGCACGTCGCGCGGGAGCTGATCATTGGCAGCTCTGCCGAAATGCTTCCCAATCCGGACAATCGCGTGACGCTGAGCAATCAGATGGACGGGATCGGCATTCCGCGGCCGAACATCGCCTTCAAGTCTGACGACTACACGGCGCGCGGGCTGGCGGTCGCGCGCGATGTGCAGAACAAGCTCATGGCTGCACTCGGCGCCACGCAGATCAAGCAGCTCGGCCCGATCGCTGACAGCGCGATCATGGGCGGCACGACACGCATGGGAGATGACCCGCTCACCTCGGTCGTCGACAGGGACCTGAAGAGCCACGACCATCCAAACCTCTACATCGTTGGCTCGTCCGTCTTCCCGTCCATCACGGCGAATGCGCCCACGCTCACCATTGCGGCGCTCAGTGCGCGCCTCGGCGCGCATCTCATCTCCCTGCTGAAGGCGTAGATGTCATGCGCGGGCGGGGCACTGTTTTCCTCGGTTTTGTCTCCGCAATGATGCTCGACGCACGGCACGGCTTGGCGCAGGCGCCGGCGAACTGGCAGACAAGTTTCGGCGTCTCAGCCTCGGAGACGAAGGAGCGGATCGTTGCGCTGCACGACCACATATTGCTGATCGGCGTCTGCATCGTCGCGCTCGTCGCCATGCTGATCGGTTTCGCGCTCTTGCGCTTCCGGGCGAGCCGGCACCCCACGGCGTCAAAAGTCACGCGCATGCCCTGGCTGGAATTCGGCTGGACTATCGCGCCGGTGCTGGTGCTGGGCGCGATCGCCGCGCCGTCGCTCCAGCTGCTCGCCTATGAGAGCGATATTCCCGACGCACAGTTGACGATAAAGGCCAGCGGCCATCAGTGGTTCTGGCGTTATTCCTATCCCGACAATGGCGGCTTCGCATACGATTCCATCATGTTGCCGCCGGCCTCCGTTCCGGCCGGTGAACCGCGTCTGCTAGCGGTCGACAATCGCATGGTTGTCCCGGTCGGCGCTGTCGTGCGCATACAGGTGACATCGTCGGACGTCGTGCACTCCTTCTTCATGCCGGCACTGGGCCTACAGATTTACGCTATGCCCGGGCGCCTCAACGAAACCTGGACACGCGTCGAGAAGCCGGGCGTCTATTACGGGCAGTGCAACCAGATCTGCGGTCTGAATCACTCCTTCATGCCGATCGCGATCGAGGCCATGGCGCAGCCTGATTTCGACGCCTGGGTGCGGGACGCTGCAACGCGATATCCGGTGGTCAGCGCCGCGACTATATCAGCGCAGGTGGCGAAATGAGCGCCACCAAACATAGGCGCGCGTGCCGGTCGATTGCGGCTTGGCTGTTCACCACCGACCATAAGGCGATCGGCACGCTTTATCTCGGATTCGCGATCATGGCGGGGACGCTGGGCGGCGCGATCTCGGGCTACATGCGGCTCGAACTGGCGCAGCCGGGCATGGACTATGTCGTCAACGGCCAGTCCTGGAACGCGCTGATCACCGCGCATGGCCTGATCATGATCTTCTACATGGTGATGCCGGCGTTGATCGGCGGCTTCGGCAACTGGTTCGTCCCGCTGATGATTGGTGCGCGCGACATGGCCTTTCCGGGACTGAACAGTCTCGGCTTCTGGTTGCTGCCGCTGTCCTTGATCATGCTGATCGGGTCGCTGCTGGTCGGCGACGGAACGGGTACCGGCTGGAGCCTCTATCCGCCGCTGTCGGGCATAGACGGCCAGCCCGGACCATCGGTCGACATGACGATCCTCGCGCTGCACTTGGCCGGCATTTCTTCCGTGATCAGCGCGATCAATTTCGTCACTACCATCCTCAACATGCGCGAGGATCGCTTGCCGCTGTTCGGCATGCCGCTGTTCGTTTGGTCGATCCTGATTTCGTCGCTCATGCTGCTTCTCGCCATGCCGGTGCTGGCTGCCGCGCTGGCGATGCTGCTTGCCGACCGCAATTTCGGCGGCGCCTTTTTCGATCCAGCCGGCGGCGGAGACCCGATGCTGTTCATGAACCTCTTCTGGTTCTTCGGCCATCCGGAGGTCTACATCATGATCCTGCCGGCCTTCGGCATCATCAGTCAGATCGTCTCGCGGTTCTCAGGTCGCCCGATTTTCGGTTATCCCGGCATGGTGCTGGCGATGGCATCAATTGCGGCGCTGGGTTTCATCGTCTGGGCGCACCATATGTTCACCGTCGGTGGCGGCTTCGCGCCGCGTGCCTTCTTCACGCTGGCCTCGATGGTGATCGCGGTGCCGACCGGCATCAAGGTGTTCGCCTGGATTGCCACTATGTGGGGCGGGTCGATCCGCCTCACCGTGCCGATGCTGTGGGCGCTGGGCTTCATCATCATGTTCACGGTCGGCGGCACGACGGGGATCGTGCTTGCCAATGCCGGCGCGGATCAAGTGCTGCACAACACCTACTACGTCGTCGCGCATTTCCACTATGTGCTGAGCCTCGGCGCGACCTATGCGATCTTCGCCGGCTTCTATTACTGGTTTCCGCGCATGACCGGACGCATGTTCCCGGAGTGGGTTGGACGGCTGCATTTCTGGTGCTTCTTCATCGGCACCAACGTTCTGTTTTTCCCGATGCATTTCCTCGGACTGGCAGGAATGCCACGGCGCATCGCGGATTATCCGGACGGTTTCTTGGGCTGGAATATGATTGCGTCGCTCGGCGCTGTGCTCGCGCTCGCCTCCACGCTGCTGTTCCTGGTGATGCTTGCGGTCTCGCTGCGGCGTGGCGCGCTGGCCCCGCGCGATGTGTGGGGTCCGGCTTTCACGCATGAATGGGATGACGATCCCGAGATGGCGCGTGCGCGTGGCACGGCGGGCGCGGAGGCAGGCGCGTGAGCAAGACTGTCACCGAGGTCGGCGGCACGGATGGCCGATGGCCTGTCGCGATTGCTGTCTCGCTGTTCCTGCTAGCGTGCGCCGGTCTCGCGCTCTTCCACCCGTCGCTGTTCGGCACGCTGGCAGGCAGCATCGCGGTACTCGGTCCGCTCGTGATCGCGGTGGGGCTTCTGCCATTGTTCATCGCTCTGACAGCGTGGTCGCGGGCGACGAGTGGTGAGCGTGCGAATGGTCCGCAAAACACCTTTGGCCCGAGGATCGCGATCATCGCCTTAATCGCGTCCGAGGTAGCGTTCTTCGCCGACTTGTTCGCCGCCTACCTACGATACGCGATCTATCCGGAGGTCGCGGGGTTCAGCTCATGGCCACCTACGCCGATGCGCCCCGACGACCCTTGGGGCGGCCCGCTTCTCAACACAGTGATCCTCGTCGCGTCGGGGGTCTGCGTCGCAGCGGCGCACGACTGGCTTCTGAAAGAGCGATGGCAGCTTTCGGCTATCGGGCTTACCGTGGCGATCGCGCTCGGCGGCGTGTTCGTCGGCCTCCAGCTTCGGGAATTCAGCCTCGCCTCGGTGGGATTCCGCGACGGTGTCTATCCCTCGATCTTCTTCCTTACGACTGGCTTCCACGGCCTGCACGTCGTTATCGGCATCTTGTTGCTGTCGATCGCCGCATATCGGGTGATCCGCGCGCGCTCAGCCGGCGGCGCCGGCTTCATCCCGACGGCGGCATCCTGGTACTGGCATTTTGTCGATGCGGTGTGGCTTCTGCTGTTCGCCGTCTTCTACGCCTGGGCCAGCTAGGAGCGTGCCGACGCGACGTCGACTAGCATCGGCATTGCTGAAGGAGCCGGCTGAGGGCGGGCCTTCGCGGTTCAAAGTTGCACAGAAGCAAACTCAAAAGCACCCAGAAGAGCTGCCTCTGGCGGAAGTGATCTTACTCCATAGTCGATCAGTTTCCTGCAGGATCAAGTAGTGTAGTGGCTCCCCTCCTCGATCATCAATCGACCAAGCATATCTCAAGCTGTAGTTGCAAAAGAATTGCGGCCGTGGTTTTGCCTAAAGGCAAGTTGCGTTTCAGGATGAGGGCCGCAATGGCAGAGCGTCATTCAATTGATCACGAACTTGCCGTAAAGGCGGTGGCGTCTTCCGTGCACGATGCCATAGCGACTCGCCATGGCTTGCGCGGCTGGAACACGAGCCAGGTGACCGGCGACGGCGCCGGGGGATCCTAATGCGGGGGAGGCGGAGCAGGGGAGCTTGGCTGTTGAAGGTTGATGCGCTTGGGCGAAAGCTGACGTCGCTCAACATCAGCAAACGCCAAAAACCGCGGGGTGGGTGGCCGATCAGAGTCTTCGCAATCTCTGTCGCCACGACATGCTCGAAAATGCGCGCCCCAGATCCTTGGCGAACAGATCCCAGTCCGCCTCCGCGACTTGTCTTTACGCAGGTGGCTGAATTGGCATTCTGGGTTTACATCGGCAGCCAAGCCCCTAGTTTTAGAGTTTCGCGCCGCGCACCTTAGTGCGTGGATGATCGAAAACGGGACCGTGAACTCTGGCCGGTCCCTCAAAAACTCCCAAAGGATGACTGCCATGACACAGGCCAAGAATGGCGACACCGTGCGCATCAATTATACTGGACGTCTAGCCGACGGCACTCAATTCGATTCTTCCGGCAGCGAACCGCTGCAATTCAAGCTCGGTGAAGGGCAAGTGATCCCCGGCCTTGAGACCTATGTCGAGGGCATGGAGGTAGGCGCGAAAAGCACCGTCACCGTTCCCGCCGACGCTGCCTATGGCCCCCACCGCCCCGAAGCGGTCATGACCGTCGACCGCGCCAGGGTGCCGGACAACCTCAACCTCGATATCGGTACTCGATTGCAGGCCAGAACCCCCGAAGGGCGCCCCATGCAGGTGACGGTCGTCGGCGTCGACGACGCCAGCGTCAAGCTCGACGGCAATCATCCGTTGGCCGGAAAGGATCTGGTGTTCGACGTTGAACTGGTCGAGATCGTTCAGGCGGCGTAGACTATGCTTCGGTCAAAAGAGGCCCCGGCTCCAGCGCTTCCCCTACCGATCCTCAATAATCCGCAAATACGCCGCCGTGACGAACAGCACGATCAGCCCGAACAGTATCCGCCGCGCGCCTTCCGGCATTTGCAGGATGGTCAGCAGGGTCGTCAGCACGGTAAGGATCAGCGCCCCGATGATCGTGCCGGTGTAGCCGCCGCGGCCGCCGAAGATCGAGGTTCCGCCGATCACCGCGGCTGCTACCGAAGGCAGCACCAGCGGCTCGGCCAGCGACAGCGACGGCGCCTTGATCAGGCCTATATAGAGCAGCCCGGTGATGCCGGCGAGCACGCTGGAGATGACGTAGAGCGCTGATATGATCTGCCAATAGCGGACGCCGGACAGGCGTGCTGCGCCTTCATTGTCGCCGACCGCGTAAAGCAGGCGGCCAAAGCCGGTGCGGTTCAAGGTGAAGACGATGAGGACGGCGATCGGCACGAACAGCAGCAGCGCGTTGGGCACGCCATAGGTGAGGCCAGTGCCCAACCAGGCCAGGAAGGGCGGAATCTTGGCGCCCGAAGCGATGACGGTGCGCTGATAGACCTGCAGGCAGCCGGTGCCGATCAGGCTGGTGCCAAGCGTCATGATCAGTGGGTGCACGCGAAACACGCCGACGCCGATGCCGTTGACCAGCCCAATCAGCACCGCCGGCACCAAGGCGATCAGGATCGCCACCGCCGGGTCATGGTTGACGACCTGCGTCGCCATGATGAAGGCGCTCATCGTCGCCACGGTTCCGACCGACAGATCGATGCCGCCGGTCAACATGGTCATGGTCTGGCATCCGGCCAGAATTGCCAGCGGAATGGCGAATTTGACGGTGTTGGCGAGCCAGCGCTCGTTGACGATGCCGGGGCGCAGGATCTGCAGGACCACCACCAGGATGACCAGCAGGATGATCAGCGGGATCAGCGGCCGGTCGGCCATGAAGCGCTTGAGGCGGCGGCCGAAGGGGACGGGTTGGATCGCGGTTGTGCTCATGAGGTTGCTCGCGATTGGGGTGGCGCGATGCCGGGAGAGGATGGCGTTCTACGGCGCCCCCCTCTGTCCTGCCGGACATCTCCCCCACGGGTGGGGAGATTGGCAGCTTCGGCGCCTCGCTCATTCTTGCAACGTCGACAATTGGCGAAAGCCGTCGCGCCGTCCAATCTCCCCCCAACTGGGGGAGATGTCCGGCAGGACAGAGGGGGGCGCCGTGGATCGCCGACTCCGTAAACCAGCCTTGCGCCATTGCTCATCATTGCCGCCCCCTCATCGTAATAAAGGCGCCGAACATGACGACGGCGACCATGATCGCGCCCTCGATGATTGCGGTGACGTTGGGATCGATGGCCAAGAGCGTCAGGTCGGTGCGCACCAGCCGCAGCACGAAGACGGCGACGATCGGGCCGAGCAGGCCGCCCTTGCCGCCGCCAAGCGCGACGCCGCCGAGCACCACCGCCGCCACGCTGGCGAGAAGATAGGGGCCGGGAATAGGGGCGCCGATGCCTGTGCTCATGGTCAGCGCCAGCCCGCCCATGGCAGCGAAAAGCCCCGACAGGGCATAGGCGATGATTTTGGTGCGCGCGACCGGCACGCCGCTGCGAAATGCGGCGAGCTCGCTGCTGCCGATGGCGTAGATCGACAGGCCGAGCTTTGAGCGCTTGAGCGGTATCCAGATAATGCACAGGCAGACGACCAGCAGCACCAGCGCCTTCGGTATCCAGGCAGAGATTTCTGGCAAGCCCGGGATCGCGACCGTGCCGACGATGGTCGCCCTTAGCCATTCCGCCACCGCGCCGCCGGGCGCACCGAGCACCAGCAGCGCCGCGCCCTGCAGGACGAACAGGGTGGCCAGCGTGACGACGATATCGGGCACGCGGGTGACGACGATCAGCATGCCGTTGACAGCCCCTAGCACCAGCCCCATCGCCAGCACGAACGGCACGACGAAAAGCGCGTATTCCTCGCTGGCGCCGTCCATCATCGAGGCGGCGGTGACGCTGGTCAGCGCCATCATGGCGCCGACGGAAAGATCGATGCCGCCGGCGATGACGACAATCGTCTGGGCGGCCACGGCAAAGGCGTAGGGCAGCACCGCGCGCACCAGCGAGCCGAAATCGCCGCTGCCGTAGCCTGGCTGGATGAGCCTGGTGATCACCAACAGGACCACGAACAGGACGAGCAGGCCGGCGACCCAGCCCTGACGGCGGACGAAGCGGGTCAAGGCTTCGCCACCGGGCTCGAGTGGATATCGGCAAGGATGCCGACGTCCACCTTGGCGCCGCGCGGCAAGCCGTAAGCGGCGCGCATCAGCGCCGGCTCGTCGGCGAGTTCGACGGGGAAGACGTCGACGACGCGCCCGCCAAAGATGACGATGACGCGATCGCAGACACGCTGCACCTCCTCGAGTTCGGATGTATAGAACAGCACCGACTTGCCTTGGTCGGCGAGTTCGCGCAGCAGCTTGTAAATCTCCTGCTTGGTGCCGACATCGATGCCGCGCGTCGGGTCGAAGCAGAGGATGGTGTGTGCTTCGGCGGCGATCCAGCGGGCGATCGTCACCTTCTGCTGGTTGCCGCCGGACAGCCGCTGCACCTCGCGCTGGGCGCGGGTGTCGATCTGCAGACGCTCGATCGCGCTGACGACCCTGGAGCGTTCCTGCGCCATGTTGATCGGTCCCCAGTTGCGCAAGGCGGCGCTGAACGGGAGCGCGATGTTTTCGCGCACGGAGCGCTGCATGGTCAAAGCTTCGGTGCGGTCGCCGGGCACATAGGCGATGCCGGCGCGGATCGCATCGGCCGGATGCGCGAATTTCACCGGCTGCCCGTCCACTTCGATGGTGCCGCCGGACGGGCGGATCGAGCCGGCGAGCGCGGCGAAGAGCTCGTCCTGGCCTTGGCCCTCGAGCGCGACGACGCCCGCGACCTCGCCGTTGGCCAGGTCGAACGACACGTCGTTGAGCTTGGTGCCGACACGAAGGTTCGCCACGCCGAGCCGCGGACGGCTGATTTTCGGCGAAGCGGCCTGGCTCGCCTGGCGCGCCGCCATTCGCGTCTTTTCGACCTTGGCGCCGAGCATCATCTCGACGATGCGCTCCTCGACGCCCGGCTCGATGTCGACGACGCCGACGGTCTCGCCGTCGCGAAGCACGGTGGCACGGTCGCAAAGCGCCGATATTTCGACAAAGCGGTGGGAAATGAAGATCACCGATCGGCCGCTGTCGCCCTGGCGGCGAACGACCTCAAGCACCTTTTCGGCAAGGTTTGCCGGCAGAGCGGCGGTCATCTCGTCGAGCAGCAACACGTCGGGCTCGACCGCCAGCGCACGCGCCAGATCGAGCACGCGCAGCACGGCCAGCGGGATGTCGCGCGCGGTGTCGCGGACGTCGAGGTCGGGAATGCCGAGTTCGCGCACCCAGGCGCGGAACGGCTCGACCGGCGTGTCGGTCAGGCGAAGGTTGGAGGCGACGTCGAGATCGGGGATCAGCGACGGTTCCTGATAGACGGGAAGCAGGCCGGCGCGGCGCGCATCGGCAGGCGAGCGCACGTCGCGCGTCTCGCCGCGGATCAGGATATGCCCGGCATCGGCGCGGATGGCGCCGGTCAGGATTTTGACCAGCGTCGATTTGCCGGCGCCATTGGCGCCCATCAGAGCGTGAACCTCGCCCGGCAGAACCGACAGCGACGCATTGCGCAACGCCACCACGGCGCCGTAGGTTTTCACGACGCCGGTGGCGTCGAGGAGAGGGTTGGTGCTCAAAATCGCGTTGCTTTCGTTCCAGAAACTCTCTTGCTGGCGCTCTACGGCCCCCCCTCTGTCCTGCCGGACATCTCCCCCACAAGGGGGGAGATTGGCAGCTTTGACACCGGCTCTCTTCTTGCAACGCCGAAGATTGGCCAAGGCCTTTGGTGACGGCTGATCTTCCCCCTCGTGGGGAGATGTCCGGCAGGACAGAGGGGGGCGCCGTAGAGCGCCAGCCAATTCAAGCCAGCGAATTACTCGCCCGGGCCCTTGCAGGCGATGATCTGCTCCTTGGTGTAGGTGGTCCACTCCGGAATGGAGATCGAGACCGGCCATTCCGGGCTCAGCGACGGATCGGCGGCGCTTTTCAGCTTGGCCTTGCCCTCCGCGGTGACGTTCTCCCACAGCTGCGGCTCGACGAGAACGGTCTGCTCTGCCGGCTTTTTGCCGTTCAGGATCTGCAGCGCCAAGGTCACGCCGGCGCCGCCGATCGAGCCGGGGTTGGTCACCGCCGCGCCGACGAGGCCTTCGACCGAGTTCAGCTGGCCGACGAAGCCGGCATTGTCGGCGCCGACCACCGGCACCAGCGGCGTCTGCGACTCGACCAGCGCGTCGACGATCACATTGTCGATGCCCGAGGTCCAGATGCCGTTGAACGGCGCTCCGGTGGCGATGAAATCGAGGATCTGCTGCTTGCCCTGGTCCTGCTGCCAGCCGGTGAAGACCTCATGCACGACCTTGACGTCGGGGAATTCGGCAAGCGCCTTTTTAAAACCCTTGTCGCGGTCGCTGTCGGCCGAGGCGCCGGCGGCGCCGCGCATGTAGACGACGTCGCCCTTGCCGCCGATCTGCTGGAACAGCCATTTGGCGCCGAGATAGGCATACTGCTCCTGGTTGTTGGAGATGATGTAGGCCGAGGGCTCCGTGACCGCCTGGTCGACGGCGACGACGACGATGCCGGCCTTGGTGGCTTCCTCGAGCGCCGACTTGATGCCGGCGGGATCGGCCGGGTTGACGACGATGGCGTTGACCTTGGCGCTGATCAGGTTGCGGATGTCTTCGAGCTGGCCGGCGGCGTCGGTGTTGCGATGGGCGATGTTGAGCTTGGTGACCTCGCCGGAGGCGAGCGCCTGCGCCTTGATGGCGCAGATCATCTCCTCGCGCCAGCCATTGCCCTGCACCGTGTTGGAGACGCCGATCGTGTATTTGGCTTCAGCGGACGAGACGCCCACCGAAGCCAGAAACGCCGCGCCGGCAAGCAGCGGGACCATTGCCAGATATTTTTTCATTTCAGTCTTCCTCCACCTTGTTTCAGTTCTGTTCGAAAAGAGGGTTCATTTCACGAAGGGGCGCAGCACGTCGCGGGCGAGCAGAAAGCCTCGCTTGACCTCATCGTCGCTTCCTTCAAAGCGCCGGTCCTCGTGTTCGATGATGATGGCTCCGTCGTAGCCGGCGCGGTAGAGGCCGGAGAAGATCACATTCCAGTCGACATCGCCAAGCCCCGGCATGCGCGGCACCTGCCAGCCCATGCCGGCCGAGAGGATACCGCGCTCGTAAAGCCCATCATGGTCGATCATCAGGTCCTTGGCATGGACATGCAGCATGTACGGGCCGAATTCCCTGATGAAGCGGGCCTGGTCGATCATCTGCCAGACCAGATGCGACGGGTCGAAGTTCATGCCGACGTCGCCGCCCCAGGCGTCTAAGATGCGGCGCCAGATATAGGGCGAATAGGCGATGTTGTGGCCGCCCGGCCATTCGTCATAGCTGAAGATCATCGGGCAGTTCTCAAAAGCCAGCTTGACGCCGTTGTCGCGCGCATGGGCAATGATGGCGGGCCATAGTTTGAGTGCCTCTTGCCAGTTGGCGTCGATGGTTTTCGAGGCGTCGCCGCCACAGAAGGTGTTGACCACCGGCACGCCCATATGGCCGGCCAGCACGATCACCTTCTTCAAATGATCGACGACGGCCTTGCGGTGGGCGGCATCGGGATGCAGCGGATTGGGATAAAAGCCGAGGCCCGAGATCGCCAGGTTCTCTTCCGCCAGTGCAGCAGTGATTTCCTTGGCCTGCGAGGCCGAGGTGGAGGCGGCGTCGATATGGCTGGTGCCGGCATAGCGCCGGGCAGCGCCTGAGGATTTCGGCCAGCAGGCGATCTCGAGCGCCTCGAAGCCGGCAGAACTTGACCAGTCGGCGACCTCGCCGAGCGGGGTGTCGGCAAACGGTGCGGTGAGCAGTCCGAGCTTCATGTGGCCCTCCCGTGGTTCACGACCGGCCTACTATGCCGATTGTGCAGGCCGCTTCAACCGTGTGGCCGCCGGCAATGCGCAAACCTGTCTGACGAATGCCATCGGATCGTCGCAGAGCAGTCCGTCGTGGGACATCATCATTGGCGGCGATCCGGTCCGCCAGGCCATTCCCCCGCCGCCGGCAAAGCAGCGATGGAAGGCGCCGACGCCGGATGTGGGCGATGCCCGGGGGCCAGCGCCGTCCGGTCGTAGGACGGCTTCTGCACGGCGGGAGGAAGCCGGCTAAGCAGTGCCGGACTTGGCGTTTCGGGCGATGCGAAAACCGTCACCGGTTCGCCCCGACGACCCATTGCTCCTGGTCGATCAGCGCGCCGGTCATCGGCCCGGACGCGTCGGAGAGCAGGAAGACGGCGAGGTTGGCCACCTCGTCGGCCGCCAGCAGGCGCCCGAAAGGCTGCGATGCATTGGCGGCGTCGATCCAGCCCGGACCATGCCCCAGCGTCTCGGCCTGCATGATGCGTTCGGCCGGCGTGTCGGTCCAGCCGACATTGATGCCGTTGACTCGGATGCGGTCGAAACGGTGCGCGTTGGCGGCGTTGCGGGTCAGCGTCGCGAGTGCGCCCTTGGTGGCCGAATAGACGGCGAGTTCGGGCGAGCCGCAATGCGCGTTGATCGACAGGATGTTGACGATGGCGCCGCCCTGACCTTGCTTGCGCATCTGCCTGATGGCCGCCTGCATCAGAAAGAACGGCGCCCGCGCATTGACGGCGAACAGCGCCGTCCAGTCGTCAAAATCGGCATCGAGGAATGAGGCGCGGTTGGTCAGGCCGGCGGCGTTGACCAAGGCATCGATACGGCCGAAGCGACTGATACATTCGTCAACCAGCCGCGCCGGCGCCGTGGTATCCGCCAGATCGGCGGCGACGAATGCGGTTGGCGTGCCGGCCTGGGAGAGCGACGTCGCCACTTCGCTGCCGCGCACGGGCTCGCGGCCGGTGACCAGCAGGCCGCCGGCACCAGAACGCGCCAGCGCCTCGGCGATCGCCCGGCCGATGCCTTGCGTCGCACCGGTGACCAGCACCACCTTGCCTTCCAACCGAAACTCCATTCCTCCTCCCGGGACAAGGTTTCCGTTTTCACAGATATGGAAGCCAGCAGATCAACCATGCGCTTGAAGCGATGTCGAGGCCATTGTCGATGCGGCGAGCGAGGCCTGGGAGGCGCCGACCATGCCGGCGGTGGCCGGCACTTGGCATCGGTCAGTGCGCAGGTCGGTCCAGGGGCGCAAAATAGTTGCCGTGAAAGCCAAAGGGGACGTGATGCGGTACGGAGGCCCGGGCGAGTTCGGCAAGCGTCGCGGCGTCTAGCACAAGCAGGAATGACGTGCCCGCGCCTGTATCGAGCACGACGGACAAGAGGACGCCGTCGTCTTCCTCTCCGCCCGCCGGCCGCGCCACAAATACAGGCTCGCCGGGATAGCAGCCCGATTCGGCCCAGGTCGTCACCGTTGCCGGCGCAGTTGCTGAAAGCTCGATCTTGGCAATGGTGTCAAGGAAACTGTCCGATTCACTTTGCCCTGTTCCCCATACGCAGCGATACGGCCTGCCTGCGCGGCGGGAATAGTCGATGCGCGGCAACTCGATACGCGTGTCGCAGAGTGGCTCCGGCACGATCTCGATAGCCCCAGAGCTGTTACCGTCGAGCGGAATGCGGTACCGCGTCAAGGTCGAGGTCGGGTTGATTTGCGCCCCGATGCGCAGCCGGTCGAGGCGCAGGTCATCGATGATCTTCGCATCGGGATAGGCGAGAAGGTCCACCAGCAGCGCGCCGTCCGCCTCGAACGCATTGACATGATGAAAGCAGAAGCACGGCGCTGCCCTGGCACGGACGGCGACAGCGCCGGTCGACTTATCGATTACCGTTAACAACGTGCCGAACTCCGGCTGCCAGCGATAATTCGTGATGAAGGGCTTGCCGGAGAAAGCGAGCTTGAGCGGGTTCACCCGAAGCGGGAACTCCGTCAGCACCAAATAGCGTTCCGACATGCCGAAGGAATGCATGTAGCTCGGCCGATCAACGGCCAATTCGGCCAGGACACGCTGCGCGTCCTTCTCGTCGACGAAAAGGCGATACGTGCTGCTGCGCCCCATCTCGATGACGTAGGAATAGCCGCGCTCGCCGTCGCTGTGCGGGTGCGCAGTCGACATCTGTCCCTTGATGCCCTGACTGAATCGGAGCCTGCCCTGCGTTTCGAGCGTGTGCAGATCGAAGCGGATCGGCATCGGCGTCTCGGTCAGCGCGACGACCTCGCCCGCCAGCACGGAGACATTGACGTTTGCATTGTCGGTCAGCTTTGGGCTGAAGATCGCCATGACGCGGCCAAAAATCGTGCGGCACGGATCCGTCATGAACTCGCCGCGCGCGATGCGGCCCTTCTCCATCGCCTCGCAATAGGATTGCGAGCGAATGAAGCGGTTGGAATAGCGGACCGCGCCATGGCGGAAGTCGAAGGCGTGGAGCATGGCGAGACCGTCGAACCAATGCGTATAAGCCTGCTGCCCGACCTCGAATTTCGCCGGCCCGGTTCGAAGCAGGCTGCCGGTCAGCCAGGGCGGCAACGCCCCCTCCACCTTCAATGGCAGCTGGTCGACTTCGTGTTCGAGTGTGGTGAAGCCCAGTGCGTAACGGCCGTTCGCTTCCGGCATTCCAGCCTCCTTCGCTTGCCTGGTGCCTCCGCCCTCCTGCCACTAAACGCGTCAGCGATGCCGATGTTCACATCCGGGAGATGGACCGCTACAGCTCATCTGGCCTGCCAACCCCCGACAGCAGCGAGATCGATCAGTTCGCCATGGATCAGGTCGCCGGCGCGATCCGCTGGCAAGCACTGATCGACCATGCTCGGGCCGCTGCAAAGATGCGGCTGATTTGGGCATCTGACAACAGCATGACTCCCCCAGGCGGGCGCCAGCCCACTTCGGCAAGACCTGATTTCGCTCTTGTGGAGCGATTTCGGTCGAGCTAAATGTCGGTTGGGCTTAGGGGTTTGAAGTGACTGACATCATCACATTCGTGGTTGCTGGCGCGTGGGCGGCAGTTGGATTTGGCGTGATCTGGTACGTCAGAACGAGACCGCCTATCCCTGAAGGTCACGAGGACCCCGATCTGCGAGAATGGCTTGATGGTCAGGTTTAAAAGCCCCAAGCTCAAAGCCCGCCAGAGCGCGTTCGGGGTGCGCCGCTACAGCTATCTTCTTGATTTTACTGGAGTAAATTTCCGCTGGTGGAGCTGAGGAGGATCGAACTCCTGACCTCGTCATTGCGAACGACGCGCTCTCCCAGCTGAGCTACAGCCCCGTCCAGCGGAATGGGCGCATTTATCGGGCGCGGCGGTTTCCTGTCAAGACGGCGTTTTGCCCAAAAGCCGAGCGGCCAGCCACCGGCCTGCCGTGCCGCGAAGCTGGCTCTTGCCGCCTCCGCCTGCAATGGCTACATGTCGGCAACAATCGGAGACCGGCATGATAGCCCTCATTCAGACCATTGTCCTGGCGCTTGACATTTATTGGTGGATCATCATCGCTTCGGCGATTTTCTCCTGGCTCTACGCCTTCAACGTCGTCAACTCGCGCAACCAGTTCGTCGATAGCGTCAGCAACATGCTGTTCCGGCTGACCGAGCCGGCGCTGCGTCCGATCCGCCGCTTCCTGCCCGATCTCGGCGGCATCGATATTTCGCCGATCATCCTGCTTCTGATCCTGTTCTTCCTGCGGCAGTTCCTGCTCACCACGGTGTTGTCGCTGGTCTGACCAGGCGTTTCATGATCGGGCCGTTTCGCCCGCGTAACGACGGCGTCGACCTGTTCGTCCGGCTGACGCCGAAAGCGGCGATGGACAGGCTGGAAGGTATCGATATCTCGGCAGACGGGCGAAGCCACCTGAAGGCGCGGGTCCGCGCCGTGCCGGAAAACGGCGCCGCCAACCAAGCGCTCGAACGACTGGTCGCCAAGGCGCTGGGAGTGCCGCGATCGGCCGTCTCGGTCGCCGCCGGCGGCACGGCCCGGCTAAAGACGCTGCGCATTTCAGGCGATCCGGCTGCGCTGGCGAAAGGGATCGAGGCGCTCTGCAGCGCTTGAACCGTTTCAGTCCTGCCCTCTTTGCCAAGACTTGGCATCTCCCCCCACAGGGGCAGGGCTGTCGCAGGTGGAAAGCCGAGGCTTTCGCTCTACGATGTACCCCCACCCCTAACCCTCCCCACAAGGGGGAGGGAGACTTCCGTTGGCGCTGCCCTCGGCAAATTGCCTGCCTTTCGGCGCCAAAGGGGAAGTTAAAGGCGCGCGGCTGCGTTCCCTCCCCCTTGTGGGGAGGGTTAGGGTGGGGGTCCACTTTCGCAAGAATCCAAATGCGATTGCCCTGCCTACGAGGGACAAGATTGGCGCCTCGGCGTTCAGATCAGCCCGCGCTTGATCATCATCGCTTCGGGCGACGGCATCTTGCCGCGGAAGGCGGTGTAGAGCTCTTCCGGGTCCTTCGAGCCGCCGGCGGCATAGATGTTTTTCCTGAGCCGCTCGGCCAGCGCCGGATTGAACGGGTCGCCCGTCTCCTCGAAGGCGGCGAAGGCGTCGGCGTCGAGCACCTCCGACCACATGTAGGAATAGTAGCCGGCCGAATAGCCGTCGCCGGCAAAGATGTGGCCGAAATGCGGGGTACGGTGGCGCATGGCGATGGTGTCGGGCATGTTGAGCTTCTCGAGCGTTTCGGCTTCGAAACGAAGCGGCTCGTCCGGCGCATCCGGCCGCGCGTGATAGGCCATGTCGACCAGTGCCGAGGCGGTGAACTCGACCGTGGCGAAGCCGGCGCCGAAGGTGCGCGCCGCCAGCATCTTATCGACCAGCGCTTTCGGCATCGGTTTGCCGGTCTTCACATGCAGCGCATGCTTTTCCAGCACCGCCGGCACCGTCAGCCAGTGCTCGTAGAGCTGCGAGGGCAGTTCGACGAAATCGCGGCTGACCGAGGTGCCCGCGACCGACGGCCAGGTGACTTCGGTCAGCATGCCATGCAGCGCATGACCGAATTCGTGGAACAGGGTTTTGGCCTCGTCAACCGACAAAAGTGCTGCCTCGCCCTCCGGCGGCTTGGCGAAATTCATGATGTTGTAGATGACCGGCCTGGAGCCATCGCCTAGCTTGTGGCCGGATTTCAGCGCGCTCATCCAGGCGCCGGAGCGCTTCGAGGGCCGCGCGAAATAGTCGGCCAGGAACAGCCCGCGTTCGCTGCCGTCGGCATTCCTGACGACGAAAACACGTGCGTCCGGATGCCAGGTGGCAATGCCCTTCTTCTCCTCGAAGCTGATGCCGAACAATTTTGTCGCCACGTCGAAACAGGCGTCGATGATGCGGTCGAGCTGCAGATAGGGCTTCAGCTCGGCCTCGTCGAAGGCAAACTTCTCGGCGCGCAGCTTCTCCTGATAGAAGCGCCAGTCCCAGGCGGCGAATTCTTCGTTGCTGCCGGCCTCGGCCGCCAGCCGCTGCAATTCGATCTGATCGCTTGCGGCCTTTTCCACCGCCTTTTCCCAGACCGGGTCGAGCAGCGCATGCACCGCCTCCGGCGTCTTTGCCATGGTGTCGTCGAGCTTCAGCGCGGCGTAGGATGCGTAGCCGAGCAGCTTCGCCTTTTCGGCACGCAGACGCAACATATCGCGCACCACGGCGGTGTTGTCGGTGGCGCCGCCGTTCTGGCCGCGCATGGTGAAGGCGCTGAAGGCAATCTCGCGCAGGTCACGGCGTTCGGAGAAGGTCGAGAACGGCTCGTAGATCGAGCGCGACAGGGTGACGGCATAGCGGCCCTTCTGGCCGCGCATCTCGGCGGCCTCGGCCATCGCGCTTTTCAGGAATTCCGGCAGGCCGGCAAGGTCGGCCGCGTCGAGGAACAGCGCCCAGTCGCGCTCGTCGGCAAGCAGGTTCTGGCCGAAATTCGTGCCGAGCGACGACAACTCCTCATTGATCGCCGCCAGCCGCTTCTTGCCCTTAGCGTCGAGCCTGGCGCCGGAACGGACGAAATTTTTCCAGGTCTTTTCCAGCACCCGCAGCGTTTCGCCATCGAGTTTCAGGGCGTCGCGGCGCTGGTAGAGCTCGTCGATGCGGGCAAACAGCCTCTCGTTCATCGAGATCGCCGAGAAATGCCGCGACATCTTTGGCGAGATGTCGCGCTCAAGCGCCTGGATTGCCTCGTTGGTGTGGGCGCCGGCCCGGCACCAGAAGATCGACGAGACATGGTCGAGCGCCTCGCCGCCAAGCTCGAGCGCTGCAAGCGTGTTCTCGATGGTCGGGGTCTCGGCATTGCCTGATATCGCCTCGATCTCGGCCTCATGCGCCGCCAATGCCGCATCGAAAACCCCGGAAAAATCGCCGTCGCCGATGCGGGTGAAATCGGGCAGGCCGAGCGGTCCTTGCCAGGTGGTCAGCGGATGGGCGGCGAGGTCGACGGCGGACGGCATGGGCATTCTTCCGTTAAGCGAGGGGCTTTCGCTGCGTGGCGGGATGAGGCGGATCGTCACCGATGTAAGGCGCCGGCTTGCCGCACGCAATATCGCGGCTGGTCAGTAGCTATCGCAGTTTTCTGCGATCGCCGCCTGCGAGCTGGCAGTGATGCGGTTGTCGGCGATCGCGAAGGTTTCCTGCATCAGCACGTCGTTATTGGGGAAATCATAACAGGCGATCACCGTGATGACGCCGCCTTCGGTCTTCTCGATCCGATGCCGGATTTCAGCCCCGGCGACGGCGCCCTCCCAGTCGTCGATGGAGGCGATGAATTCCTGCTTGGTCTGGACGACGCCGAGGTCGTCGAGTTTTATCCGGACGTCGTCGGCAAGCAGATCCGACAGTTCCGTGCGATCGGCGACCAGTAGCGCCGCATACCAGCGGCCGATGAGCGCGCCGTCGTCGGCGCCGGCGGATATGACTGAAAACAGCAGCGCCGCTGCGGCCAAAGCGATCGAACGGCATGCCATGCAACCCTCCTACGTCATCTCCGGCCGCTCGAAGTCGCCGGTGTCCTTGTTCATAACCCAGAGTTCGCCGGTCGAGATGTCGAACCAGGCGCCGTGCAGCGACAGCCGTCGCTTGCCTTCCAGGATCGAGACGCAGGGAAAGGTTCTGAGATTGGCGATCGAATAGCGGATCGAAATGCGCTCGAGCGCGGTCTGCCGCTCGGTCGCCGTCATGAAGGTGCTGGACGAAACGGTCTCGGCCGCCGGCGCAATCAGGCTCATCCACTTGCCGATGAAGTCGCCGGGCGACAACGGCGCGGCGGTACTGTCGAGTGCCGCGCGGATGCCGCCGCAGCGGCCATGGCCCATCACCACGATGTTCTTGACCTTGAGGCTCTGCACGGCGAACTCGAGCGCCGCCGAGGTCGAGTGGAACTGGTCGTCGGGCGCATAGGGCGGCACCAGATTGCCGACATTGCGCAGCACGAAGAGTTCGCCGGGGCCAGCGTCGAAGATCGCCTCGGGGGCCGCGCGGGAGTCGCAGCAAGCAATGATCATCGTTTCGGGGGCCTGGCCCTCGCGAGCAAGAGAGCGGTAGCGTCCGCTTTCGGCGAGATAGCGGCCGTTCATGAAATTGCGGTAGCCGGTGAGCAGATGGTCAGGGAGATGAGGCATTGGCGGCGTCTGGAGCCTTTCCGGGTTAGGCGGCAGCTCTTTGGGTCAGGAAGGCTCTAGCGGCAAAAGCCGGTCGCGAGCAATGCTGAATCGCGAAGGACGTGGTTGCCTTTCGCCAATGCGATTGCCTCGCCGATAGACGGGACCAAGAAATTCATGCCCAGATCGCCACAGGGATGCCAAATCGGTCGGCGAGCGGCGGATCCGGAAATGGCCTTGCCTCGCCGCTGGCGATGCGGCCGGCGATCAGCATCATCGCTGCGGCGTCGAGAAAGTCGTCGGCAGCAGCGCCTCGCGGCGGCGTCCGGTCGAGAAAGACCCTGGCATAACCGTGCCGGCAAAGCAGCGCCTTGCGTTCCGCTATGCCGGCCGGGTTGACGGCGCCCTTGATCTTCTTCGGCAAGCGCATCGCCTGATCCTCGTTCAGCCGGCAGAAGGCGACTTCCGGATGCGATTCGAAGACGCGGCGGCGCAGTTCGGGACGCGCGATCAGCACGGCATCGATCTCGCGGATCTTGGCAAAGATGCCAAAAGCCTGGATCGAGACGCCGCGCGGCGGATCGGAGGTCGCCTTGGCCACTTCGCTTGCCTGGCGATGCGCGGCATACCAGGCCTCGATCGTGGTGAAGCCGTCCGTATGCGTGTAAAGCGCCGCACGCGAGGGGATGGCGAAGACACTCGATTGCCTGTTGCCGAGCAGCGGCCGCACCAGCGATTCGGGCCCGCGGCCACCCTTTTGTGAAACATCGGGCAGGCCGATCGGCATGTCGACGGCGACTGTCGCATCGGCCGGCAATGCGTCGAGCAGTGCTGCGAAGCTTGGAGAAACGGCTGCCGAGGGAGCTGCGCCCGGATCGCGGCGAACGGCGATCCAGCCGGCCTTGCAGCCGTCGACGCCGACGATAGTCACGCTCTTTTGTCCCGCCCCGGATGCAGGAGATGGCGAAGCTGCACCATGGCCATCGGGTGCGACAGGCTCTGTGCGTCTGTTTCGAGCTGCAATTCGTCGCCGCCGCGCTTGGCGGTGCGCGCCAGGATCTCGTAGACCGCGGCCGTAGTCGACTGCAGTGCCTTGATCGCCGGCTGGCCGGACAGGATGCGCGCTAGATAGACGGCCGCCGTCAGGTCGCCGAGCCCATTGGGCGGCTTGTCGATGAGGCGATGCTCGGCGAGCAGCGCCTGGTTGCCGTTGAGCAGCAGATTGCCGGTGCCGCCGGCCATCATCGCCGGCGCCGAAGTGACCAGCATGGTCGACGGCCCGGCATGAAGGGCGGCCGCCATCACCGCTTTGAGGTCGGGCAGCGGCGCTCCCGCCATCCATTCCAGCTCGTAGCGGTTGGGCGTGGCGATGTTGGCAATCGGCATCAGCCGGTCGCGCATGGCAATGGCGGTCGTCTCCGGCACATAGAGCCCGCCCGAATCGCCCATCACCGGGTCGCAGATATAGACGGCGTCCGGCGTCTTCGCCTTGACCGCGCCGACCAGCGAGGCGACGGCGTCGGCCTGGCCGCCTTCGCCGAGATAGCCGGACAGCACCGCGCCGACCTCGCCCAGCCACGGGGCGCGCTCGAGATCGGCCATCAGCGCCCTGAATTGATCGAGCGGCGGCACGATGCGCGTCGCCCGTCCATGGCCCGGATGCCAGGGCAGGATGACGGTCGGCACCGCCCACACCGGAAAGCCCAGCGTCTCCAGCGCAAAGACCGCGGCGCGGTTGCCGACCGAGCCGCGCGCGACATGGCTGGAAATAACGATAACCGCGCGCGGCGCGTCGTATTCTTCGGTGCTCACGAGGTTCCTAACTCTGGATGATGAAAAGCACGAGCCAGATCAACAGGCCAATGCCGACAATGAGCCCCAGCGCCCGGCCGATGCGCGTGCCCCAATATTCGATCGGGTCCGCCCGGTCGGCGTCTGCAGCAGTGACGTCATCGCGCGCACCCTTCGCGGTCCGCGCAACGGACGAGGCCGGGTCGGTTTCACTTGCCACGCGCTCGATGATGCGGCGCGATTCGTCGTCGCTGTCCTGGCGTCCCGCCATGGCTATGCCCTGTTTTCGCAGCGACTTTAACCTGTTCGCCCGGTCAATCACAGGGCCTGAGAGTGAATGCCAAAGCACCAGCAGCGCCCCAGGTTGAGGTCATGTTCTTGCGCGCGGATTGTGGTAATGCTTCGCCCGTCAGTCTTGTTGAGGGATTTTTCCATGCCTGCCCTTTCCTCCCCTTTCGTCTTCCGCAACCTGCCAGCCTTGCTGATGATGGCGATCGTGCTGCCGCTGCTGGCCGGCTGCGGCTACAACACCATTCCGACGGCGGAGGAAAACGCCAAGGCCGCATGGAGCCAGGTGCTGAACCAGTACCAGCGCCGCGCCGATCTCATTCCCAACCTGGTCGAGACGGTCAAGGGCTATGCGGCGCATGAGAAGGATACGCTCGATGCCGTGGTCGAGGCGCGCGCCAAGGCGACGCAGGTGACGGTGACGCCCGACACGCTGAGCGATCCGGAAGCGGTCAAGAGATTCCAGGACAGTCAAGCCGGCCTGACCAGCGCGCTGTCGCGGTTGCTGGCGGTGGTGGAGAATTATCCCGACCTCAAGGCCAACCAGAATTTTCTGGCGCTGCAGGCGCAGCTCGAAGGCACCGAGAACCGCATCTCGGTCGCCCGCCGCGACTATATCGAGGCGGTGCGGGAGTATAATCTGACGCTGCGGACCTTCCCGTCGGTGATTTGGGCGACCCTGTGGTTCCGCGACAATCAGCCATTCGCCAATTTCACCATCGAGGAAGACAAGATGCAGACGCCGAAGGTCGATTTCGGCACGCAGCAGGGCGGGTGATCGGCGCTTAGCGAGCGCAGTTCCATTGACCTTGTACTCCGTCCCACCCCCCTCTGTCCTGCTCTCCCCCTCAAGGGGGGTGGGACGGAACGCAAGCCTTGCATTCCTGCCGGTTGCTCTAGCCTTTCTCTACTTAGCCCTCTTCCTCCCCCTCACCGCCCTTGCCGCCGAATTGCCTGCCCTGACCGGGCGGGTCGTCGACAATGCCGGCATCATCGACGCCGCAACCGAAGCGGCGCTGACCCGGAAGCTTGCGGATTTCGAGGCCAAGAGCTCTGACCAGATCGTCGTCGCGACGCTTCCTGGCCTCGACGGCGAGGAAATCGAGCCCTACGCCAACCGGCTGTTCCGCGCCTGGAAGCTCGGCCAGGCCGGCGAGGACAATGGCGTGCTTTTGCTGGTCGCCAAAGACGACCGCAAGATGCGCATTGAGGTCGGCTACGGGCTGGAAGGCACGCTTACCGACCTGCACACCAGGCTGATCATCGAAAACGACATGGTGCCGGCCTTCCGCGCCGGCGATTTCTCCGGCGGCATAATGAAGGCCGTCGACGACATGGTCATGGTGCTGGAAGGCAATCCGGAAGAGCTGGAAGCGCGCGGGACCCGCAACCAGCAGCCGCCATTCAACACCGACGATCTGTTCTTTGCGATCTTCATAAGCATCTGGGCGATCATCTTCTTCGGCAGCATCGCCGCCTCGATCCTGCCGCCGATCTTCGGCCGGAAACTCGGCCCCGGCCGCTATCGCTGGCTGGGCATGATTTTCGAGCCGGGCCGGCAATCTTCTGGCGGCTGGTCGTCCGGCGGGGGCGGCTGGTCGTCGGGCGGAGGAGGCTCAGGCGGTGGCGGGTTTTCGGGCGGCGGCGGCTCGTCCGGTGGCGGCGGATCTTCAGGAAGCTGGTGAGACACGACATGGCAACTCGACCGATCAGCCCCGAGGACCATGACCGCATCGCGAAAGCGATCCGCGTCGCCGAATCGAAGACCGACGGCGAAATCTACTGCGTGGTCGCCTATGCCAGCGACGGCTATTTCTTTCCGGCGGCCTTCATGGCGACGCTGGCGATGCTCGTCGTTAGCCTCGCCGTCAGCTACGGGCTGGAAGCGTGGTGGCTGTCGATCCGCTTGCCGCATTTCGTCATTGCCCAGCTTCTGGCGATGGCCTCGGTGCTTGTGCTGTTGTGGGCGCTGCCCGGCTTGCGCATCCATCTGGTGCCGAGACGGCTGCGCTACCAGGCCGCGCACGCCAATGCGATAAAGCAGTTCCTCGCCCGCAACGTCCACCGCACCACGGCGCGCACCGGCGTGCTGGTGTTCGTTTCGATCGCCGAGCACTACGCCGAAGTGATCGCCGACAGCGGCATCGACAGCCGTGTCGGCCAGCATGTCTGGGACGGCGTCGTCCGCGACCTTACCGCGCATGCCCGCGACCATCGTCTCGCCGACGGCTTTATCAAGGCGATCGAAGCGACGGGTGCGGTGCTGGCCGAGCATTTCCCGGTTTCTTCCGGCGACAGCAACGAACTCGACGATCATCTGGTCGAAATCTGAGTCGCTACGAACGGTTTTTTCAGCACTCAACGGCACGTCTATCGTCTGTGCGAAAGCTTGGGAGCGGCTGACCGGACTCTTGCAATCGGGCGATGCGGGTTTATGGTTAACCAATCATGAAGACGCTGAGCATCGACATCAGGAAAGCCGAGCCGCGCGACGCAGGCGCCATCGCCGACGTGCACCTGCTGGCTTGGCGCGGCGCCTACTCCGGCATCATCCCGCATCGCACGCTGACATCGATGATCAACCGCCGCGGCGCCGACTGGTGGGCGAACGCCATCCGCCGCGCCGCCACCGTCCTGGTTGTCGAGATCGGCGGCAAGGTTGCCGGCTACGCCACGATCGGCAAGAACCGCGCCCGCGAGCTCAAGCAGCAGGGCGAGATCTACGAACTTTACGTGCGCCCGGAATATCAGGGCATCGGGCTCGGCAGCCGGCTATTCTCGGCAGCACGGGCGCGACTGGCAGACCACGGGCTGAAAGGCATGGTGGTGTGGGCGCTGGAGGACAACCAGAACGCGCTCACCTTCTATGCCGGCGCCGGCGGCCGCGACGTCGCCGAGGGAGTCGAGGTTTTCGAGCAGAAGGCTCTGAAGAAGGTCGCCTTCGTCTGGGAATGACGGCTCGACACGCCTCTCGCCAGCACCCTCAGCCGATTTCAGTACCATTCGCCGCATTGCACCATGCGCCGCTGCCCGCTATCGGTTTCCAATCGAAAGAGGGACAAAGCCATGCGTATCGAAGCCATCGCCATCGGAAAGAACCCGCCGGAGGACATCAACGTCATCATCGAGGTGCCGATCGGCGGCGAGCCGATCAAGTACGAGATGGACAAGGAGGCCGGCACGCTGTTCGTCGACCGCTTCCTGCACACCTCGATGCGCTATCCCGGCAATTACGGCTTCGTGCCGCACACGCTGTCGGGTGACGGCGACCCGATCGACGTGCTGGTCTGCAACACGCGGGCGCTGGTGCCGGGCTGCGTCATCAATGTGCGGCCGATCGGCGTGCTGGTGATGGAAGACAATTCCGGCCTCGACGAAAAGATCATCGCGGTGCCTTCGCCCAAGCTGACGCTGCGCTACGAGAACGTCACCGAATACACGCACCTGCCCGACATCACCCGCCAGCAGGTGCAGCACTTCTTCGAGCACTACAAGGATCTCGAACCCGGCAAATGGGTCAAGATCGAGGGCTGGCACGATGCCGCCTACGCCAAGAAGATGATCGTCGAGGCGATCGAACGGGCCAAGGCAAGCAAGTAGTAGCCGAACGCCTGAAGTTGCGAGCAAACTGCTGGCGTAGCGCCGCCCCTCATCCGCCTGCCGGCACCTTCTCCCCGTGAACGGGGAGAAGCCCGCTGACCTCGACCTTGGCGCCCATTCAGCAACGGTGGTAATTGGCGAAACCATTGATGGCTGCGTCTTTCTCCCCGTCACTATACGGGGCGAAATGCCCGGCAGGGCAATGAGGGGCAGCGCTGACCGACGTTACTTTTCAATGCGACGCGCTCCTAATTGTCGACGCGGCCGAAAGCGGGCGCGTTGCCGATAACCACGCGCTTGTCCTTGCCGCAGGCAAAGGTCCGCGCCTTCTCGTCGGCGAGCTTGCGTGCCTGGTCGTTGGCGCCGGGGTTGCCGGTGGCCAGCACCAGGCCGACGGTGCAGCCTTCATAGGTCTCCGGCTGGGCGACCTTGGCGACGATCAGCACGTCGGTCGGCTTGTTCTCCACCTCGGGATTGCTGATCGAGCGCCGATGGATGACCGCAAACGGGACGGCGCGATCGCCGTTCGTCTCGATGCGCCACTCGAGTTTGGATGCGGCCGTGTTGAAGGCGACAAAACTTTCCCAGACTGCGGTCATGTCGCTGGGCGGAAAACCATAAAACAGCGATTCGCGGGCGTCGTCGTAGGCGATCAGCACCGGGTAGCCGCGATAGCCCGAACAGGCGAGACTGGCCCAGTCGCCGTCGCCTTCCTCCGCTTGCGCGTAGGTCACGCAGTCCTTCTTCCAGTCGAGATCGGTGTAGGCGCTGGAAATGTCGCCGGCCCGGGCAGGCTGGCAGAGGCCAGCGAGGGCAAGCGGGATCAGCAAAAGAGCACGCATCGCGGGCAACTCCGTTTCGGGGCTGCCGCACGGTATCGTTAATCGCTATTTCTTCAAGCTCGCTTCGATCAGCAGGTCGGCGTTGCGGGCCACGGACTTCGCCGGTCCGCCGGCCCCGAACAGTTGGCCACTGATGTAGGCGCCTTCGATCAGAAGCAGCAGCCCGTCGCCCAGCGTCTCGGCGTCGCCGGCACCCATCGCCGCCGCCATGGCGCGCAGGCGTCGGCGCAATTCCTGCTTGTTGGCCTCACTCACCACCCGGGCCGGATGGCCACGTTCGGGATATTCGACGGCCGCATTGGTCATGCCGCAGCCGCGATAGTCGGGCTTTTGCGTGCGCTTGCCGATGCGGGTCAGGAAGGCGGCGATCTGCGCGCGCGGATTGCCGGGATGGGCAGCCACCGCCGCGTCGAAGCGGGCCCAGAACTCGAGGTCGTATTGCCGCAGATAGGACGCGGCCAATTCGTCCTTGGAGGGAAAGCTGCGATAGAGGCTGGGCTTGGTGACGCCAGCGCGCCGCACGATCTCGTCGACGCCGATCGCCCTGATGCCTTGCCGGTAGAACAGGTCGCGGGCAACGCGAAGGATTTTTTCGCCCGCGCGGGGCCGCTCATCCGCTTTGATCGTTGGCTCAATGCTTTTCATTCTTGGACGTGCCGTTGCCTGCTTGACAATGTTACCGATCGGTACGTATGCTCCCATGCATTGAAACGTACCGGTCAGTAACATGATAGCTCGATCCCGCCCGTTTGGCCAGCGCTATGCTTTCGTCGTAGTGGCCGTCATTTTCCTGTGCCTGCTGATCGCGGCGGGCCTGCGGTCGGCGCCGGCCGTCATGATGCTGCCGCTGGAGGAGAGTTTCGGCTGGCGGCGCGATGTCGTCTCGCTCGCCGCGGCCATCGGCATCTTCCTCTACGGCCTGACCGGGCCGTTTGCCGCGGCACTGATGGAACGGATCGGGCTGCGCCGCACGCTGCTGGCGTCGCTGGTGCTGATGTCGGGCTCGACGGCGCTCAGCCTGTTGATGACCCAGCCCTGGCACCTGCTTCTCACATGGGGCGTATTCTCCGGCGTCGGTTCCGGCGCGGTCGCCACGGTGCTCGGCGCCACCATCGTCAATCGCTGGTTCAAGACCAATCGCGGCCTGGTGATGGGGCTGATGTCGGCCTCGGCCGCCACCGGCCTGCTGGTGTTCCTGCCGCTGCTCGCCGCGCTCGCGCAGTCGGGCGGCTGGAAGCCTGTCGCCATCGCCATTGCGGTCGCCACCGCCTGCCTGGTGCCGCTGGTCTGGCTGCTGGTGCCGGAACGGCCGTCCGCGATCGGCATGGTGCGCTACGGCGCGGACGTCGACGACGTGCCGCCGGTTCCGCCGGCCTCGCAGGGCAATTTCCTCACCCACACGCTCAGCACGCTGCGTCGTGCCGCCGGCACGCGGGTGTTCTGGTATCTGTTCGCCACTTTCTTCATCTGTGGCTTCACCACCAACGGACTGGTCGGAACGCACCTGATCGCGTTTTGCGGCGACATGGGCATCGGCCAGGTGCAAGCCGCCGGCCTGCTGTCGCTGATGGGCATCTTCGACCTGATCGGCACGACGCTGTCGGGCTGGCTCACCGACCGTTTCGACCCGCGCAAGCTGCTCGGCGTCTATTATGGCATCCGCGGCCTGTCGCTGATCTATCTGCCTTATTCCGGCTTTTCGTCGACCAGCCTGATCATCTTCGCCGTGCTCTACGGATTGGACTGGATCGCCACCGTGCCGCCGACGCTCAGGCTGTCGAACGAGGCGTTCGGCGACCGCAGCGGGCCGATCGTCTTCGGCTGGATCGTCGCCGGCCATCAGGTGGGTGCAGCGGCGGCCGCCTTCTTCGGCGGCACCATGCGTGAATTGCAGGGCAATTACGAACTTGCCTTCCTCATCGCCGGCATGACGGCAATAGCCGCAGCCTGCATCTCGCTGTTGATCAACACCAGCCGTCCGGCCTTCGAGCCGAACCCGCAGGCGGCTTGAGCTGTGACGGCCGAGCGCTAATCTCCCCCCTTGAGGGGGAGATGGCCGCGAAGCGGCCAGAGGGGGTCGGTCCGACCGGGCTCGGCCCCTTATCGCAGACGCAGGAGGTTGGCGCTCCACGCGACACGACCCCCTCTGTCGCCTTCGGCGACATCTCCCCCTCGAGGGGGGAGATTCGCCAGCCTGTTGATCGTCAGAAAACCTTCATGGTTTCGAGATGTGCGTGAAACATTGACGCTGGACCTTGGCGGCGATGTTTAAGCCATCCAGGAGACAGCCATGAACAAGATTTCGCGCCGCGCTTTTGTCACGTCGGCGAGCGCCGCCGGCCTCGTCGGCGTATCGGGCCTCGCGCTTCCCTATTATTCGCGCGCCAATCAGCGGCCCGCCTTCACCCATGGCATCCAGTCGGGCGATGTCGACGCAGCCAGTGGCGTGGTGTGGACGCGGACCGACCGCCCTTCGCGCGTCATGTTCGAAGTCTCGTCGACGGAGAATTTCGCCAATCCCTTGCGCCTTGCGCCGCTCGATACGTCGCCGGCCAGCGATTACACGGTAAAGCGGCTGCTCACCGACCTCACCTCCGACCAGGACATCTTCTACCGCATGGTCGCGGCCGATCTTGCCGACATCAACGCCGTCTCCGAGCCGATCGTCGGCCGCTTCCGCACGGCGCCGGCCTCGAAACGCGACATCCGCTTCGCCTGGTCGGGCGATACCGCCGGCCAGGGCTGGGGCATCGACGACACCGGCATGAAGACCTATGCCACGATCGGCAAGCATACGCCCGACTTCTTCCTGCATTCCGGCGACACCATCTATGCCGACGGCCCGATGAAGGACGAGGTCGAGCTGCCCGGCGGCAGCAAGTGGAAGAACAAGGTCCTCATCGACGAAAAGCGCAAGGTTGCCGAGACGCTGGACGAGTACCGCGGCCAGTGGAAGTACAACATGATGGATAAGAACGTGCTGGGGCTCAACGCCATCTGCCCGACCTTCTACCAGTGGGACGATCACGAGGTGGTCAACAACTGGTCGGATTCGAAGAACCTGAGCGCCGACGACCGCTACTCGGAAAAAAACATCCATGTGCTGGCGGCACGCGCGGCACGTGCCTTCCACGAGATGACGACGATCCGCTACGAGCCGTCGGAACCGGGCCGCGTCTATCGCAAGATCGCCTACGGGCCGCTGCTCGACGTGTTCTTCCTCGACATGCGCTCCTATCGCGGCGCCAACGGTCCTGGCATGCAGGATACGGTGACGCCGCAATCGCGCATCCTCGGCGAACAGCAGATGAAGTGGCTGAAGCGCGAACTGGCAAACTCCAACGCGACCTGGAAAATCATCGCCGCCGACATGCCGCTTGGTCTCGTCGTCTGGAACGACGCCACCAACAAGGCCGGCGCCGAGGCCGTCAGCAATGGCGACAATGGCCCGGCCAAGGGCCGCGAACTGGAAATTGCCGACCTCCTTCGCTACATAAAGAATGCCGGCATCACCAACACCGTCTGGCTGACCGCCGACGTGCACTACACGGCGGCGCATTACTACAATCCCGACAAGGCGCAGTTCCAGGACTTCAATCCGTTCTGGGAATTCGTCTCGGGTCCGCTCCATGCCGGCACCTATGGACCCAATGATTTCGACATGACCTTCGGCCCGGAGCTGAAATTCATCAAGGCGCCAACCGCCGAGCAGGGGCAGAACCTGCCACCCTCGGCCGGCCTGCAGTTCTTCGGCCTCGTCGACATCGATGGCGCCACTGAACAGATGACGGTACGGCTGATGGATCGCGACGACAATGAACTCTACAAGGTCACGCTCGACCCGGTGCATTCGGCGTGAGGGGACTGGGTTCAACAATGGCCAAAACGCAGGCGGGACAGCGCCCCCCTCTGTCCTGCCGGACATCTCCCCCACATGGGGGGAGATTGGCAGCTTGGGCGCTCCGCTCGCGCCTGCAACGTTGGAGGTTGGCGAAAGCGGCGGCGACGTCCGATCTCCCCCTTCGTGGGGGAGATGCCCGGCAGGGCAGAGGGGGGCGTGAAGGATCGCAGCGGAACGGTATCTCGGGATGACTACCGCCGTCGGCGGTCGTCAGTCTGGATAGCAAACGGTCGGAATATTGGGCCAAACAGCGCTGTCGCAGTTGGCGGCCTCCTGCCTTTGCTTGAAGGCGGCGCTGACCGGCCCGGTCACCACCGGGTCGACGCCATCGGGAGCGTCGGCAAACAACTGCTCCGCCGTTCGGGTGTCGGACGGCGGGGCAGGCTCCTTCGACGTCGCGGCCGACTGTGCCACGCCTGCCGCAAGCAGAACGGCGAGCGCAGCCCATGCAACGATTGGCCGGTATCTGATGCCCGTTTTGCTCATGAAATTTGAACTGTCCCGACCGTGAAAGGTTCCGCTTTGGTTAATAATTCAATTTCACACCAAGACGCTTAAGATTTGGTGACCATCTATTTGGTGGCACGCCTCCTCTTTCGCAATTGCGAAAAACCCTGTATGAGCCGCCCAACCGAAAGAGGCAGCGCCTTTTGGCCTGCTGCCTGCAACGCTCCCGAGACCACAACATGAAAATTCGTAATATCGCGATCATCGCGCACGTCGACCATGGGAAAACCACCCTCGTCGACCAGCTCCTGAAACAGTCCGGCTCGTTCCGCGACAACCAGCGCGTTGCCGAACGCGCCATGGATTCGAACGACCTCGAAAAGGAACGCGGCATCACCATCCTGGCCAAGGCGACCTCGGTCGACTGGAAGGACACCCGAATCAACATCGTCGACACCCCCGGCCACGCCGATTTCGGCGGTGAAGTCGAGCGCATCCTGTCGATGGTGGATTCAGCCATCGTGCTGGTCGACGCCGCCGAAGGGCCGATGCCGCAGACAAAATTCGTCGTCGGCAAGGCGCTCAAGGTCGGATTGAAGCCGATCGTCGTCATCAACAAGATCGACCGGCCGGACGCCCGCCACGTCGAGGTGGTCAACGAAGTGTTCGACTTGTTTGCAACGCTCGACGCGACCGACGAGCAGCTCGACTTCCCTATCCTTTACGGTTCGGGCCGCGACGGCTGGGTGTCGGAAAACCCCGAAGGTCCGAAGGACCAGGGTCTGGCGCCGCTGTTCGACCTCGTCATCAAGCATGTGCCGGCGCCGACCGTCCACCCCGGCCCGTTCCGGATGATCGGCACCATCCTGGAAGCCAATCCGTTCCTTGGCCGCATCATCACCGGCCGCATCGAATCCGGCACGCTGAAGTCCAACCAGGCGGTCAAGGTGCTGCATCATGACGGCACCCAGGTCGAAACCGGCCGTATCTCGAAGATCCTGGCTTTCCGCGGGCTCGAGCGCCAGCCGATCGACGAGGCGCAGGCGGGTGACATCGTCGCCATCGCCGGCCTGTCGAAGGGCACCGTCGCCGACACGTTCTGCGACCTGTCGGTGACCGAGCCGCTGCATGCGCAGCCGATCGATCCGCCGACCGTGACGATGTCGTTCCTCGTCAACGATAGCCCGCTGGCCGGCACCGAGGGCGACAAGGTGACCAGCCGCGTCATCCGCGACCGCCTGCTGCGCGAGGCCGAAGGCAATGTCGCGCTGAAAATCGAGGAATCGCCTGACAAGGATTCGTTTTTCGTCTCCGGCCGCGGCGAATTGCAGCTTGCCGTGCTGATCGAGACGATGCGCCGCGAAGGGTTCGAGATTGCCGTGTCGCGGCCGCGCGTCGTCATGCAGAAGGGCGAGAACGGCGAGTTGCTCGAGCCGGTCGAGGAAGTCGTCATCGACGTCGACGAAGAGCATGCCGGCGTCGTCGTGCAAAAAATGTCGGAGCGCAAGGCCGAGATGGTCGAATTGCGCGCGTCGGGCGGCAACCGCCAGCGTATCGTCTTCCACGCGCCGACGCGCGGCCTGATCGGCTACCAGTCGGAACTGCTGACCGACACCCGCGGCACAGCAGTCATGAACCGGCTGTTCCATGCCTACGAGCCTTACAAGGGCGAGCTGCCGGGCCGCACCAATGGCGTGCTGATCTCCAACGAGCAGGGTGAATCAGTGGCCTATGCGATGTGGAACCTGGAAGACCGCGGCCCGATGGTCATCGATCCGGGCGTCAAGGTCTATCAGGGCATGATCATCGGCATCCATTCACGCGACAACGACCTCGAAGTGAACGTGCTGAAGGGCAAGAAGCTGACCAACATCCGCGCTGCCGGCAAGGATGAGGCGGTGAAGCTGACGCCGCCGATCCGCATGACGCTGGAACGCGCGCTGGCCTGGATCCAGGACGACGAGCTGGTCGAAGTGACGCCGAAGACCATTCGTCTGCGCAAGCTCTATCTCGACCCGAACGAGCGCAAGCGTTTTGAGAAATCGGCGAAAGTGGTCGGCGCGGCGTAAGGCGACGTCTCATTGAAGGGGTCGGCGCTGCCCCTCATCCGCCTGCCGGCACCTTCTCCCCGTGAACGGGGAGAAGACCGCTGAGCGCACCCTCGGCGTTCATTTCTTGCAACGCTGGTAATTGGCGGAACCGTCGATGACAGCGCCCTTCTCCCCGTTGACGGGGAGAAGATGGCGGCAACCAGATGAGGGGCAGCGCCGACGCCTGTTCAGAGGGCAAAGTTCTCTGCAAGCTGCAGGGGGTGCCAAACCGCCGCTGATCCGGTATCCTTGGGCTCTCTGACGCTCGAAGGCACTCACATGCACGTCACCTCGCTTTTGATCTTCGCCGCCGCCCTTTTCGTCGCCGCGGGCTCGCCCGGCCCCTCGATTGCCGCCCTGGTGGCGCGGGTTATCGCAAAGGGCTTTCGCGACGTGTTTCCATTCCTGCTCGCCATGTGGATCGGCGAGGCCATCTGGCTGTCGCTGGCGGTGTTCGGGCTGGCGGTGGTGGCGCAGACCTTCCATCTTGCCTTCGTCGTGCTGAAATGGGTCGGCGTCGCCTATCTCGCCTACCTCGCCTGGAAGATGTGGACGGCCCCGGTCGAGGCGCGCGAAGGCGAGATGCCGCGCGAGGAGTCGGCCGTCAAACTGTTCTTTGCCGGCATGGCGGTGACGCTCGGCAATCCCAAGATCATGATGTTCTACCTGGCGCTGCTGCCGACCATCATCGATCTCGCCTCAGTGACGGTCGTCGGCTGGATCGAGCTGACGCTGACCATGGCCGTGGTTCTGGTCGCCATCGATCTGGCCTGGGTGCTGGCGGCAGCGCAGGCGCGAAAACTCTTGAAGAGCAGGCGGGCGATGAAGATCGCCAACCGCGTCAGCGCCACCACCATGGCCGGTGCCGCGGCGGCGATTGCGGCTCGATCCTGAGCCGGTGCGTCAGCCCATTTCGATGATCGGCGCGATCTCGACGCTGAAACCCGGGTCCTTCAGGATAGGACAATCCTTGGCCTTGGCGACGGCATCGTCGATGTCGTTCGCTTCGATGATTGTGTAACCAGCGGTCGGATTGCTGCCGCCATTGTTCTCGACTTTGCCGCCGGGCAGCACGGTCTTCGACATGCCGACCGGATTGCCACCGTCGACCACGGCCGAGCCAAGCTTGCCGTACCAGCCGTTCCAGGCATCCATCGCCGCTTGCCGTTCGGCGTCGTCGGTCGGCATCTTGCCGGAGCCGTGATAGACATAGAGAAATTTCGCCATGTTCTCCTCCGTTGATCTTCCGTTGATCGGCGGGCGTCAAACCGACATGCGGTCACGCCGCAGGACGATCATCGGACCAAACCGAAAAACAAGCAACGAGAATGCGAATCACTAATGTGAGGTCCGGTTGGCTCGCAACCGCCATGCTCTCACCGCGCCATCGCGTGGTATGTCGGTGAAGGCGCGCAGCTTCGTCTCATCGAAAGCGTAGGCCAAAAGCACATTGGGAACGAGGCCGAGCTTCTCCTCGCATTTGGCGAAATAGGCTTTCGTCGCTTCGCTCAGTTCCGCAGGCGCGAGGTCAAGTGCGATGATTTTGTCTTTTATGGCGGATTTTCTCCTCATTTTCGGTGACCCACCGGCGAATCCCGACATTTCGTCGCAAGCGGTCAAACCTTTGTCGCCAAATATCGGTCATCTGCTACCATAGTCGCAAAACATATGAGGGAGGGATTTAGCGACATGGCCGGCCTGAAATCTGCAAGCCAGTTGAAAAAGATAAGCACGGCCAAGGGCAGCGAGAAACCCGGCAGGCTTGCCGATTACCTGCTGGCCCGTGCGCCGGCCGAAGATGTCGCCGCCTATGAGGTCACCGCCCTCGAACGCGCCGCCGATCTCGCCGGACGCGCCGTCGCCAGGCACAAGAAGGGCGATTGCGTCGTCGCCATAGAGGTTGATTCCGGTGTCGTGCGCCAGGGCAGGCCGATGACGGTGATCACCGTCGTCAACGACAACATGCCGTTCCTGTTCGATTCCATCCTCGGCGAGATCACCGAGAGCGCTGGCGAACCGCTGCTGGTTACCCATCCGGTCATCGTCGTCAGGCACGACAAGAGCGGCGTCGACGAAATCCTCGGCGATGGCGGCTTCGCCAAGGGCGATCACAGTCATGAACGGCTGAGCGTCATCCACGTCCATATCGGCCGTGTTTCGTCCGAGCAGGCCGAGGCATTGGCTGACCGGCTGAAGAAAATATTGGGCCAGGTGCGCGCCGCCGTCACCGACTGGAAGCCGATGCTGGCCCGCCTCGACCAGGCAATCTCCGAGTTCCGCTACGCTCCGGTGCCGCTCGACAAGGCCAACGTCACCGAAGCGATCGCCCTCCTCGAATGGCTGCGCGACGACAATTTCACCTTCCTCGGCATGCGCGAGTTCAAATATACCGGCGGCGAGAAGAGCGGCACCCTGGAGCGCACCGAAAAGCCCGGCCTCGGCATCCTCTCCGATCCCGACGTGCTGGTGCTGCGGCGCGGCACCGAAGCGGTGTCGACGACGCCGGAAATCCGCGCCTTCCTGCACGGGCCGGAACCGCTGATCGTCACCAAGGCCAATGCCAAATCGTCGGTGCACCGCCGCATCTATCTCGATTACATCGGCGTCAAGACCTACACCGCCAAGGGCGTGCTTGCCGGCGAGCTGCGCATCGTCGGCCTGTTCACCTCGACTGCCTACACGCGCTCGGTGATGAAGATCCCCTATCTCAGGTCGAAAGCCGAAACCATCATCGCCAAATCCGGTTTCAACCCTGAAGACCACTCCGGCAAGGCACTGATCAACGTGCTTGAGAGCTATCCGCGCGACGAGCTGTTCCAGGTTCCGGTGCCGATCCTGCGCAAGCACGCCGAAGCCATTCTGGGGCTGATCGAGCGGCCGCGCGTCAGGGCGCTGGTGCGCGCCGATCAGTTCGACCGTTTCGTCTCGATCCTCGTTTTCGTGCCGCGCGACCGCTACGACAGCGTCGTGCGCGAGAAGATCGGCACCTATCTGAAGACGATGTTCCAGGGCCGGCTTTCGGCCTACTACCCAGCCTTCCCGGAAGGCGGGCTGGCTCGTGTCCACTTCATCATCGGCCGTTCCGGCGGCAGGACGCCGAAGGTCGACCAGGCGACGATCGAGGCAGCGATCCGCGCCATCGTGCGGACCTGGGACGACATTCTGCGCGAGACCGCCGAAGAGACCGGCGCCGATGCGGCGCTCACGGCGATCGCCTCGCGCTTCTCGGGAAGCTATCGCGACAGCTTCTCACCGGCGGAGGCGCTGGCCGATGCCGGGCGCATCGCCAGGATCAGCGCGGCCAATCCGATCGCCATCGACTATTATCGTCATGCCAACCAGGAACCGCATCAGGCGGCGCTGAAGATCTATCACCATGGCAGCCCGGTGGCGCTGTCGCGACGGGTGCCGGTGCTGGAGAACATCGGTTTCCGCGTTATCAGCGAGCGCACCTTCGAGGTCGGGGACGAGGCTTCCGACATGATCAATACTGATCAGCCGGGCATGGTCTTCATCCACGACATGGAACTCGAAAACAGCTACGGCAAGCCAATCGACCTTGGCGACCGCGGCGCGCTGTTCGAAGACGCGTTCCTTTCCGTCTGGCGCGGCGACATCGACAATGACGGCTATAACGGCCTTGCCCAGACCGCCGGCCTGTGGTCGGGCGAGATTTCCATCCTGCGCGCCTACGGCCGCTATCTGCAGCAGGCCGGCATCCCACAGAGCCAAGATTTCATTGCCGCCGCGCTCAACCGCTATCCGGAGATCGCGCGTGGCCTGCATGAGCTGTTCGTCGCCCGCCTCGGACCGACGGCGCAGACGGACGGGGCGGTCGCGGCCAGGCACCTCAAGGCCAAGATCAGGGATGCGCTGGAAGAGGTTCCCAACATCGACGACGACACCATCGTCCGTCGCTACCTCAACCTGATCGAAGCCTCGCTGCGCACCAATCATTTCGTTCCCGATCTGAAGGAGAAGGGCCAGTCGCTGGCGATCAAGCTCGATTCGCAAGCGGTCGACGGCCTGCCGGCGCCGCGGCCGTGGCGGGAGATCTTCGTCTACGGCTCCGAGGTCGAGGGCGTGCATCTGCGCTTCGGCCCGGTCGCGCGCGGCGGCCTGCGCTGGTCGGACCGCGCCCAGGACTACCGCACCGAGGTGCTCGGTTTGGTCAAGGCGCAGCAGGTCAAGAACGCGGTGATCGTGCCGGTTGGCGCCAAGGGCGGTTTCTATCCGAAGAAGCTGCCGATGGGCGCCGGCCGCGACGCCATCTTCGAAGCCGGCGCGTCCGCCTACAAGAATTACGTCTCCAGCCTGTTGTCGATCACCGACAATATCGGCCTGGACGGCGTCATTCCGCCGGCTGAGGTCGTGCGGCGCGACCAGGACGACCCCTATTTCGTCGTCGCCGCAGACAAGGGCACGGCGACCTTCTCCGACACCGCCAATGCCATCAGCGAGAAGCATGGCTTCTGGCTCGACGACGCCTTCGCCAGCGGCGGCTCGGCCGGCTACGACCACAAGAAGATGGGCATCACCGCCAAGGGCGCCTGGGAAGCGGTCAAGCGGCATTTCCGCGAGATGAACCGCGATATCCAGACCACACCCTTCACCGTTGTCGGCGTCGGCGACATGTCGGGCGACGTGTTCGGCAACGGCATGCTCCTGTCCGAGCAGACCCGGCTGATCGCCGCCTTCGACCATCGTGACATCTTCATCGATCCCGCTCCTGACATGGCGGTTTCGATGGCCGAGCGCCGGCGCATGTTCGCCCTCGCCCGTTCGAGCTGGCAGGACTACGACAAGACAAAACTGTCCGAAGGCGGCATCATCGTCTCGCGCAGCCAGAAATCGATCACGCTGCCGCCGGCCGCGGCCGCGGCGATCGGCCTCGGCAAGACGACCGCCTCGCCGGTCGAGATCATGAGCGCCATCCTCAAGGCGCCGGTCGACCTTTTGTGGTTCGGCGGCATCGGCACCTATCTCAGGGCATCGACGGAAACCAACCAGGACGCTGGCGATCGCGCCAACGATGCCATTCGGGTGACTGCGCTCGAAGTGCGCGCCAAGGTCATCGGCGAGGGCGCCAATCTTGGCGCGACGCAGCGGGCTCGCATCGAGTTCGGGCTGAATGGCGGGCGCTGCAATTCCGACGCCATCGACAATTCGGGCGGCGTCAACTGCTCCGACGTCGAGGTCAACATCAAGATCGCGCTGGCTTCCGCCATGCGCAAGGGGGCGCTGACCCGCCCAGCGCGCAACAAGCTTCTCGCCGAAATGACCGACGAGGTGAGCGCGCTGGTGCTGTCCAACAATTACGAGCAGACGCTGGCGCTGTCCCTTGCCCGCAAGCGCGGCCTTGCCGATATCGCCCATCAGAGCCGTTTCATGGCAGCGCTCGAGGCGCGCGGCCTGCTCGACCGCAATGTCGAAGCTCTGCCGTCGCCGGCAGCCCTTGCCGAGCGCGAGGCGCGCGGCGAGCCGCTGACCAGGGCCGAGCTCGGCGTGCTGTTGGCCTACGCCAAGATCGTGCTGTTTTCCGACATCGTCGCCAGCGACGTGCCGGACGATCCGCATTTCGACCGTGACCTGATGGGCTATTTTCCGGACCGTATGGCGAAGAAATTCGCGGCCGAAATCCATGGCCATCGCCTGCGCCGCGAAATCATCGCCCGTGTCGTCACCAACGATCTGGTCAATCGCGGCGGCCCACCCTTCGTCAACAGGCTGCAGGAAGCAACCGGTCGCAGCGCGGCCGACGTGGTCCGGACCTTCGCTGTGGTGCGCGACGGCTTTGGCTTGCCGGCGCTCTATCGCCAGATCGACGCGCTCGACAACCAGATCGACGGGCAGGTGCAGCTCGACCTTTATCAAGCCGTCAGTCGGCTTACCTATGTCGCCAGCGGCTGGTATCTCAAGAACGATACCAGCACCGCTCCGCTGGGCCAACGGATCGCCGAATTGCAGAACGCCCGCAAGGCACTGGAGCCGAAGCTCCCTTCGCTGCTTCCGGCCTTCTCGCGCGAGCGGATAGAGGAGCGGCGGCATGGTCTGGCCAAGGGCGGCGCGCCCGAACAGCTGGCAGAACATCTGGCGCTGACCGATGTGGCCGGCGTCGTGCCTGACATCGCGCTGACGGCCCGAACGGCGAATGCCGACATCATCGCCGCCGCGAAGGCGTTTTTCGCGGTCAGCGATGCCTTCCGCATTCCGCGCGTCGAGGATGCGGCGCGCTCGATCGCGCCGTCCGACTACTACGATCAGTTGGCGCTTTTCCGCGCCACCGACACGATCGGCGCAGCCAGGCGCGGCATCGCCGTGGCGGCGCTCACCGGCCATGCCGGGGCGGCGGACCCGGTGGCGGCATGGCTGGAGGCCGGCGGCGAGAGGGTCGGGCGCATCCGCGAGCGGCTGCAGGCGCTGACCGAGGGCGGCGACATCACCGTGTCGCGGCTGTCGGTGGCATCGGGGCTGATCAGCGACCTGACAGCGCTGTGAGCTGTTCGCTTCACAAGGCCGGCGCTGCCCCTCATCCGGCTGCCGCCACCTTCTCCCCGTATAGTGACGGGGAGAAGGAACTTGCTGCACTGCCAGCGCCTTTTCTGCAACGGCAGCCGTTCGCGAAACCGCCGATGACAATGTCTTTCTCCCCGTCCCTATACGGGGAGAAATGCCCGGCAGGGCAATGAGGGGCGGCGCGACCCCTGTCATTTGCGTGAGCACCGGAAACATGCAGACATGGCGCCGGTCGCGGGCCAAGCGAACGGGGCAGGAGGGAATATGGCCGAGGTAGCAGTGCAGCGAGCGCCGGAACGCGGCATCTGGGGGTGGATGCTGTTCGACTGGGCAGCACAGCCGTTCTTCACGGTCATCACCACCTTCATCTTCGGCCCTTATTTCGCTTCGCGCATGGTTCTGGATCCGGCTGCCATGCAAGCTGCCGAGGCAGCCGGTCCAGCCGCAGTTGAAGCTTACGTCGAATCCCAGCATCTACTTGGCCTGACGGTCTGGGGTTGGAGCATCGCCGCGGCGGGACTGGTCATTGCCGTTTTGTCGCCCATACTCGGCTCGATCGCAGACCAGACCGGCCCGCGAAAGCCGTGGATCGCGTGCTTTGCTGCGATCAAGATCACGAGTCTTTGTTTGCTCTGGTTTGCCGCGCCGGGCTCAAATCTGTTTCTTATCGCGGCTTTGTTTTCGCTGGCGTCGGTGGCGGCGGAATTCTCGACGGTGTTCAACGATTCGATGATGCCGCGCCTGGTTCCGAAGAGCGAAATCGGCCGCATCTCAAACATGGCCTGGGGTCTTGGTTATCTCGGCGGCATGATCGCGTTGATCTTCGTCGTCGCCTTCATGGCGGGTTTGCCGGAGACCGGCAAGACGATCGTCGGTCTCGACCCGCTCCTCGGTCTCGACCCGATCTTCGGCGAGGACGCTCGGGCGACCGGACCACTGTCGGCTGGCTGGTACTTGCTGTTCATCCTGCCGATGTTCTTCTTTACCCCGGATGCCGCCAAAGGCATTCCGATCGGGCCGGCGGTGCGCGAGGGGCTGTCGGAGCTGAAGTCGACACTGGCCGAAGTGCGCCAGCGCAGCGGCATCTTCCGCTTCCTGGTCGCCCGCATGATCTATCAAGACGGCGTCAATGCGCTGCTTGCGCTGGGAGGACTTTTCGCGGCAGGGATGTTCGCCTGGTCGATCACCGAGATCGGCCTGTTCGGCATCATCCTCAACGTCGTTGCCATCGTCGGCTGCTGGATCGCCGCCCGTCTCGACACGGCGCTCGGCTCCAAGGCCGTGGTGATGATTTCGCTGGTTATGCTGTCTGTCGCGACAATCGGCATCGTCTCGACCGGACCGGGTTTCACGCTGCTCGGGATGCTACAGCTCTCCACCGCCGACTCGGGCGGCCTGTTCGGCACGGCGGCGGAAAAGGCCTACATTCTTTACGGCTTGCTGATCGGCCTTGCCTTCGGGCCAGTACAAGCCTCGTCACGCTCCTACATGGCGCGTAGCGTCACCGCGGCCGAATCGGGTCGCTATTTCGGCATCTATGCGCTGGCCGGACGGGCGACCAGCTTCCTCGCGCCGTTTCTGGTGTCGACCATAGGCTGGGTAAGCGGTTCGCAACGGCTCGGCATGGCTGTAATCGTGCTGTTCCTCGGCGTCGGCCTGGCGATCCTGGTCCGCACGCCGTATCCGGCGGACAACCGGCCGGCGGAGTGAGCTTACCCTCCCCCTTGTGGGGAGGGTCGATCCGCGAAGCGGAGCGGGGGGGGGGGGGGGCGGCCCCCCCCCCCCGAACCACAATTGGTTGGAAAAAATGGTTTTCGCCCCCCCCCCCCCGGGGGGCCCCCGGGGGGGGGGGGGGGGCGGAAAGGG
>NZ_JBVVQQ010000001.1:0-38138 GCF_055811135.1 Mesorhizobium sp. WSM4817 | reverse complement strand
CCCCCCCCCCCCCCCCCCCCCCCCCCCCCCCCCCCCCCCCCCCCCCCCCGCGCCCGCCCCGCCGGCCCGCCCCCCGCCCCCCCCCCCCCCCCCCCCCCCCCCCCCCCCCCCCGGCGCTCCCCCACCCCGCTCACGAACTTTGCTTCGCAAAGATCGTTTGCCGACCCTCCCCACGAGGGGTCCACGAGGGGGAGGGTGAGGCGCTAATGCCTGAAATGCCTGACGCCAGTAAACACCATGGCGATGCCGTGGGCGTCGGCGGCGGCGATGACATCGTCGTCGCGCATCGAGCCGCCCGGCTGGATGACGGCGGTGGCGCCGGCTTCGATCGCCGACAGCAGCCCGTCGGCGAACGGGAAAAAGGCATCCGAGGCGACGACAGAATTCTTGGTCAGCGGCTCGGCCAGGCCGGCTGCCTCGGCCGCGTCGAGCGCCTTGCGCGCGGCGATGCGCGAGGAATCGACGCGGCTCATCTGGCCTGCGCCGATGCCGACGGTGGCACCGTCTCTGACATAGACGATGGCGTTCGACTTGACGTGCTTTGCGACGCGGAAAGCGAATTTGAGATCGGCCATTTCGGCCGGCGTCGGCGCGCGCCGGGTCACGACTTTCAGGTCGAGGTCGTCGACCACCGCATTGTCGCGGCCCTGGACGAGCAACCCGCCGGAAACGGATTTCACAGTGGAGCCGGCGGCGCGCGGATCGGGCAAGCCGCCGGTGACCAGCAAGCGCAGATTCTTCTTGGCGGCGACGATGCGGATTGCTTCGTCCGAGGCGCCCGGCGCGATGATGACCTCGGTGAAGGTTTTGACGATCTCTTCGGCTGCCTCGGCATCGAGGGTGCGGTTCATCGCGACAATGCCGCCAAAGGCCGAGACCGGATCGCAGGCAAGCGCTTTGGCATAGGCCGCCTTCAGCGAAGCGCCCTCGGCGACGCCGCATGGGTTGGCGTGCTTGATGATGGCGACGGTGGCGGAGCGGGCCGGATCGAACTCGCCGACCAGTTCGAAGGCGGCGTCGGTGTCGTTGATGTTGTTGTAGGAAAGCTGCTTGCCCTGAAGCTGGCGCGCCGTCGCGACGCCCGGTCGCTTGTCGCCATCGACGTAGAAGCCGGCGCTCTGGTGCGGGTTCTCGCCGTAGCGCATCACCTGGTCGAGCCTGCCGCCGAAGGCGCGCCAGGTGGGATGCTCGATCTCCAGCGCTTCGGCGAACCAGCCGGAAATCGCCGCATCATAGGTCGCGGTGCGGGCGAAGGCCTTGGCCGCCAGCTTCTTGCGGAAATCCAGCGAGAGCGAGCCGAAATTCATCTCCAGCGCGTTGAGCACCGAGGCATAGTCCTCGGGATCGGTGACAATGGCGACGTAAGCGTGGTTCTTGGCCGAAGCGCGGATCATCGCCGGGCCGCCTATGTCGATGTTCTCGACGATCGAGGCGTAAGCGGCGCCGGAGCGGCGGACATCCTCGAAAGGGTAGAGATTGGAGACGACGAGATCGATTGGCTCGATGCCATGATCGCGCATCGCCGCGGCGTGTTCGGGATCGTCGCGCACGCCAAGCAACGCGCCGTGCACGGACGGATGCAGGGTCTTGACGCGGCCGTCCATGATCTCGGGAAAGCCGGTGAGTTCGGAGACGTCGCGTACAGCCAAGCCTGCCTCGGCGATCGCCTTTGCCGTGCCGCCGGTGGAGACCAGCTCGACGCCGGCCGCGGCCAGCGCCCTGGCGAAATCGATGAGCCCGGTCTTGTCGAAAACGGAAAGCAGCGCGCGGCGAACGGGAACGAGGTCGGGCGCGGGAATGTTCTTGGCGGCGACGGCCATGGGCTGGCGGCCTTTCACGGCTGGTTGGGACAGTGTCCGCGCGCCGTAGCACATGAGGCCTGGAAATCAAACTGCGGGACTAACCGCAGTCTCAGCTTTTTGCCGGATGACCGGCGATGGCCGTCCGTGTCAGTTGCCAATGGACTTCGGAAATCTCTGACGCCTTGAAGGCCAGCACGATCTGCCGGCTGCGGCGCGGGCCGCCAAGACCGGCGAAATAAATGGATTCTTCGACCTCGGGCGTCACCTCGGTGCAGGTGAACACCCATGTGTCGGCTTCATCGGCGGTCAGCACCAGACGGTCGTGCTCGTCCTTGAGCAGGCCTATGTCGGGATGGATGTGGAAGCGCACGGTGACGAAATCGCGGCCGTTGTTGCGGATCGCAGCATTGCCCGGCCGCAGATGGCGATCCCTGCCGGCGAGCACATTGCCGTTCGTCGACAATTTCAGTTCGCGCTCATGCAGCAAGCCGAAACGCGCGACATAGCCGTCATGGCGAGCCAGAAAACCCTGGATGCCTTGCTGATCAGTGCGCTTGCAAGGCACATGCTGTGGGCCGCCGATCAGCGGCGTGCCGAGCAGATCGTTGACGCGCAGCGAGTGGCTGAAACGAGCCGACGAGGTGTCGTTGATGGTGGCTGTCGAATGGGCGGCCGTGGCGCGGGCAAGCGGCCGGAATTCGGCGGCGCCATAGGTGTCCACGCCGGCGTTGACGACATAGTGGCGGCGGCCGGAAGACAGCTCAAAGGAAAGGCATCCGGCGTGCGCCGCGTTGGAAACATCGATGGACGGTGGCGGGCCGGTATCGGCGATCACGGTGACGCCGCCCATGGAGAGGCGCTCGTAGCCCGAATGCGGTGCGTGCAGCAACGGCGCGCCGGCGGTGTCGTCGTGGCGCAGAATGGTGGCGATGCGGTTGTGGATGGTCGCGCCCATGCCGTTGAAGCGGGCGAGGCTGCCGTCCTGGTGGCGAAAGAAACGCAGCGCCGGCAGCATGCGATCGATGGCGCCCATCAGCGCCGCCGGCGGCGTTTCGGCCTGATTGGCATAGGTCTGGCGCAGCGGCAGAAGGTCGGCGAGGATTTCAAGCACGGCCATCGGATTGCGGGAAATATGGCCGCCATCCGGCAGAATCTGACGGTCGAGTTCCTCGGCGAGGTTGCGGGTCGCGCCGCGCAGCGCCGACGCCGGCGCCGGTAGCGACAGAGCGGCAAAGGCAAGCGCGATGCGGGCGCGCAGCCTGTCTTTGCCGTCCGGCATCTCGCGTGCCATCGCCCTGAGATAGCGGATCTGCATGGCCAGCGATTTCAGGAAGGCCCGGTAGAAGGGAAATTCAGCACCCTGCAGCACCACCGAGGAATGCTGCAGCCAGGCAATGACGCGCTTGGCCGTCGTGCCGGGCTCCCAGGCGACACCGGAAATATTGCTGCCATGAATGGCGATCCAGTCGGAGACCAGCGCGCGGGCATTGGCGGCGGCAAGCTCGGTACCGGCGGCGCGCATATGGCGCAGCCAGCGAAAGCCGTGCAGGGCCTTTTGCCAGCCGGGATTGGCCACGGCGATCTGGAAGGGCGACTTGCCGCCGGTTTCGACCAGATGTCCCGACAGCGGATAGCGGCCATAATAAATCTCGAGCGCGATCTGCCGGTCGGCCAGGCGCAGGTCCGGCGGCGCGATCAACACGCGTTCCGGTGTGCGGCCGGAGTAGCGCCAGCGATGGATCGGCCCGCCACGCAGGCGCCGGCGCGTCTTGCGCCAAAACTCCTTCGCGACAAGCGTCCATAGACGCGTCGTGCTGCCGGCAGCGATCGCCAAAAGCCCTCCTCGTAGCGCCCAATCCGAAGACAAGCTTATGTGATTCAAGAACTTATGCGAAGGCGAATTCCACGGAGGCCTTGGAATTCAGCCTGTTTTCCGCAGGATTCTTCCTAAAACAGTCTTCAAACTTTCAGCGTTGGCCGGGTCTGCGCATGCGGGCGGCGAAGAAGCCATCCAGGCCGGACCGTTCCGGTGAGCCGAGCTCCAGATCTGCGGGCGTGGTGCGCAGCGTGCCCTGCGGCGTCAGGAACGGATCAATGCCGGCGATCTCGCCCGGGCGGAGCGGATCGTCGACAATGTCAGCCGTCCCGGCGAGGAAGGCGCGGTGAAGCGCCTCGCCTTCGAGCGGGTCGAGCGAGCAGTTGGAAAAGACGATGCGCCCGCCAGGCTTGACCAGGCTGACGGCGCGGGCGAGCAGGCTGCGTTGCAGATTGGCGAGCTTTTCGATGTCGGCCGCCGTCTTCGTCCACGGCACGTCGGGATGCCGCCGCACCGTGCCGGTCGAGGAGCAGGGCGCGTCGAGGAGGACGGCGTCGAACAGTTGTTCCGGCTCGTATTTGAGCAGATCGGCCTGGACAACCTCTGCGGACAAACCGAGCCGTTCGAGATTTTGCGAGAGCCGCGCCAACCGGTTCTTCGAGGAATCGATCGCGGTGACCGTGGCGCCGCCGAGAATGAGCTGAGCGGTCTTGCCGCCGGGGGCGGCGCAGAGATCGGCGACGCGCAAACCCCTCACGTCGCCGAAAAGCCGGGCCGGAAGGCTGGCGGCGGCATCCTGGACCCACCAGGCGCCGTCTTCAAAGCCGGGCAGTTCAGTGACCGAGGCGCTGAGTTTCTCCACGCGCACAGTGCCGGTCGGCAGCACGATGCCGCCGAGCCGCTCGGCCCACAGCGCAGGATCGGTCTTGACCGTGAAGTCGACCGGCGCCTCGTACCTGTGGGCGGCGAGGATTTGCCTGGCTTTCTCAGTGCCATAGGCGGCTTTCAGCCGGTCGGAAAACCATTTCGGCGCTTCGTCGGTGGCGGCAAGCGCTGCAGCCAGTTCGGCCTGCTTGGATCGCGCCAGCGTGCGCAGCACGCCATTGACGAGACCGGAGAAGCGCACCGTGCGCGGATCGGACTTGGCGTGGGTCACGGCAAGGTCGACTGCGGCGCTGTCGGGAATATCGAGGAACAGGATCTGCGCCGCTGCTACATGCAGAATATGCGAAAGCGCGGTGGCGTTGGGTGGCAGCGGCTTTTCCAGGCGGCGGGCCAGCAACCCTGATATGGTCATGCGGAAGCGAAGCGCAGTGACCAGTATGGCGCGCACCAGCGCCCGGTCACGCAGATCGAGCGCCTTGTATTGCGGATGGCCGTTCTCGTGGTCGGTCAGCCCGTCCAGCGGCGTCCTCGCATCGATGACGGCGGCCAGCAATCGTGCCGCGGCCTTGCGCGCGGCCAGGCCCGCAACAGGTTCGCCGGGGCTCGCTGCATTGTTTTCATGATCGCCTGAAATTCGGTGCCGGCGTTTCGCTTCGCTCACGACCACGGACCCTTGGGTCTGGTCGGATTGCGGCCCCAGGGATTGGACTTCGGCCTGGCCGGTTCAGCCGGCTGCTCAGCTTTCTCCCACGGGCCCGATGGCCGCTGTTCGTCTGCCTGCCGCGGCATCGGCGTTTGCGGCCGCGCGGAGGCGGATGCGCCACCGGCCATGTCCTGCGCCATCGCCTGCAGGGCGGCGATGCGGTTGTCGGTACTCGGGTGGGTCGAAAACAGGCTGTCCATGCGCTCGCCGGAAAGAGGATTGATGATGAAGAGGTGGGCAGTTGCCGGATTGCGCTCGGCATCCGGGTTGCGGATGCGTTCGGCGCCGCGAGCGATCTTGTCAAGGGCCGAGGCAAGCCAGAGCGGCTGTCCACAGATCTCGGCGCCGCGCCGGTCGGCCTCGTATTCGCGGGTGCGGCTGACCGCCATCTGCACGATCATCGCGGCAAAGGGCGCCACGATCATCGCCACCAGCACACCGATAATGCCAAGGGAATTGTTGTTGTCGCGGTTGCCGCCGAAAAAGAAGGCGAAATTGCCGAGCATCGAGATCGCGCCGGCAAGCGTGGCGACGATCGTCATGGTCAGCGTGTCGCGGTGCTGCACGTGGGCGAGCTCGTGCGCCATCACCGCCGCGACTTCCTCGTGCGATAGTTGCTGCAACAGTCCGGTGGTGGCGGCGACCGCGGCATTCTGCGGGTTGCGGCCGGTGGCGAAAGCGTTGGGCTGCGGGTTGTCGATCAGATAGGTTTTCGGCATCGGCAGGCCGGCCTGTCTGGCGAGGCTCTGCACGATGGCGTAATATTCCGGGGCGTTCCTTTCGTCGACCTCGACGGCGCGATTCATCGACAGCACCATCTTGTCGGCGTTCCAATAGCTGAACAGGTTCATCGCGGCGGCAATCAGCAAGGCGATCACCATGCCGCCCGATCCGCCGATCAGATAGCCGACGCCCATGAACAGCGCGGTCATCGCTGCCAAAAGCATGGCGGTGCGAAGTGTGTTCATTGTCTGCTCCGTTTCTGCCGGCCTTTCGGAAAAAGGGTCGATCCTTGTCGGCTCATCGCTATATGATGGGAAACGTGTGGCCCTGTTTCAATTGGGGCCGGTTTCAATCGCCGGGAATATCGCATGATCGACGAAGCCAATATATCAGGCGAAACCAGCAATGCAGACGCCGGCCCCGGTCACGACGTGCCGCAAAGGACGCTGACACCGGCAGCCCGCCGCGCTTTGGCGGAAGCGGAAGCACGGCGCGAACACTATCGCCAGCAGGAAGCCGCGATGCCCCGGGAACTCGGCGGCCGTGGCGGCAGGGAACCCGGCCGCTATGGCGATTGGGAAGTGAAGGGCCTGACCAGCGATTTCTAAGGGCCAGCGATTTCTAAGGGTATGTCGATATTCAGGTGATGCCGGCCTGCGAACAGCGGATTCCTGCGCTTCTCACGGACCTGCAAGTCCGCTCCGTTCCGGTTCTCGGAACCCACCTAGTCTGGTCGCTTCGCGCCCGTCTTCGACTCCGGCTCGGCCTGACCTCATCTCAACATACCCTAAGCCGCAGCGCGCTCCGCGCCGAGGACAATCCAGCCGCGGTCGTCGACGGTGACGCCGATCCCCTCATAACCGGCGATCGCAGCATGCCGCGTTTGCAACGGATGCTGGTGCGTGGCGCTGATCACCACGACGGTGGCTCCCGCGGCCTCGGCCGCCGCTATCCCGGCGGGCGCATCTTCGAAAACGAGGCAGTCGCGCGCGTCGACGCCCAGCCGCTCGGCCGCCAGCCGGAAGCAATCCGGCGCCGGCTTGCCGCGGGAAACGTCCTCGGCCGCGACAAGGGTGGCGGGAAGCGGGATGCCGGCGGCCGCGATGCGCAGCAGAGCCAGCTCGCGCGGCGCCGAAGTGACGATTGCCCAGCGCTCGGGTGGCAGCGACGCCAGAAACGCCGCGGCGCCGGCGATTGGAAGGATGCCGTCGATATCGGCCACCTCGGCCTGCAGAAGCGCATCGGCTTCACGCATCGGGTCAACGCCTGGAAGCGCCAGCCGAGCGATGGTCTCGATCGCCCGCACGCCGTGGATCGTTGGCAGGAATGCGGCAACGTCGAGATCTTGCCGGCGTGCCCAATCTGCCCAGACCCTTTCTGCCGCGGCAATCGAATTGACCACCGTGCCGTCCATATCGAACAGCAAGGCTGCGAATTTTCTGCCTGCGAACATCTGCTATCCCAAGTTGTTTCGGAAGGAACCAAAGCCTGTCGATCGACCGTAACGTCGCACCGGCGGCATGGGAAGGCACGAGATCGCCTTTTTCGACAGACCAGGGAACCACGGCCGGCCATCTCGCGTTAATCCCATCGTCTTCCACGACACTCACAAGAGGGGAACCGCAATGCTGATTCGGCTCGGCTACGAAATCGCCATCGACTGTGCTGAATCCACCCCGGTGATTTCGCTGCTCGAGATCCACAAGCAGCGCCAGGCCGACATCAAGCGGCAAACGCGCGTGCTGACCTCGCCTTCCGTCCCAACCAGGCTCTATCACGATCTTTATGGCAACACCTGCCGCCGCTTCACCGCGCCTGGCGGAGGCTTTCGCATTCTTTACGACGCCGTCGTCGAGGACAGCGGCGAGACCGACGAGGTCAACACGCTGGCCAGGGAAGTGCCGGTGGCGGAGTTGCCCGACGAGGTGCTGTGTTATCTGCTCGGCAGTCGCTATTGCGAAACCGATCATCTCAGCGATCTGGCCTGGCAGGTTTTCGGGCCTGTTCCATCCGGCTGGGCCCGGGTGCAGGCGATCGTCGACTATGTCCACAACCGTCTGTCGTTCGGCTACGGCTATGCGCGCCCGACCCGCACGGCGGCGCAGGCGCATGAGGAGCGCGTCGGCGTCTGCCGCGACTTCGCTCATCTGGCGATCACGCTCTGCCGCTGCATGAACATCCCAGCCCGCTACGTGAACGGTTATCTCGGCGACATCGGCGTGCCGGTCGACCCGGCACCGATGGATTTTTCGGCGTGGCTGGAAGTGTTCCTCGACGGCAAGTGGTACACGTTCGACCCCCGCCACAACATGCCGAGGATCGGCCGCGTCGTCATCGCGCGCGGCCGCGACGCGACCGACGTGCCGCTGCTGCACAGTTTCGGCCCGCACCGGCTCAGCCTGTTCAAGGTCTGGACCTACGAGCAGGAAAGCAATCTGTTCAACCCGCCTCATCGCGGGGTCGACAGGACGGCCAGCGCGCAGATGCTGACATAGCGGCGCAGCGCGTCCAGCGCGTCCGGCTGTTACGATCATCGGGCTGTCCTACGGATATGATGCGCCTGATCCGCTTCGGCACAGACCCTCTGTGCCGGATCGGGATCGGGCTGTTGTGCTCCACGGCAGACGTCGGGATCATGGTAAGCGCTTGGCAAACGAAACTGCCGCAGCGGCGTGTCATTTACCAGTTGTTTACATTGCCGCATTTCGAAACAAAGCAAAAACAATGGCTTGACGATGAGCCGCTGGCTTTTGCTGCGTTGACGACGCCGTCCGGCCGGAATCCTGCAATGCGGCCTTCACACGGCTTCGAGGTCGTGGCGAATGGAGGCGAAAGCATGCGGCGTTTTGGGGGTCTTGTTCACGCGATCGGCGGCTTTGCCCGAGATCGAAGCGGAAATTTGGCGGTTCTGTTCGGCATGGTCGCGTCGGTGCTGGCGCTTGGCGTTGGCTTTGCCGTCAATGTTTCCCAGCTCTACAACACCAAATCGAGCTTACAGGGCGTGGTCGATGCGGCGGTGACCTCGACGGCACGCGACCTGACCACCGGCGTCATCAACGAGGCCGACGCCAACAAGTCGGTGCAGGCGTTTCTCGATGCCAACAGCCGAGCGGGCATGCTGCAGGCTGATCGGATCGTCCTCGACAAATTGACCATCGACAAAATCGCCAAGACGGTTCAGGCGGAGATCCATGTCGATCTTGGCCTCTATTTTCCAATCTTCGGCATGGGCGACATGAAGCGCATTGCCGCATCGACGACGGCAGTCTATTCGGACAAGACGATCGAAGTGGCGATGATGCTCGACGTCACAGGTTCAATGGCCGGCCAGAAAATAATCGACCTGAGGACGGCCGCAGCGAACGCGGTCGACAGCTTCCTGGGCGGTCAGGACCCCGCCAGCCCCCGAGTGCGAGTCTCCATCGTGCCCTACGCCAATTCGGTGAATGCCGGCGCGCTTGCCGGCAGCAGCGTCTACGTCGAAGCCTCGACCAGCCAGCGCAAGCAGGCGCCCGGCAATGGCGCTATACAGTATGTCTCCGGCTTAACGCGTCCCGACAATTGCGCCACTGAGCGCAAGGGCACCTATCAATATTCGGATGTAGGTCCCGACATCAGCATGATCAATCGCGATTACCTGTTGTCGTTCTTCGCCTGGCCGACCGGCACGGCTGCCTGCCCGGTCGCCGCGTTGAAGCCGCTGACGGCGGACGCCGTGGCGCTCAAGAACGTCATCAAGAACTTTGTCGCATCGGGCGGCACCGCGGGCCATATCGGCGTGCAGTGGACCTGGTACATGCTTTCGGAAAACTGGGGCAGTGTGATGAACGCGTCGCAGCGGCCGGCCAAGGCGGATCCGAAAAAGGTCGCCAAAATCGCGATCCTGATGACCGACGGCGAGTTCAACCTGTCCTATTTCGATGCCAGCACTGTCGGTGAGGTCTACAATGATGCCGGCAAGGAACCGACCCGCACGGCAGCCAAGACGCTCTGTACCGCCATGCGCGACAAGGGCATCGAAATCTTCACCATCGGTTTCGATCTCAACGAGGAGTATGCCCAGGCGACACTGCAGAATTGCGCGAGCCCGGATACCGGCAAGATCAAGCACTTCTATCAGGCCGCGAACGGGACGGAGCTCAACCAGGCTTTCCAGGATATAGCGCGCAACATCGAAAGCCTGGCATTGACCAAATAGAGGGCATTGACCAGGCAGGATCCGGACAAGGAAAAGGCCGCCGCTTCTTTCGAAGCCGGCGGCCTTCCGTGTTTCCGTCCATGGCGCGGCTCATGGCAGCGACGTGACTTAAAGTGCTGGAGCGTCCTTTGCGCATCCAAAGGACGCGCGGCGCTCCAGGCGTCGCCAGCCGCGCATCTCGCGCCTTAACGGGAAGACTGCTTCCCGAAAGTGCAATCCGCTGAGGCCACGTTCTGGAAAACGAAATCACTCGACATCGGATCACCTCCTTTCGATTTGTTGAACACGCCCTCATGATGGGGTGTCGATCTGCAAATGGCAAGGCGCCATCGTGAAAATGCGGTGCGCGTTTGCCGCTAACTGCTTGCGGCTATCCGATCGGACAGGCAATGTCGCTGCCGGACCGCCAGGGGCTGAGCAGGAGGAACGCGGATGGAGGCAGCCGAGAGAGCCGCACGGATCGTTCGAACGGTTATCGAGACGTTGAAGCCGGGTTTCGCGGTCAAGCTGTGGAACGGCGAGCGGATCGGCCCCGCCACCGGCCCCGTGGTCACCATCAACGACCAGGACATCGTCTGGCAGGTGATGCGGCGGCCCAACCTCTCGACGCTGATCGAAATGTGGATTTCCAAGACCATCGACGTGGAAGACGGGTCGCTGTTCGATTTCTACGCTCTGCCTGCGCAGGGCAAGCTCAGGGCGAAGCTCAAGTCGTTGCCCAAGCTCGCGGTCCTGCGCGACCTGCCAGCCGTGCTGTTTTCGCGAAAACAGATGACGGCGCGGACCGACCTTTCCGGGCGCAACCCCTTCGTCAGCGGGTCGAACAGGCAGGCAATCCAGCACCACTACGACATTTCGAACGCCTTCTACCGGCTCTTCCTCGACGAACGCATGGTCTATAGCTGCGGCTATTTCACCGATTTCGCCAATGGCATCGACCAGGCGCAGAAGGACAAGCTCGATCATATCTGCCGCAAGCTGCGGCTGAAGCCCGGCGAAAGGCTGCTCGACATCGGCTGCGGCTGGGGAGCCATGCTCATCCATGCCGCGAAAAATTACGGCGTCGTCGGCCATGGCGTCTCGCTGTCGGAAGCCCAGACCCAGCTCGCCCGCGAGCGCATCCGTGCTGAGGGACTGGAGGATCGCATCACCATCGAGATAAAGTCCTATGCCGAGCTGTCCAGCTCCTTCGACAAGATCTCGTCGATCGGGATGTTCGAGCATCTGGGGCTGGCCAACCACGCCGCCTATTTCTCGACCATTCGTCGCCTGCTCAAGCCGGGCGGCATCTATCTGCATCACGCCATCACCCGGCGCGACAAGGGCAGCATCAAGAAGACCTTGCGCAAGGGCCCGGAATTCAAAGCGCTGATCAAATACATCTTTCCCGGCGGCGAACTCGACACGATCGGCATGACGCTCGGCAATCTCGAAGCGCACGGCTTTCTTGTCTACGATGTCGAGAATTTGCGCGAGCACTACGCCCGCACCTGCCGTCTGTGGGCCGAGCGCCTCCACGCACGCTTCGATGAAGCGATCGCCGAGGTCGGCGAAGCCAAGGCGCGCCTCTGGCTGCTTTATCTCACCGGCTGTTCGATCACCTTCGAACGCGCCTCGGCGCAGATTTTCCAGACCGTCGTCACCAAGCGCGCGCGGGGCCCGAGCGGACTGCCGCCGACGCGGGCGGACCTTTATCGGTAGAGCGGGAGCGAGCCGATCTCATCCGATCGGGTTTCCGCCGAACGTCGACCGGATGTTTCTTATGCCCGCTTGTTCTGCCGGTTGGCGATGAGGTCGTCGACGACCGCCGGGTCGGCCAGCGTCGAGGTATCGCCGAGCGCGGCAAAATCGTCCTCGGCGATCTTGCGCAGGATGCGACGCATAATCTTGCCCGAGCGGGTTTTCGGCAGGCCCGGAGCGAACTGAATCTTGTCGGGCGTGGCGATGGCGCCGATGTCCTTGCGGACGTGGGCGACAAGTTCCTTGCGCAACTCCTCGTTCGGCTTCTCGCCAGCCATCAATGTGACGTAGCAGTAGATGCCCTGGCCCTTGATGTCATGGGGGTAGCCGACGACGGCGGCTTCGGAGACTTTCTCGTGCGAAACCAGCGCGGATTCGACCTCGGCCGTGCCCATGCGGTGGCCGGAGACGTTGATGACGTCGTCGACGCGGCCGGTGATCCAGTAGTAGCCGTCGGCGTCGCGGCGGCAGCCGTCGCCGGTAAAATACTTGCCCTTGTAAGTCGAAAAATAGGTCTGCACGAAACGCTCGTGATCGCCATAGACGGTACGCATCTGGCCCGGCCACGAATCGGCGATGCAGAGATTGCCGCTGGCAACGCCTTCCAGCACCTTGCCGTCGCCGTCGACCAGTTGCGGCTTAACGCCGAAGAACGGCTGCGTCGCGGAACCTGCCTTGAGCGGGGTGGCGCCGGGCAGCGGCGTGATCAGGATGCCGCCGGTCTCGGTCTGCCACCAGGTGTCGACAATCGGCACCTTGCCGTTGCCGACGACATCGAAATACCACTCCCAGGCTTCCGGGTTGATCGGCTCGCCGACCGTGCCGAGCACGCGCAGCGATTTGCGCGAGGTTTTGGTGACATGGGCGTCGCCGGCACCCATCAGCGCGCGCAAAGCCGTCGGCGCGGTGTAGAAGATGTTGACCTTGTGCTTGTCGATGACCTCCCAGAAGCGGGATTGCGACGGATAGTTCGGCACGCCTTCGAACATCAGCGTGGTGGCGCCGTTGGCGAGCGGCCCGTAGACGATATAGCTGTGGCCGGTGACCCAGCCGACATCGGCGGTGCACCAGTAGATGTCGCCGTCGTGGTAGTCGAAGACATATTGGTGGGTCATCGAGACATAGACGAGATAGCCGGCGGTGGTGTGCAGCACGCCCTTCGGCTTGCCCGTCGAGCCCGATGTGTAAAGGATGAACAGCGGGTCCTCTGCCTTCATCTTCTCCGGCTTGCATTCCGCCTCAACTGTCGCGATCTCGTCATGGTACCAGACGTCGCGCCCCGCAGCCCAACCAACCTTGGCGCCGGTGCGGCGCACGACCACGACCTTGTTGACCATCACGAAGTTCTTCGCGGCGATGTCGATCGCCTTGTCCGTGTTCTCCTTCAAGGGAATGGACTTGCCGCCGCGCAGGCCTTCATCGGCGGTGATGACGAAAGTCGATTCGCAGTCGACGATGCGGCCGGCCAGCGCGTCCGGCGAAAAGCCGCCAAAGACCACCGAATGGATGGCGCCGATCCGCGTGCAGGCGAGCATCGCATAGGCGGCTTCCGGGATCATCGGCATGTAGATGGTGACGCGGTCGCCTTTCCTAACGCCGTGCTTCTTCATCACATTGGCGAGCCGGCAGACATGTCTGTAGAGCTCGTTATAGGTGATCTTCCTGTCGTCGTAGGGATTGTCGCCTTCCCAGATGATGGCGGTCTGGTCGCCACGCTTCTTCAGATGCCGATCAATGCAGTTCCACGAAACATTGGTCTCGCCATCCTCGAACCATTTGATCGAGACCTTGCCGTCGAAGGAGGTGTTCTTGACCTTGCTGTAGGGCTTGAACCAGTCGATGCGCTTGCCGTGTTTGCCCCAGAACTTGTCCGGGTTCTTCACGCTGTCGGCGTACCATTTCAAATAGGTGTCATTATCGATCAGCGCATTCTTCTTCCACGCCGGCTGGACGCGATGGACATGAACCTCGGACATATCTTTGCCTTCCTCCCGAAACCAGGCCGCCCGGCTTGCTCGCCGAGCGGCATCGCGGCGAAGCGGCCGCGAATTCGCGCGCATTATTAACAGTTCCGCGGTGACGGCAACATTAGACGTTGGATTCGCGCGGCGGGATGCCGCAGAGGTCGTTTTCGCCACTATCAGCACTCGACCACGATCGCTGCTAACTGCATGTTTTTGTGTCGTAAATCCGGCCTTTAACTACGAAATATCAATAGACGATTAAGCAAATAGCGCGCACAATTTCAAATTGGGAGGAAAGGAGAATCAACCAGGGGACCGCGATGCGCGACCATTCCGAAATGGACCTGATGCTCAAGGGCTACGGCTTGACCACGGCCAAGATCCTTTATCATTTTCCCGATCACCCGCATCTGCTGCAGAGCTTCATCTGGCAGGACTACGACATCGCTCCGAAATTTCCGGTGCTGATCCGGTTCATCGAATTCTGGCAGACCAAGCTCGATGGTCCGCTGCATTCGGTGAGCTATACGCACCAGAAGCTGATCGCGCCCAATGAGTGGCGGAAGCTCGATGGCGAGTTCGTGCTGCATTAGTGTAACGGCGCAGGATGTCAGCTTGCAGTTGTATGGCTGTTGAGATCCGCGTTTTACGGCGCCCCCCTCTGTCCTGCCCTCTTTGCCAAAACTTGGCATTTCCCCCACAAGGGGGGAGATCGGATGTTGCAGCGGCTTTCGCCAGATCTCCAACGTGGTGAAAGAGTGGCACGGTCAGCGAAGCTGCCGATCTCCCCCCTTGTGGGGGAGATGTCCGGCAGGACAGAAGGGGGGCGCTGTCCCGCGGCCTGGCGGCCCGCGCGCATTAAACCGCAGGCTGGCTCAGCCGGGCAAAACCCTCCTGCCGGCGATACGGAAAATACGGATAGGCTGCGGTCACCGCGCTTGCTGCGTCGAGCGTCTTGATCTGGTCTGATGTCAATGACCAACCGACGGCACCAAGATTCTGGCGCAGCTGTTCCTCGGTGCGCGCGCCGATAATGACAGAGGCGACGGTCGGCCTCTGCAGCAACCAGTTGATGGCGATCTGCGGCACGGTCTTGCCGGTTTCCCTGGCCACGGCTTCGAGCGCATCGACAACCCTGTAGAGCAGCTCGTCTTCGACCGGCGGCCCGAAGCTTGCGGTGTCGTGCAGCCGGCTTTTTTCCGGCAGTGGCTCGCCGCGGCGGATCTTGCCGGTCAGGCGGCCCCAGCCGAGCGGGCTCCACACCAGCGCGCCAACGCCCTGGTCGAGGCCGAGCGGCATCAACTCCCATTCATAGTCGCGCCCGACCAGCGAATAGTAGACCTGATGGGCGACGTAGCGCGGGTAGCCGTGCTTGTCCGCCAGCCCGAGCGATTTCATCACTTGCCAGCCGGAAAAGTTGGAGACGCCGACATAGCGCAGCTTGCCGGCGCGCACGAGACTGTCCAGCGTCGACAGCACCTCCTCGATCGGCGTTGCGGCGTCGAAAGCATGCAGCTGCAGCAGGTCGATGTAATCGGTGCCGAGACGCTTGAGCGCGTCCTCGACCGCGTTGATGAGGCGCGAACGGGAGGACCCGGCATCATTGGGTCCGTCGCCCATCGGCAGCGAGGTCTTGGTCGAAATCAGCACGGCATCGCGGCGGCCCTTGACGGCCGCGCCGAGCACTTCCTCGGAGGCGCCGTTCGAATAGACGTCGGCGGTGTCGAATAGGTTGACGCCGGCCTCCAGGCAGATGTCGACCAGCCGCCGCGCTTCCGTCGCATCGCTGTTGCCCCAGGCGCCGAACAGCGGCCCCGAGCCGCCGAAGGTTCCAGCGCCGAACGAGAGCGCCGGAACCTTCAGGCCCGAGGCGCCAAGACGTCGATAATCCATCTTTTTCTCCTGTGATGTCTAAGGGGTTCGTCGGGTTGCTACGAGCGGGCAGATGCCGGTTCTCCAAGCGTCGGGCGATCGAGGCGCAGCGCCAGCCACGCCACGGCGAGCGCCGAGAGCGGCAGCAGGGCGGCGACCCAGGTGACGGCGCCGAGGCCGGGGCCATGCGCGATGACCATGCCGCCGAGCCAGGCGCCGGCGGCGTTGCCGAGGTTGAAGGCGGCGATGTTGAAGGACGAGGCGAGGCTCTGGCCGGCGCCTTCAGCCTTTTCCAGCACCCACATCTGCAGCGGCGCTACGGTGGCGAAGGCGGCGGCGCCGAGCAGGCCGACATGGATGACGGCCATCGCCCGGCTGTGCAGGGCGAAGGTCATCGTGCCGAGCACCAGCGCCAGCACAACGAGACTACCGAGGACGGAAGGCACCAGCCAGCGGTCGGCGAACTTGCCGCCGGCGAGATTGCCGGCGATGAGGCCGCCGCCGAAGACAAGCAGGATCGGCGACACCGCCGCTTCCGCAAAACCGGTGATCTCGGTCAGCAGGGGGGCGATATAGGTGAAGACGGCGAAGACGCCCGCATAGCCCAGCACGGTGACGGCGAAGCCAAGCAGAACCGGGGCGCGGCCGAGCAGGGCGAGATCGTCGCGCAGGTCGCTCTTTTCCAGCGCTGCCGGGCTGCGCGGCACCAGCAGGAGAATGATGGCGAAGGCGACGATGCCGACCAGGGTTACAGCCCAGAAGGTCGCCCGCCAGCCGAAGGCCTGGCCGAGCCAGGTGCCGAAGGGCACGCCGAGGATGTTGGCGATGGTCAGGCCGGTGAACATCAGGGCGATCGCCGAGGCCTTCCTGTTGGGAGCGACCAGCCCGGTCGCAACCACCGCACCAACGCCGAAGAAGGTGCCGTGGGCGAAGGCGGTGAGCACGCGGGCAGCCATCAGCGTCCAGTAGTCGGGGGCCAGCGCGCAGGCGAGGTTGCCCAGCGTGAAAACCGCCATCAGCGCCAGAAGCACGGTCTTGCGCGGCCAGCGGCCGGTGGCGATCGTCAGCAGCGGCGCGCCGATGACGACGCCCAGCGCATAGCCGGAGATCAACTGGCCGGCGGCCGAGATCGAGACGCCGAGATCGGCGCTGACGTCGAGCAGCAGGCCCATGATGACGAATTCGGTGACACCGATGCCGAACGCACCAGCGGCGAGAGCATAAAGTGCAAGAGGCATTGCGGTTCCCACTCCGATGACAGCAGTTTTGACGACAGGACGCCGTGTCCTCCTGCGCCCCGACCCGGAAGATCGTGTTGCCATGTGCTGTGAACCAGCCTTGCGTCGGGCACATTGTCTGTGAAATAGATTCACGAATGGCGAGGCCTGACATCAACCGCTCCGGCGAGATCGAAGTGTTTGTCCGTGTCGTCGAAGCGGGCAGTTTTTCGGCTGCGGCGCGGATGCTGCGGATGACGCCGTCGGCGGTGAGCAAGCTGATTGCGCGGCTTGAGGCGCGGCTTGGCGCGCGGCTGATCAGCCGTTCGACGCGCAAGCTCCAATTGACTCCAGAAGGCGCGGCCTTCTTCGACAGCGGCGTGCGCATCCTGGCCGACATGGCGGCAGCCGAGCGCGAGGCGGCGGCCGGTGCTGCGCCGCGCGGCCGGCTGCGGGTCAACAGCTACGTGCCGTTCGGGCAGCACCGGCTGATCCCGCTCTTGCCGCGCTTTCTCGAACGCTATCCGGAAATCGCCATCGATCTGGTTTTGACCGACAATGTCATCGACCTGATGGAGGAGCGCGCCGATGTCGCCATCCGCGCCGGGCCGCTCGGCGAATCACGTTTGGTGGCGCGCAAGCTCGGGCAGAGCCGGCTGGTCGTCGTCGCCGCGCCATCGTACATCAGGACGCATGGCGCGCTCCAAACGCCGGCCGATCTCGATCATCACAACCGGATGGGTTTCTGCTTCGTGCGCCATGTCGACGGCTGGCCCTTCGTCGCTGCGGCCGGCGACGCCTTCATCGTCCCGATCACCGGAAACGCGCTGGTCAGCGACGGCGAGGCGATGCGGCTGATGGCGCTTTCGGGCACTGGCATCGCCCGGCTGGCGCGCTGGCATGTCGAGCCCGACATCGCCGCCGGCCGGCTGGTCCCGCTTCTGGAGGACTTCAACCCCGGCGACGAGGAGCTTACCCACGCTGTTTACGTCGGCCAGGGCAAACATTTGCCGGCCCGAGTGCGGGCCTTTCTCGACTTTCTGGTCGAGACGGTCCGGCTGAGCTGAGCCCAAGAAAGATCGGGAGCCCGCCGGCTCCCGAAATCGAAGATGAGTTTTACTTCTTCTCCGCAAAGGGCGCCGGACGCCGGCCAGCCGCCTGGCGCTCGAGCATCCAGCCCGGATATTCGGATGGCAGCGCGCTGACTTCGTCGAGACGAGCAAGATCGTCGCTGTCGAGCTTCAACGCGGTGGCGGCAAGGTTCTGTTCGAGCTGCTCCATGCGGCTGGCGCCGATGATCACGCTCATCACGAAAGGCTTGGCCAAGACATAGCCAAGTGCCACCGTGGCGACGCTGACGCCGTGCTTGCCGGCGATCTCGCGCATGACGGCGACCGCCGCCCAGGCGCGGTCTTCATTGACCGGCGGGAAATTGAAGCTGGCGCGGCGGCCCTCGCCATTGCCAGGCGCGCCGGGTCCGTATTTGCCGGAAAGCAGCCCGCCCGCCATCGGCGACCAGACCATCAGCCCAAGCTTCTCCTCGTTGAGCAGCGGCACGATCTCGCGCTCCAGATCGCGGCCGGCGATCGAATAGTAGGACTGGACCGTCTCAAAACGGGCAAAGCCCTTGCGTTCGGCGATGCCCAATGCCTTGGCGATGCGCCAGGCCGCCCAGTTCGAGACGCCGACATAGCGGACCTTACCGCTGGCAACCAGATCGTCGAGCGCCCTGAGCGTCTCGTCGATCGGCGTTACCGCGTCGGTGCCGTGCAGCTGATAGAGATCGATATGGTCCAGTTGCAGCCGTTCGAGACTGCCGTCGACCGAATCTATGATGTGGCCGCGCGAGGAGCCGCGCTGGTTGGGGCCGTCGCCCATGGCGCCATGGACTTTGGTGGCGATGATCACGTCCTGCCGCTCGATGCCGAGATTGCGCAGCGACTGGCCGAGAAACCGTTCCGATGCGCCGAAGGAATAGACATCGGCCGTGTCGAAGAAATTGATGCCGGCGGCGAGCGAGCGCTGGACGATCCTGTCGACGCCATCCTGGTCGAGGCTGGCGATCAGGCCCCATTGGTTGTTTTGGTCGGCGGCGCCGAAGGTCATGGTGCCGAGACACAGTTCGGAGACAAACATCCCCGTGTTTCCAAGTTGATTGTAACGCATGGTGGCTCCGGAAAGTTTTGGAATGATCCGGTCGATATAGGAACGATACGTTTCGTTTCCACTTGTTGGCGTAACGGCCGGGTGGCTCTGGACCAACTGTCCGCTAGCGGCTGCCGAAGATCGCCGAGCCGACCCTGATGCTGGTTGCACCGAAGGCGATCGCGGTTTCATAGTCGCCGGACATGCCCATCGAAAGCGCCTCCACCCCTGCCTCCGTGCTGAGCTTTTCCAGCAGCGCGAAATGCGGGCCGGGATTCTCATCGGCCGGCGGAATGCACATCAGGCCTTCGATGGCGAGACCATGGACCTCGCGGCAGCGCGTAACGAAGGGTACGGCTTCGCGCGGCTCGATCCCTGCCTTTTGCGGTTCCGAGCCGGTGTTGACCTGAACGTAGAGTTTTGGTGACCGGCCTTGCCTGGCGATTTCCTTGGCGAGTTCGGCGGCGATCTTCTCGCGATCGACCGTCTCGATGACGTCGAACAGGGCGACTGCTTCCTTCGCCTTGTTCGACTGCAGCGGACCGATCAGGTGCAGCTCGATGTCGGGGAAGGCTTGCTTCAGCGCTGGCCATTTGGCTTGTGCTTCCTGGACGCGGTTCTCGCCGAAGACGCGCTGGCCGGCGTCGATGACCGGGCGGATATCGTCGGCGCTGAAGGTCTTCGAGACCGCGACCAGCGTCACCGCGCCGGCTTGCCGTCCTGCCTCGCGCTCGGCGGCGGCGATCCTCGCCTTGACCGTGAAAAACTGTTCGACGGCGCTCGCCATGCCTATATCCTGACTCTGGTTTTAGTCCTGGCCGGGGCGTCGCAGTTGACGGGTCCGGCAATCCATGGTGAACACCGCGACGACATTTCCTGAGCCGCCGGGCATGTCCGGCTGTTCGCGCATGCTTTTTAAGTGAAAAACATCCAATGGCAACCGAACGATACAATCCGCGCGCATCAGAGCCCAAATGGCAGAAGGCCTGGGACGCCAAGAAGCTGTTCGAGGCTGACAACGACGACCCGCGTCCGAAATACTACGTGCTCGAGATGTTTCCGTATCCGTCGGGGCGCATCCATATCGGCCATACCCGCAACTACACGATGGGCGACGTGGTGGCGCGCTACAAGCGGGCCAAGGGTTTCAACGTGCTGCACCCGATGGGCTGGGACGCCTTCGGCATGCCGGCCGAGAACGCGGCGATGCAGAACAAGGTTCATCCCAAGGACTGGACCTATCAGAACATCGCCGCCATGCGCGAGCAGCTCAAGGTCATGGGCCTGTCGCTCGACTGGGCGCGCGAATTCGCCACCTGCGATGTCGACTACTACCACCGCCAGCAGATGCTGTTCCTCGATTTCGTCGAGAAGGGGCTGGTGACGCGCAAATCCTCCAAGGTCAACTGGGATCCGGAGGACATGACGGTGCTTGCCAACGAGCAGGTCATCGACGGACGCGGCTGGCGCTCCGGTGCGCTGGTCGAACAGCGCGAGCTGACGCAGTGGTTCTTCAAGATCACCGACTATGCGCAGGACCTGCTGGACTCGCTGGAGGGCCTCGACGAGTGGCCAGAAAAAGTCAAGCTGATGCAGGCGAACTGGATCGGCCGTTCGGAAGGCCTGCTGATCCGCTGGCCGCTGGCCGCGCCGATTGCTGGCGAGGATGAGCTGGAGGTCTACACGACGCGGCCTGACACCATCTTCGGCGCCTCCTTCATGGCGGTCGCAGTTGACCATCCACTGGCCAAGAAGGCGGCCGAAAACAATCCGGCGCTGGCCAAGTTCATCGACGAGGTTCGCCACATGGGCACTTCGGTGGCGGCGCTGGAAACGGCCGAAAAAAAGGGCATGGATACCGGTATACGAGTCGTCCATCCGTTCGACGCGAACTGGACGCTGCCTGTCTATGTCGCCAATTTCGTGCTGATGGAGTACGGCACCGGCGCCATATTCGGTTGCCCGTCCGGTGACCAGCGCGACCTCGACTTCGCTAACCGATATGGCCTGCCGGTCATTCCGGTGGTGATACCGGAAGGCGAGAACCAAGGAAATTTCCAGATCATTGATGAGGCCTATGTCGGCGACGGCGTGATGATCAATTCGCGCTTCCTCGACGGCATGAAGCCTGATCAGGCGTTCGATGAGGTGGCGAAGCTGCTGGAACAAAAGACCATCGGCAATCGGCCGATGGCCGAGCGCAAGGTCAACTTCCGCCTGCGCGACTGGGGCATTTCGCGCCAGCGCTACTGGGGCTGCCCGATCCCGATGATCCACTGCGAGGATTGCGGCGTGGTGCCGGTGCCGAAGGCGGACCTGCCGGTCAGGCTGCCGGACGATATCGAGTTCGACCGGCCGGGCAATCCGCTCGACCGCCATCCGACATGGCGGCATGTCAAATGCCCGCAATGCGGCAAGGATGCACGCCGTGAAACCGACACGATGGACACTTTCGTCGATTCGTCCTGGTATTTCGCCCGCTTCACCGCACCCTGGGCGAACGATCCGACCGATCCCAAGGCAGCGACCGAATGGCTGCCGGTCGACCAGTATATTGGCGGCATCGAGCACGCCATTCTGCACCTGCTCTATTCGCGCTTCTTCACCCGCGCCATGCGCGAGACCGGCCATGTCGATCTCGCCGAGCCGTTCAGGGGCCTGTTCACGCAAGGCATGGTGGTGCACGAGACCTATCGGGTCGGCAGTGGATCGAACAGCCGCTGGCTTGCTCCCAGCGAGGTGCGGCTGGAAGACGTCGACGGCAAGCGCCGCGCCATCGAAATCGCGACCGGCGAAGAGGCGGTGATCGGCCCGCTCGAAAAAATGTCGAAGTCGAAGAAGAACACAGTGAGCCCGGAAGAGATCACCGACGGCTACGGCGCCGACACCGCGCGCTGGTTCATGCTGTCGGACTCGCCGCCCGAGCGTGACGTCGAATGGACCGACGAGGGTGCCGCCGGCGCGCACCGCTTCATCCAGCGTATCTGGCGCCTGGTGTCGACGGCTGCCGAATCGCTCGCCGGAATCCGACCGGCAGCGGCGAAGGAGGGCGAGGCAGGGACTGTTTCCAAGGCCGCGCACAAGGCGTTGAAATCGGTCGGCGAGGATACTGAAAAGCTCGCCTTCAACCGCGCCATTGCCCGCATCTACGAGCTCGCCAATGCGCTCACCACGCCGCTCAACGAGGCGGCCGAAGGCAAGGCCGATCCGGCGCTCAAGGCTGCCTGCCGGCAGGCCGTCGACATCCTCGTCCATCTGATTGCGCCGGTCATGCCGCATTTGGCCGAGGAATGCTGGCAGACGCTCGGCGGTACCGATCTGGTCGCCGAACGGCCTTGGCCCGTCTATGATCCGGCGCTTGTCGTCGACAGCGAGATCGTGCTGCCGGTTCAGGTCAACGGCAAGAAGCGCGGCGATTTGACAATTGCCCGCGACGCGGACCAAGGTGCCGTCGAAAAAGCGGTTCTGGCTCTCGACTTCGTGCAGAAAGCGCTTGAAGGTAGGGCACCGCGCAAGGTGATCATCGTCCCGCAGAGGATCGTCAATGTGGTTGCCTGATCCGAGGAAGAAAGAAGTGACGCATTTGCTGCGCCGTATAACGCTGTATGGCCTGGTCGCTTCGGTTGCGCTGGTTTCGGCCTGCACGGTGCGCCCGCTCTATTCGAGCGCGCCGCTGTCGGCCGGCTCGCAAGTCGGGGCTGCCGCCGAACTCGGGTCCATCTCGGTCAAACCGGTCAACACCCGTTACGCCCAGCAGGTCCGCAACAATCTGATCTTCGCGCTCGGCCAGGGTGCGGGCGAGCCGGCGTCCCCCGCCTATTCGCTCGATCTCGGCGTTACCGAACTTGTTGAATCCGCTGCAACCGTGCAAATCACGACCGATGACGACGAGCCAACGGCGGGCACGGTGACACTGACCGCGAATTATCTCCTGACCGACGCCAGGACCGGCAAGACCATCGCGACCGGCAAGCGCTCGATAGCGTCGTCCTTCGACAGGCCGCGTCAGGAGTTTGCCTCCTACCGGGCGCAAATCGACGCCGAGAACCGCGCGGCGCGCGAGCTGGCGGATCTGCTGCGCCTGTCGATCGCGCAGGATCTGGTCAAGCACGGCAAGACAGTGGCCGGTTAGAATTTTTCGGCTTGGGCCGAGACGTTCCGGTTACCGCCCAGGCCTGATTGCTGGCGCAAAAAAAGGCCGATTGCTCGGCCTTTTTTATGTGAACACCGCGTCTTGATTTCAGCCGATTGTCTGGCCGGTCTTGGCCCAGTCGGCGAGGAATTGCTCCAGGCCCTTGTCGGTCAGCGGGTGCTTGACCAGCGCCTTCAGCGTCGCCGGCGGCGCGGTGATGACGTCGGCACCGATCAGTGCGGCCTGCTTGACATGGTTCACCGTGCGCACCGAGGCGGTCAGGATCTCGGTCTGGAAATCATAATTGTCGTAGATGGTTCGGATATCCGCAATCAGCTCCATGCCGTCCCAGCCGCTGTCGTCGATGCGGCCGACGAAGGGCGAGATGAAGGAGGCACCGGCCTTGGCGGCGAGCAGCGCCTGGGTGGCCGAGAAGCACAGCGTAACATTGACCATGCGGCCGTCCGACCGGATGTCCTTGCAGGCCCTCAGGCCGTCGAGCGTCAGCGGCACCTTGATGCAGACATTATCGGCGATCCTTGCCAGGATCTTGGCCTCCGCCATCATGTCCTTGTATTCGGTGGCGACGACTTCGGCCGAGACCGGTCCCTTGACGATCTCGCAGATCTCTCTTGTGACGTCGGCGATCTTGCCGCCGGATTTGAGGATCAGCGAAGGATTGGTGGTGACGCCGTCGAGCAGCCCCAAATCATTCAGTTCACGGATTTCCTTGACATCGGCGGTGTCGACAAAAAATTTCATGACGGTCTCCTGAAGATTTTTATCGCATCGGCCCGAAAATCGAATCGATTTTCGGAAGCACGATGCGAGGTTTAAAGTTCTAGAGCGTACTTTGTGCGTCCGGATGGACGCACGTCGCTCTAGTGCGTGTCATGCACATTTGGGGTCGGACTTTGATCTAGACCAAAGTCGGGGCAAGGTCACGCCTCATGATCGAAGATTCGCCCTTTGTCGCGGCCGCACCGGTGCTGGTGCCGATGCCCGCCGAGCGCCCCTACACCTATGCCGTGCCCGCCGGCATGCGCGTGGTGCCGGGCTCGATCGTGCGCGTTCCGCTCGGCCCGCGCCAGGTCGCCGGCATCGTCTGGGACGGAGCCGTCGAAAAGGTCGATGCCAAAAAACTGCGCCCGATCGAGCAGGTCTTCGACTGCCCGCCCATCGACCGCGCTATGCGCCGCTTCGTCGACTGGATCGCGCAATACACGCTGTCGCCGCCCGGCATGGTGGCGCGTATGCTGCTGCGGGCGCCGGAGGCCTTCGACCCGGAACCGTGGATCGAAGGGCTGCAACGCACCTTGGCCAGACCCGACCGTGTGACGGATGCGAGGATGCGCGTGCTGGAGACAGCCGAAGGCGGGCTCGCCTGGACGCGGTCCGGGCTGGCGCATGCGGCCGGCGTGTCGTCGACGGTGATCGACGGGCTGAAGGCGCAAGGCGTGTTCGAGACCGTCATGATCCCGCCGCGACCGGTGGTCGCAGCACCCGACCCAGGCCACGCCCAGCCATCGCTGATGCCGGACCAGCGCGATGCAGCCGAGATGCTGCACAGCAATGTCGCGGCCGGCGCATTCGGCGTCACGCTGCTCGACGGGGTGACCGGATCGGGCAAGACCGAGGTCTATTTCGAGGCGGTGTCGGCGGCGCTCGACCGCGGCAAGCAGGTGCTGATCCTGCTGCCGGAGATCGCGCTGACCCACGCCTTCCTCGAGCGCTTCCAGGAACGGTTCGGCGCCAAGCCGGCCGAATGGCACTCGGACCTGCCGCCAAGGATGCGCGAGCGTGTCTGGCGGCAGGTGGCGGAGGGTGGCGTGCGCGTCGTTGCCGGCGCGCGTTCGGCGCTGTTTTTGCCGTTCAGGGAGCTTGGGCTGATCGTCGTCGACGAGGAGCACGACCCCGCCTACAAGCAGGAAGACCGCGTCTTCTACAATGCCCGCGACATGGCGGTGGTGCGCGGCCACATCGGCGGCTTTCCGGTCGTGCTCGCCTCGGCGACACCGTCGGTCGAAAGCCGGGTCAATGCGAGCCAAGGCCGCTATAGCAGGGCGGTGCTTTCGGCGCGCTTTGCCGAGGCGGCGCTTCCCGACCTGAAGACGATCGACATGCGCCGCGCCCCGCCGGCACGCGGCGGCTTCCTGTCGCCGGTGCTGCTTGGCCATATGCGCCAGACACTGGAGAAGAAGGAACAGTCACTGCTGTTCCTCAACCGGCGCGGCTATGCGCCGCTGACGCTGTGCCGGGTCTGCGGCCATCGCTTCGGTTGCCCGGTCTGCTCGGCCTGGCTGGTCGAGCACCGCTTTCGCGGCCAGCTCGTCTGCCACCATTGCGGGCACAATGAGCGGCGGCCCGAGGCCTGCCCGGAATGCGGCACGCTCGACCATCTGGTCGCCTGCGGGCCGGGCGTCGAGCGCATCGCCGAAGAGGTCGTCGCGCATTTCCCCGACGCCCGCACCATCGTCCTGTCGTCCGACCTGATGGGCGGCGTGCGGCGGCTGAGGCTGGAGCTTGAAGCCATCGCAAATGGCGAGGCCGACATCGTCATCGGCACGCAGCTCGTCGCCAAGGGCCACAATTTCCCCAACATGACACTGGTTGGCGTGGTCGACGCCGACCTCGGCCTGGCCAATGGCGATCCGCGCGCCGCCGAACGCACCTTCCAGCTACTCAGCCAGGTGACCGGCCGCGCCGGCCGCACCGGCAAGAAGAGCCTTGGCCTGCTGCAGACCTTCCAGCCCGACCACCCGGTCATGCGGGCGATCGTCTCCGGCGACGCCGAGGCTTTTTACGAGCGCGAAATCGCTGAGCGCGAACGGGCGGTGCTGCCGCCTTTCGGCCGGCTCGCCGGCGTCATCGTCAGTGCTGCGACGCGGGCGGAAGCGGAGGGCCATGCGCGGGGTTTGCGGCGCGCCGCACCTCAGGCCGCCGATCTGTTCGTGCTCGGCCCGGCCGAGGCGCCGCTGTCGCTGATCGGCGGCCGCCATCGCTTTCGCCTGCTGATCCAGGGCGAGCGGCGCGCCGACATGCAAGGGTTCATCCGCACCATGCTGGCCGAGGGACCGAAGCTGCGGGGCTCGGTGCGCGTGCAGGTCGACATCGACCCGCAGAGCTTTTTGTGAGGCGTTTGGAGTTAGTCTAGTCGGCCGCAGGCGGGTCTTGCAATATATTCCAGCACCACACCTCGAGCGCCTCACTCCCTGTGTGGTCTCATGTGGTCATAATGCATAGCGTTCCATAAAGGAGGAACAGCCCGTCATGAAGCTCTTGGTACGACGCGCATCTATACCGAGGCGGCGGTCGTGTTCGCGTTGGACTGATGCGCGCCCGTAATTCGTGACGCGCATCTGGCGCATGGCTCTTGCTTCGCTAGAATGCCCGAAATTTCGAAACAGCCATTTGCGAGGGGACAGTATGGAATTTACGTTTCCGTGGCCGATGAGCCAGGGCGAGTGGCTGGCGTGGTCGAGCGCCGTCGTGACCTTGCTGTTCGGGCTGATGTTGTTCCTGGCGCCGGCACTGGCTTTCCGGATACTCAGACTGCAGGTCAAGCCCGAAAAGGCGGCGGCGATCGCCGAAGGGCGCGGCAGGATGTCAGGCTTCTATCTCGGCGTCGGCCTGTGCTGCATTCTGCTGGCGCAACCGCTGCTCTACATGGCGCTTGGCTTTTCCTGGCTGTTCACCGCCTTCGGTCGCCTGCTGTCGATGATGTCGGACAGCGCCAACACACCTTTCAACTGGGCGTCCATCGTGGTCGAACTGGTGCTGGCGGCGCTGCCGCTTGCCTTCGCTTTCGGCTTTGTGCCTTGAATCAAAGGCTAATTCGGGACCGGCGGTCGAACCGCGCCGCCGGATGCGACAATAGTGCCTGAAAACCATGCGGGGCGACGCATTGCGGTCTTAAAATGCCTGTGCTAGACGGCAATCGACTTTCGGCCGGGGATAGCGGAAGCCGCGTCTTCGTGCTTGGAAAAATGCAGTAAGGTCAAAGATTTAGCCAGAGTTTTCGCTCGCGCCAATAATCTGCGGCCTGTCAGACAAGAGAAAAGACGGTCCGTGGCCCAATCGTCATCGCCAATCTCAGGTGTCGCAGAGCGCTATGCGGGTTCGCTGTTCGAGCTCGCGCTCCAGGCGAATTCGGTCGGCCAGGTCGAGGCCGACCTCAACAGTTTCGCGGCGATGCTCGAAGGCAGTGCTGATCTGACCCGCCTGATCAATAGCCCGGTGTTCTCCAGCGAGGACCAGGCCAAGGCCATTGCGGCGATCGCCGACAAGGCAGGGATCACCGGCCTCACCGGCAATTTCCTGCGCGTCGTCGCCCAGAACCGCCGTCTGTTCGCCATTCCCGGCATGATCAAGGCATTCCGCCAGATCGCCGCCGAGCATCGTGGCGAGACCGCCGCTGAAGTGACCTCGGCGCATGCGCTGACCGACGCCCAGCAAACCGAGCTGAAGGCGGCGCTGAAAAGCGTTGCCGGCAAGGATGTCGCGATCACCGTGACCGTCGATCCGTCGTTGCTCGGCGGGCTGGTGGTCAAGATAGGCTCGCGCCAGATCGATACGTCGCTCAAAACCAAACTCAATTCGCTCAAGCTTGCACTGAAAGAGGTCGGCTGATGGACATCCGCGCCGCGGAAATTTCCGCAATTCTGAAAGACCAGATCAAGAATTTCGGCAAGGAGGCCGAGGTCTCCGAAGTCGGCCAGGTTCTGTCCGTCGGTGACGGCATCGCCCGCGTCTACGGCCTCGACAATGTCCAGGCCGGCGAGATGGTCGAATTCCCCGGCGGCATCCGCGGCATGGCGCTCAATCTCGAAGCTGACAATGTCGGCGTCGTCATCTTCGGCGCCGACCGAGACATCAAGGAAGGCGATATCGTCAAGCGCACCGGCGCCATCGTCGATACGCCGGTCGGCATGGGCCTGCTCGGCCGCGTCGTCGATGCGCTCGGCAACCCGATCGACGGCAAGGGCCCGATCCAGGCGACCGAGCGCAAGCGCGTCGACGTCAAGGCGCCCGGCATCATTCCGCGCAAATCGGTGAACGAGCCGATGTCGACCGGCCTCAAGGCCATCGATGCGCTGATCCCGGTCGGCCGCGGCCAGCGCGAGCTGGTCATCGGCGATCGCCAGACCGGCAAGACCGCGATCATCCTCGACACAATGCTCAACCAGAAATCGGTGCACGAGCACGGCCCGGAGAAGGAAAAGCTCTACTGCGTCTACGTCGCCGTCGGCCAGAAGCGCTCGACCGTTGCGCAGTTCGTGAAAGTTCTCGAAGAGCGCGGCGCGCTCGATTATTCGATCATCATCGCCGCCACCGCTTCCGATCCGGCGCCGATGCAGTTCCTGGCGCCGTTCACCGCCTGCACGATGGGCGAATATTTCCGCGACAACGGCATGCACGCGCTGATCAGCTACGACGATCTGTCGAAGCAGGCCGTCGCCTATCGCCAGATGTCGCTGCTGCTGCGCCGCCCGCCTGGCCGCGAAGCCTATCCGGGCGACGTCTTCTACCTTCATTCGCGCCTGCTGGAGCGGGCCGCCAAGCTCAATGACGACAATGGCGGCGGCTCGTTGACGGCTCTGCCGATCATCGAGACCCAGGCCAACGACGTGTCGGCCTATATCCCGACCAACGTCATCTCGATCACCGACGGCCAGATCTTCCTGGAAACCAATCTGTTCTTCCAGGGCGTCCGCCCGGCGGTCAATGTCGGCCTGTCGGTGTCGCGCGTCGGCTCCTCGGCGCAGATCAAGGCGATGAAGCAGGTCGCCGGCTCCATCAAGGGCGAGCTCGCGCAGTACCGCGAAATGGCGGCCTTCGCCCAGTTCGGCTCCGACCTCGACGCCGCGACGCAGCGCCTGCTCAACCGCGGTGCACGCCTGACCGAACTCCTGAAGCAGCCGCAGTTCTCGCCGCTCAGGGTCGAAGAACAGGTCGCGGTGATCTTCGCCGGCGTCAACGGCTATCTCGACAAGTTGGCGATCGACCAGGTCAGCAAATTCGAGCATGGCTTGCTCAGCCACATGCGCTCGGCCGGCAAGGAGGTGCTCGACGGCATCCGCAAGGAGAAGGCGCTGTCGGACGATCTGCGCGCCAAGCTGAAGGCGGAGATCGACACCTTCGCCAAGACCTTTGCTTGAACGACGGCCGGACGGACGGGATCAGGTTTGAAGCATGCCTTCACTAAAAGACCTTCGTAACCGTATCGCCTCGGTCAAGGCGACGCAGAAGATCACCAAGGCGATGCAGATGGTCGCCGCGGCGAAGCTGCGCCGCGCGCAGGAGGCGGCGGAAGCAGCGCGCCCCTATTCGGAGCGCATGGGCGCGGTGCTGGCCAACATCACCCAGGCGATCGGCGGCGGCGGCGAGGCCCCGGCGCTGATGACCGGCACCGGCAAGGACGACGTGCATCTGCTCGTCGTCTGCACCGCCGAGCGTGGTCTGTGCGGCGGCTTCAATTCGCAGATCGCACGCCTTGCCCGCGACCACATCCGCAAGCTTTTGGCCGACGGGAAACAGGTCAAGATCATCTGCGTCGGCAAGAAGGGGTTCGACATCCTGCGTCGCGACTATGCGGCGCTGATCCTCGAGCGCGTCGACTTGCGCGAGGTGAAGACGCTGGGCTTCGTCAATGCCGATGGCATTGCCAAGAAGGTCATCCAGCTCTTCAACGAGGGCGGCTTCGACATCTGCACGCTGTTTTACTCGCAGTTCAAATCGGTGATCAGCCAGATCCCGACAACCCAGCAGATCATCCCGGCAGGCGTGCCTACCGCTACCGCCGAAGCGACGGACGGCGGCAGTGCCGTCTATGAATACGAGCCGGAGCCGGGCGAAATCCTCTCCGATCTCATTCCGCGCAACATTTCCGTACAGGTTTTTCGCGCCCTGCTCGAAAACGCCGCCGGCGAGATGGGCGCCAAGATGAGCGCCATGGACAATGCGACGCGCAACGCAGGCGACATGATCAACAAATTGTCGATCACCTACAACCGCCAGCGGCAGGCGCAGATCACCAAGGAATTGATCGAAATCATTTCGGGCGCCGAGGCGCTCTAGGCGCGTTCCCATGAAGGTCGGCGACCTTCAGGCGGATCGCGTGAGAAACAAAGAGACGAAAAGGGTAAAGACGATGGCGAAAGCAGCGACCCCCCAGAAGGCGGCCCCGAAGACCGCCGCGACGGCGGCAGCACCGGCAAAGGCTCCGGCAGCGGCAGCGAAGGCGGCTCCGGCCAAGAAGGCGGCAGCGCCCGCCAAGGCTGCCGCGGCGAAGGCGCCGACCGTTGCCATCAACAAGACCGGCTTGGCCGGCAAGGTTCGCCAGGTCATCGGCGCCGTTGTCGACGTGCAGTTCGGCGAACATCTGCCGGCGATCCTGAACGCCCTGGAAACGTCCAATGTCGGCAATCGTCTCGTGCTCGAGGTGGCTCAGCATCTCGGCGAGAACACGGTGCGCTGCATCGCCATGGACTCGACCGAAGGTCTGGTTCGCGGCCAGGACGTCTATGACACCGGCGCGCCGATCACCGTGCCGGTCGGTCCGGGCATGCTCGGCCGCATCATCAACGTCATCGGCGAGCCGGTCGACGAGGCAGGCCCGGTCGATGGCATCGAGATGCGCTCCATCCACCAGCCGGCGCCGACCTATGTCGAGCAGTCGACGGAAGCACAAATCCTGGTCACCGGCATCAAGGTTCTCGACCTGCTGGCACCCTATGCCCGCGGCGGCAAGATCGGCCTGTTCGGCGGCGCCGGCGTCGGCAAGACGGTGCTGATCCAGGAATTGATCAACAACGTCGCCAAGGCGCATGGCGGCTTCTCGGTGTTCGCCGGCGTCGGTGAGCGCACCCGCGAAGGCAACGATCTCTATCATGAGTTCATCGAGTCCGGCGTCAACAAGAAGGGCGGCGGCGAAGGATCCAAGGCGGCGCTCGTCTATGGCCAGATGAACGAGCCGCCGGGCGCGCGCGCCCGCGTCGGCCTGACCGGCCTGACTGTTGCCGAATATTTCCGCGACCAGGGCCAGGACGTGCTGTTCTTCGTCGACAACATCTTCCGCTTCACGCAGGCGGGCTCCGAAGTGTCGGCGCTGCTCGGCCGTATCCCCTCGGCCGTGGGCTATCAGCCGACGCTGGCCACCGACATGGGCGCGCTGCAGGAGCGCATCACGACGACGACCAAGGGCTCGATCACCTCGGTGCAGGCTATCTACGTGCCGGCCGACGATCTAACCGACCCGGCGCCGGCGACCTCGTTCGCCCACCTTGACGCGACGACCGTGCTCAACCGCGCGATCTCGGAAAAGGGCATCTATCCGGCCGTCGATCCGCTCGATTCGACCTCGCGCATGCTCGACCCGATGGTCGTCGGCGAAGAGCACTACCAGGTCGCCCGCCAGGTGCAGTCGATCCTGCAGCGCTACAAGTCGCTGCAGGACATCATCGCCATCCTGGGCATGGACGAGCTGTCGGAAGAGGACAAGCAGACGGTGGCCCGCGCCCGCAAGATCGAGCGCTTCCTGTCGCAGCCCTTCTTCGTCGCCGAAGTGTTCACCGGCGCGCCGGGCAAGCTGGTCGATCTCGCCGACACCATCAAGGGCTTCAAGGGCCTCTGCAACGGCGACTACGACCACCTGCCGGAAGCCGCCTTCTACATGGTCGGCGGCATCGAAGAAGCGGTCGAGAAGGCACAGCGCCTGGCGGCCGAAGCGGCGTGATTGGTGAATGGTCAATAGTGAATTGTGAATGGGGAGCAGCGGACAGGAAATCGAGGCTGAGTGAAGGTCTTTCGGACCATTCACCATTCACCATTCACCATTCGCTGAGTTGATCATGCCTGAAGCTTTCAAATTCGAACTGGTCTCGCCGGAGCGCCTGCTGGTTTCCGAGCAGGTCGAATCCGTCGTCATTCCCGGCGCCGAAGGCGAAATGACCGTCATGGCCCATCACGCGCCGGTCATGACCACGATCAAGCCCGGCGTCGTCACGGTGAAGACCGCAGAAGGCAAGGCAGAGCGCTACGTCGTGTTCGGCGGCTTTGCCGACATTGTTCCGGCCGGCTGCACGCTGCTGGCCGAATCGGCTGTAGCCGTCGGCGACATCGACCGCGCCGACCTCGCCCGTCGTATCCAGGAAGCCAGGGAAGACGTCGCCGACGCCAAGGACGACGAGACGCGCAGCAAGGCCGAGCAGTTCCTTAGCCAGCTCACCACACTCGAAGGCGCGATTTTGCCGGCATAGGGCGGGGCGCCCTCTTGCCTTCTCCCCTTGTGAGGGCTTTGCACGGGGCCGAAGTTTGGCGCAGATGGCGCATGGGGCGTTTTTTGAACCGCAATCAAGCCACATTGGCCCGGTTGCAGGGCATTTTTGCCCGCCTCGGGGCCCCAATCGCCCCCCGGCGGATTTTGGGCAGACTCCGCCCCTTCATCCCGGCTTCCTCACCGGGAAGAGGACGGCCGCCGCCCGTTGCAGATTGTAGCCGCAGCCGGCAAGCACGCACTGCGTCCGGTTGGTCGCCAGGTTGAAGAAGCGCAGCCGCCGCATGCCGTAGCGCTGCTTGAACACCGCAAACGGCCGCTCCACCGCCGCCCGCACCTTGGAGATCAGGCGGTTGCGCTGCTTCTGGCGCGGCGTCAGCGGATGGTGCTTGTTGGGCCGATGCATCAACCGGTCCTTGATGCCGGCCTGCTTAAGCCGGGCATGCCGGGCATGGGTGTAATAGGCCTGGTCGCCATAGGCCGCCTCCTCGTCGCCGCAGATCAACGTGTCGGCCGGCTCGGTGTCGGTGATCGAAGCATCGGTGAAGTGCATCCGCCGGATCAGCGTGTGAGCCTCGTCGACGCCGTTGTGCACCTTATAGCCGAACACCGTCTTTTTGCCCTGCGTCCCCAACGCGCATCGGGGTCGGCCGATGGCCTCGCCGACGTCTCCTCACCCTTCTTCGGCTTCGCCGGTGGGCGGGCGGCGGCCCGCATGAACGATGCATCAATCAGCGTGCCGCGCTTGAGGATCAGGGCCTTCTGCTCAAACTGCCGGGTGATCTCTTCGAACACCCGATCAATCAGCCCGTCGCGCTTCAGCTCTTCGCGGAAGCGCCACAGCGTCGAATGGTCCGGCGTGCGGTCCGACAGGCTGAAGCCGGCAAAGCGGCGGAACGACAGCCGGTCGCGCAGTTGCATCTCAAGGGCGGGGTCGCTGAGATTGTTCCACACGCCCAAAAACAGACAGCGCAGCAATGTCTCGGCTGGATAGCTGGTGTTGCCCTTGCCCGGCCCGCTGCGCTGACCAAGAAGTGCCCGGATCGGCATCCAGTCGATGACGGTCGCAATCTGGTCGAGCTGCGTCGTATCCGACCACGCCAGCCCGTCCGCCAGACTCAGTTGACCAAGAACACGATCGACCATCCGAATCATCTCCCTCTCTTCCTTGCCCACGGAATCACCAATCCGATTCTGTGCAAAGCCCTCCTTGTGGGAGAAGGTGGATTGGCGCGCAGCGCCAAGACGGAAGAGGGGTGTTGGACGGAGTGCTGTCGGCGCCAAGCTGGAGCACCCCTCATCCGACCTCGCTTCGCGAGGCCACCTTCTCCCACAAGGGGAGAAGGTAAGTGCCTCAGCCTGTTCGCGATCTACCGCGCGCATGGCGCGTTGCAGGCCGGCCTCAGAGCTTTTCGCCCTCAATGCCCAGCGCTGTGAAAGCAGCAGCCACGCCGCCCTGGCGCAGGCGTTCGAGATGGGCGGCCGCGAGGTCGATCAGCGTCAGGCGCTCGGCACCGCCCTTGGCGAAGCCGGCCAGGTCGAACACCGCCACCACCGCTTCGCCAGCCGGCAGATGCCGAGTGTCGAGTGCGGCCAAAGCCAAGTCGAGCGGGTCGGTGAAGTGGTTTTCCGGCAAGGCTTTGCCGCGCGCCTCGCAAGCCGCGATCCAGGCGGCCACCACCAGCATCAGATAGGCGGGCGGGGCACCGTTACTCATCCGCTCCATTGCCGAGGCAATGATGCGCTGAGGCAGTTTCTGGCTGCCATCATTGGCGATCTGCGCCGTCCGATGGGCGAGCGCGGTGTTCGAATAACGCTTGGCGAGCTGGGCCGTGTAGTCGGTCGTGTCGAGCCCGGCGTCTTTCGGCAGTGTCGTGATCGCCTCGGCCCACAATCCGTCGACGAATTGCCGGATCGCCGGATCGGCGAAGGCGCGGTCGACCGTCTCATAGCCGCTGAGCAGGCCAAGATAGGCGATCGCCGAATGCGAGCCGTTGAGCAGGCGCAGTTTCATGTCCTCGAACGGCCCGACGTCACCGACCATGGTGACGCCGAACCTTTCCCAGGCGGGCCTGCCCGCCGGGAAATCGTCTTCGACCACCCATTGGCAGAACGGCTCGGTCATGACAGGCCAGGCGTCGACGACGCCGAGCTGGCCCGATATCCGTGCCCGGTCGGCATCGGTGGTCGCCGGCACGATGCGATCGACCATGCTCGACGGAAATGCCACCTCGTCAGCGATGTGGCGGGCGAGATCGGTACCGCGCAAAGCGCCGAATTCGACCAGCAGCCGGCGCAGCGTGGCGCCATTGGCAGGGAGATTGTCGCAGCACAGCACGGTGAATGGCTGGATACCGGCGACGCGGCGGCGCGCAAGCGATTCGGCCAGAAAACCATGCGCCGTCCGCGGCATTCGCGGGTTGGCCAAATCGTGGACGATGTCGGGATGGGCTGTGTCCAGTCCGCCACCCGCCGCCCTGAGATAGGCTTTTTCGGTGATCGTCAGTGTGACGATGGCGGTGCGCGGATCAGTCAGCGCGGCCAGCACCGCACCGGGATCTTCCGGCGCCACCAGCATCGACAGGATCGAGCCGACGACGCGCAGGCTTTCGCTGTCGCTGCTCCTGACCGCCAGCGTGTAAAGTCCGTCCTGCGGCGCCAGCGCGTCGCGTGTGTCGGCGCTTCGCAGCGAGACGCCGACAATGCCCCAATCCGTTTCTCCTGCCTCCAGGCAGTCGTCGACATAGGCTGCCTGATGGGCGCGGTGGAATGCGCCGACGCCGAGATGGACGATGCCGGGTACGACACGGTTGCGGTCGTATCCGGGGACCGCGACCGAAGCCGGTAATGCCTGCCGCGTGCTGTTGGAAAGGCGTCTGTCTGTCATCGTGCGATGGGTCTGATCGAGCTCGTGCCGGGCGTGGCCAGCATGCGGCGTAGCATCCGTTTCGTTCCCGCACAATGGGCTGAGGCCGCGTTAAAGTCATCATACAACAATCTATTTTTTGTATGTTGACATTATTTCTTTGCGATCCTACCGATGGCCGGGTTGGGAGGAACGACGTGGCCGCATTGACCGATCCGGATCTGCTGTTTCCCTCGGAGGCGCGTCCGCTGTCGCTCGCCCGCGATCTCTACGCCGCTGTCAAGGATCTGCCGATCGTCAGCCCGCACGGTCACACCGATCCGCGCTGGTATGCGCTCAACGAGGCGTTTTCCGATCCAGCGCAATTGCTTGTTGTGCCGGACCATTACATCTTCCGCATGCTGTTCAGCCAGGGCGTCCGGCTCGAGGATCTCGGCGTGCCAACGCTCGACGGCTCACCGGTGGAGACCGACGGCAGGACGATCTGGCGCCGCTTCGCCGAGCACTATTATCTGTTCCGCGGCACGCCGACGCGGTTATGGCTCGACCATGTGCTTGCCTACCTGTTCGGCATCGAAGAGCCGCTGACGGCCGCAACCGCCGACGCCCACTACGACACGATCTCGACCTTGCTGCAGTGGGAGAATTTTCGCCCGCGAGCCCTGTTCGAGCGCTTCAACATTGAGGTCATCGCGACGACCGAAGGCGCGCTCGACGATCTCAGATGGCACCAGATGATCCGCGACAGCGGCTGGGAGGGCCGCGTCGTCACCGCCTATCGGCCGGACGCCGTCGTCGATCCCGATTTCGAAGGCTTTTCTGCCAATCTCGATCGGCTCGGCGACATCACCGGCTGCGACACCGGCAGCTGGGCCGGCTATCTCGATGCGCATCGCCAGAGAAGGGCCTTCTTCAAAAGTTTTGGCGCGACCGCGTCGGATCACGGCCATCCGACAGCGGAGACCGCCAATCTGTCGGATGCCGCCGCGCAGGAGCTGTTCAACTGCATCCGCCGGGGCTCGGACGACGAGCGTGAGCGAAAACTGTTTCGCGCCCAGATGGTGACCGAGATGGCCAAGATGAGCCGCGACGATGGGCTCGTCCTGCAGATCCATCCCGGCTCCTGGCGCAATCATTCGCCTGCCGTCTTCCACAAGTTCGGCAGGGACAAGGGTTTCGATATCCCGACCAGAACCGACTATGTGACGGCGCTGAAGCCGCTGCTCGATTGCGTCGGGCTGGAGCGCGACGTCACCGTCATCCTCTTCACGCTCGATGAGACCAGCTATGCGCGCGAACTGGCGCCGCTCGCCGGCGTCTATCCGGCGCTGAAGCTCGGGCCGGCCTGGTGGTTCCACGACAGCCCGGAGGGCATGCGCCGGTTCCGCGAGATGACCACCGAGACAGCCGGCTTCTACAACACCGTCGGCTTCAACGACGACACCCGCGCCTTTCCATCCATCCCAGCTCGCCACGATGTGGCGCGTCGGGTCGATTGCGCCTTTCTTGCGCGTCTCGTCGCCGAGCACCGGCTCCGCGAGGACGAGGCGCACGAGCTGGCGCAGGAACTTGCCTATACGCTCGCGAAAAAGGCGTACCGGCTCTAACGGCGCTTGCCGCCATCGTTCAAACGGGAGGAACCAATGCTGCATTTTTCTAGACTGGCGGGAGCTACGCTACTGGCCGCCGCACTGATGGCCGGAACGGCAAGCGCCCAGACGGTCCTGCGCTCGTCCGACACGCACCCGGACGGCTATCCGACGGTCGAGGCTGTCAAATATTTTGGCGAGCTGGTGAAGGAGCGTACGGCCGGCCGCTATTCGGTCGATGTCTATCATTCCGCGCAACTCGGCGAGGAAAAGGACACGATCGAGCAGGTGCGCTCCGGCGTGATCGACCTCAACCGCGTCTCGATGGCGCCGTTCAACGGACTCATCCCCGAAACCACCGTGCCCTCGCTGCCCTACATCTTCCGCTCGGAAGACCATATGCACAAGGTCATGGACGGACCAGTCGGCGACCAGATCGCGGCGGCGTTCGAACAGGTCGGGCTGGTGCTGCTCGCCTTTTATGACGGCGGCGCGCGCTCCTTCTACAATTCGAAGAAGCCGATCAACACTGTAGCCGATATGGCCGGCTTGAAATTCCGCGTCATCCAGTCCGACATCTTCGTCGACATGGTGGCCGCACTCGGCGCCAACGCGACGCCGATGCCGTATGGCGAGGTGTATTCGGCGATCGAAACCGGGGTCATCGACGGCGCGGAGAACAATTTTCCGAGCTACGACACCGCCAAGCATGCGGAAGTCGCCAAGCACTATTCGCTCGACGAGCACACGATGGTGCCGGAAGCCTTTGTCATGGCGAAGTCGAGCTGGGACAAGCTGACGCCGGAAGACCAGGCGATCTTCAAAGCGGCCGCCAAGGAAAGCGTCGCCAAGCAGCGTGAGCTGTGGGCCGCCAAGGTCAAGGAATCGCGTGCCAAGGTCGAGGCGGCCGGTTCGCAGATCACGACGCCGGACAAGCAGCCCTTCATCGACGCGATGGGACCGGTCTACGAAAAGCACGTCAAGGACGACAAGCTGAAGGCGATGGTCGAAGCCATTAGGGCCGTGCAGTGATCAGCGGGGGGGGGGGGGGGGGGCGCCCCCCCCCCCCGGGGGGGGGGGGGGGGGGGGGGGGGGGGGGGGGCGGGGGGGGGGGGGGGGGGGGGGGGGGGGGGGCGGGGGGGGGGGGGGGGGGGGGGGGGGGGGGGGGGGGGCGGGGGGGGGGGGGGGGGGGGGGGGGGGGGGGGGGGGGGG